>NZ_JBFTPF010000042.1:0-54453 GCF_056398345.1 Paenibacillus sp. 01T442
GTAGATTTGAACACCTACAACAGAGCTGCAGATTTATTCCAGAAAGCTGGTGTGGAGTAGATTTGAACACCTACAACAGAGCTGCAGATTTATTCCAGAAAGCTGGTGTGGATTTGTCGCCGGAATCTGGCGGCGCTGCAAACCTGTCTTTGGATCCAACGACAACGATGACAGCTTCGTATACAAATTCTCTAACATCTGCGGCAAATACGAAATCTGGATTTACGATCAGCGGTAACTTCTTCACTTCGGGTTCTTTTACTGCGAATCCTCCGATTTGGGGAACAAAAGGGTCGACCAATGCGCAGGAATGGCTGCAGGCAGACTTCGGATCACCGAAAACATTTGACGATATCAAACTATATTTCTATAACGATAAACCGGATGTGTTTTACAGGGAGCCATCCATGTATGTGGTCCAGTACTATAACGACGCAACATCGTCTTGGACGGTTATTCCTAAGCAATATAAATCACAGCTCGTAGCCAACTACAATCATGTTCAATTCCCAACGATTACTGCACAGAAAATAAGGGTATTGATGACTCCAAAACCAGGAGCTAGTGTTGGCGTTAAGGAATTCCAAGTCTTCAATACAGGCGTGATTGCTCCGGAAGCTGTCAATACACCTCCTGTAGTTATTGCTCAACAAGATGCTACGGCGAAAATTCCTTTAAAGGCGAAGCTGATTACGAATATTACGGACGATGGATTACCTTCCGCCACGATTGAAAGTAGTTGGGTGATGAAAAGCGGAGTCGCGGGCGGCCAGGTATCTTTTACGAAAGATGCATCCGGTAATACGTTAGCTTCATTTAACAGACCAGGAAACTACGTGCTGACTATCAATGTCACGGATGGTGAATTGACCACATCTGTTGATGTCACAGTTACTGTAGACGCTCTTCCTAACTCTGTTAACTTAGCTTTACAAGCAACACCTAGCACTTCCTTTGTATCATCTTTTGAAAATCTGAATGCCATTAACGATGGTCGCAGTGATCCTGCCAGTTCAACAAGTAAGGGCAGCGGGGCATATGGTAACTGGAATAGTTCCCCCAAGACGCAATGGGTGGAGTACACTTGGGGAACTCCTGTGAATATTAACAAATCCGACGTATATTGGTGGACGGATAACGGCGGAATCTTGGCGCCTACGGCAAGTAAGCTTGAGTATTGGAACGGCACCGCTTATGTGGATGTTCCGAAGGCCGTCGGTAACGGGGTAGCGCTCAATAAGTATAATACAACAACATTCTCACCAATCACGACGACTAAATTACGGATGACTATAACCAGAGGCACACAATGGACTGGAATCTTGCAATGGAAGGTTTACGCTACGCCGACAATTAGCGTAAAACCGGTGAAGGTAAGCACACTGCACGATGTTCTGCCAGTTCTCCCGCCTAAAGTAACCAAGAATTTCGAGGATGGTTCAACGGTGACTGCAAGTGTAATATGGGATCAAGTGACACCTGCGCAAGTGGTGACACCTGGCAGCTTTACAGTAAAAGGTGTTGTTGACGGAACGAATATCGAAGCTGAAGCAACTGTATTCGTGAGGGTAACGAATGAAGTGACGATTAATAGCATACCAGATGAAAATGTCACTACTTTAGTTGGTCAAACACCTATCCTGCCATCGGTAATCGAAGCTTATTATAACGACGGCTCGATTGATAATATCAACGTGCCAGTGACTTGGGAAACCTATGATCCTAATTTGTTAAACCAAGCCGGAACATTCACTATTCGGGGTACGGTACCTGGTACCTCAGTATTAGCCAAAGTCAATGTTACAGTTATCCCAGGGCCTATTACATCGATTACAAATGCAATTGCTTCAACAATCGCTGGGGTAGCGCCTGTATTGCCGCCAAAAGTGAATGTGGTCTACGATAACGGTTCGAATGCTTCGGTGGACGTCGTATGGAATATAACTCCGGCACAGTATGCGACTCCAGGAACGGTTACAATTGATGGGGCCGTTGCCGGGACCACAATAGCAGCCAAATTGACTTTAACGGTAACAGCTAGAGCAGTTGCTAGCATTGCGCCAGTTAACGTAACGACTAATCCGGGCACAGCTCCAGTACTTCCATCCGTCGTAACAGCAACATATAATGACTCGACGATTGCATCGTTGAATGTTACATGGGATGAGATTGATCCTGCGAAATATGCTGCTGTTGGAACATTTAGTGTAAATGGTACGGTTGCAGGCACGACGGTGAAAGCAGTAGCGAACGTATCCGTTATAGCCGTTCAACCGTTTATTACAAGCATTAGCCCTGTAAGTGTATCAACAACAGCGGGAACTGCCCCGGTATTACCGTCATCTGTAACCGTAACTTATAATGACTCGACAACAGCATCTCTCCAAGTCACATGGGATGCGATTGATCCAGCAAGCTATGCAAGTGCGGGAACAATTAGTGTAAATGGTACGGTTGACGGTACTTCGATCAAAGCCGTGGCCAATATTATTGTAAATCTATTGGATGTCATCACATCCAACTTAATTGGACCTGATGATACTCATCAAGTCGTTTATCCAGGCCAATCGTTTGATATGACCTATGGATTAAGCAACCCGGATCCGATCTTAGTTGGTGGCATTTATGCCGAAGATTTGATCGTTAATTATGATCCGACACAATTACAACTAAGTGCGGTTACTTCGCTGATCGATGGCATTTTTGTGAGCCAAACTGGAACACCGGGGCACATCCGTATCCTCTCGGCGAGTAAAGGGGCAACTCATGCCATTAACAGCAGCAATAGTGGAGCGATCTTGAAGCTGAGTTTCTTGGCAAATCCCACTGCGCAGTCTACGAGCAGCACAGTCTCCTTGTCGGGCGTGGTTGTCTCCGACAGCCATGGCGTAGAGAAACAAGTGCAAGGCGCAACCAGCAGCGCTCAAATTACAGTCGTTGATAAATCGACTTTGACGACGCTGATCGCATCTGCACAAGCCAAGTACGACACGGCTGTGGAAGGAAGCTATCCGGGTCAATATCCAGCCGGATCGAAAGCGGCTTTACAAACGGCGATCGCGACGGCGCAAGCTGTAGTCAATAACGCTACAGCCACACCGGCTCAAGTAAGTCAAGCGGCAATTGATCTGAATACGGCAATTCAGACATTCCTTGCTTCGATTCACGTAGCGCTTCCAGGCGATCTGAACGGCGACAATAAATTCAGCATCGTAGACCTCGCCATTGTTGCAAGTCACTATGGTGAAATCGCAACTGATGCGAACTGGTTGGCAAGTGCGGATATCAATAATGATGGTGTCATTGATATTATCGATCTTGCTGCTGTAGCACATAATATTATTTCGCAGTAAATAAGTAATTGGTTTGGAGGAAGGCGGCCATCGCACGGCGCCTTCCTCCAAATTTATTTTACGAGAGCAGTGGAAAAAGAAGTGAATCGTGGTGCTTTCCAAAAAACGATGGTTTAAAGTCGTTATTTACTTGATGCTGACTATTATGGTGTTATCTAGCTTACTTTTTACCGCAGGCCTATTGTAAATTCCTGATCCTGTCATAGAAAAAGAGGTGAACTGTCTTGAAGAAAAGAGTAGGTTTTGCAATCTTGGTTGCGAGCGTCATTGTAGCTATGACAGTACCTTTTTTTATTATAAAATATCAAAGGCTTCATCGGATTCCTATTTGGCTATTGTCGATGGAGAAGGGATAACGAAAGCAGAGTTTATGGTTTTTTTTTAAGACTCAAAAAGACAAGTTACTTTCCGAAAAGATATTACCGACATAAATACCCAAACAGATTTCTGGAAAATTAAGATTGACGAAGATACTGCAGAAGAGGTGGTAAAGAAGAATACCTTAACTAAGCTTAAAGAACTTAAGATTCAGCTACAAAAAGCAAAGGAGAATAATCTTGCCTTGGATTCAAATGACTTACAAAATGCAAAAGGTGAAATATTGGCGACCTTCGCGGTCTCCACGGTACGTTTACCTTTAACGATGCGGACAACGCATCTAACGTACGCTTTAAGTGGGAGATGGGAGGAGGATCGCTGTATGATGCAGGTTGCTATCCAATCAGCGCTGCAAGGCTGATTTTGAACAAGGAACCATAAGCAGCTCTTTTATCCCCTGCTCATGATTATGTGGATATGATGGCTTCAGGTCTGATCGAGTTTGCAGATGGATTAGCTCTTACTTTTGAATGCGGCATGTGGTAGTCCTTTCGAAACACTTTAGAAATTTATGGAGCGAAGGGGCGGATAGAAGTGCCATTCACTTATTTGTGTGAGGCAGACAGCACGGCCGATTAACGGTACAACCAGAATAGAGACGACTGCGAGACTAAATCAATATGCGCTGCAAATTGATGATTTCGCCTCCAGCATTCATGGAGAACGTCCTCTGCGTTTTCAACCGGAAGATGCCATTCGAAATATGAAAGTCAACGACAGTTGTATGGAGTCTGCGGCTAGAAGAATACGGAACCAGCTGTAACATTTACCTCAATATGTTGGAAAAGGTTGTGGAATTGTGACGGAGCAATTAAAAGCCAAAATGAAGATAGATAAGGATTTCAAGATTGGAGATATTGACAATCGGATTTATGGCTCTTTTATTGAACAGCTTGGACGAGCTGTTTATGGAGGCATATATGAGCCTGGACATGAAACTGCTGATGAGAAAGGCTTCCGTCAAGATGTGATGAAGCTTGTAAAGCAGTTGAAAGTTCCTGTCATTCGCTATCCCGGAGGCAACTTTGTTTCTGGCTATAATTGGGAAGACGGAGTAGGGCCGGTAGAGCAGAGACCAAGAAGACTGGAGCTTGCCTGGAAGACCATAGAAACAAACAGTTTTGGAACGAATGAATTTGTACAATGGGCCAGAGAAGTTAATGCAGATGTTATGATGGCTGTAAATTTAGKGACACGCGGTGTAGATGAAGCACGTAATTTGATCGAGTACTGTAATCATCCGGGTGGGACCTATTGGAGCGATTTGAGAAAATCACACGGATACAAAGATCCGCACAATATTAAAATGTGGTGTCTCGGAAACGAAATGGACGGCCCTTGGCAAATCGGCCAAAAGACGGCTGACGAGTATGGAAGAATAGCATGCGAAACAGCAAAGGTGATGAAGTGGGTGGACCCTTCTATTGAATTAATCGCATGTGGCAGTTCTTTYCGCGCAATGCCGACTTTTGGACAATGGGAAGCAACAGTGCTTGAGCATACCTACGAACACGTAGACTATATTTCACTCCATACCTACTATGGCAATCCGCAAAACGATATTTCCAATTACCTTGCCCGCACGATGGATATGGATCAATTCATCCGATCAGTTATCGCCACTGCAGATTACGTACAAACCAAAAAAGGCAGCAAAAAGAAAATTCATCTTTCTTTTGACGAGTGGAACGTATGGTATCACTCCTTGGAAAGCGACAAAAAAATGTCTCCTTGGCAAATTGCTCCCGCGCAACTAGAAGACACGTATAATTTCGAAGATGCTCTGGTCGTAGGGTGTATGTTGATCACTTTGCTGAAGCATGCAGACCGCGTAAAAATGGCTTGTTTGGCTCAGCTTGTTAATGTGATCGCACCTATAATGACAACGACAGGCGGTCCGAGCTGGTGCCAGACTATCTTTTATCCATTTATGCATGCATCGCTATATGGAAGAGGAACGGCTCTACTTCCACTGGTCTGGTCCCCGGTATATGACAGTAAAGATTTCACGGATGTGCCTTATCTTGAATCTGCAGCAGTATACAATGAGGAACTGGAAGAGCTTACGATCTTTGCTGTTAATCGTGACGAGAAGCGCACGCTTGTTTTGGAATGTGAAATTAGAGAATTTGCAGGCTATAAAGCGATCGAACATATCGTTTTGGAAAATGAAGATTTGAAAGCTGTGAATTCACAAGATAAACCTGATCAAGTAGTTCCGCATAATAACAGAACAGTGCAATTAGACAATGGGCTGTTGACAGCTGAGCTGCCTAAAGTTTCATGGAACGTGATTCGTCTGAAAAAATAGAATTGTTATACTCAACTGCAAAGAGTGTAGGTCGAATGATTGTATTCGACCTGCACTATTCTTATTATATGTATTTAAAAATGATATTCGGAGGCTCTTTTTACATTTTTCTGCTTCGACAATTTTTGCTTTCATGATTTTTTCTGAAGCAGATACCATTCAGCCGGATATGCAGGTGTTTAACAATGAATCGGAAAAGCGTCCGGAGCTTCGCAACATTCAGGACTATCAGACGGGTTCCATTTATGAAACAAGAATTATTATCGATAACCATACTGGAGCTCATTTGGATGCGCCGTTACATATTCTGGAAAATGCGATTGAAAGAGGTTGTCGCAGGCTACTATTTTTTCATCCTTGCTCCTCTGAAATTGAAGGGAATTGAGGCCGCTCCGGCTAGGGCTATCCTGCTTGGATTTTGATTGACTACTTTGGGAGATATAACTATGAACAATTTTGAATTTGAAAATCCAACTCGCATTTTTTTTGGTCAAGGAATGGTTGACCGGCTTAGCGAACAGGTTGAGTCGTACGGCAAGAACATTTTGCTTGTCTATGGKGGAGGCAGTATCAAGCGGAGCGGACTATACGACCGTGTTAGAATATTTGCTGACATTAATAAATTCGCTTCTGCCTAGGATGTAGAATATAGTAAAAGCTGACCGCACACTGGTCAGCTTTTTTTATGTTGCTAATGGGAAGCACGATTAGGTAATTTCCTATAGATGAAATCCCGTTAACCTTATAATGAATCACTATATGACCAGAATATGACCAGTAGCTCATTTAAGGTACAAAACTGAAGAAAATAGCGTTGGAAATAAATGAAAAAAGCCTTGATTATCAAGGCTTTCACGGTATGACCTGTAGTGGGCTCGAACCACTGACCCCTACCCTGTCAAGATAGTGCTCTCCCAGCTGAGCTAACAAGTCGTTTATAGATACAGGTATCAATATACCAAAAAAACGAGAGATTGTCAATTGTTGGGCTGCGTTACTTCCGCCAGAAAAAAATCAGCTTATGCAGGATGGAATAAGGCTTTCGTCTCTTTTTGGACCGCGGAATGAAGGAGAATGGCTCCGATCTGGTCATGGAAGTGAAATTAATGTACCATAATTCAGCGATGTTTCCTAGTATAGCTTTCATCTTGCGTGAATTTATGGTAACTTGAGAACATTAGAGTTTGGGAGGATTAGCTATGACGAAACAACAACATCGTTGGAATTTACGTTTAAAGAGTAGTAATGTGTATTTAGGTACGGTGTACCTTGGCGACCCACTACCTGAAGTGGAAGATGTGATCATGATCGGCGAGAAGAAATATACGATTCTTGAGCTCGGAAGCACGCGCGACGCAAGTGACGTTTTCGTAGAAGAAGTGAAGAAGAAGTAATGGAAATAATCGAAGGAGCAGATCCAAGTGATCAGCTCCTTCTTTTTTTTATGTGATGTGGTATAAGGACGCAAGGCAATCAACGAACATTTTGTTATACTCTTCACGTGTGAGGTCTTTACTGCAAGCGATGTCTCTTCCCAAAAATTGAAACCAAGTAATTTCTGTAAGATTTTTCTTATACACAAACTTGTCATGCTGAATAAGAAAGGTATCATTTTCGAAAAAAGGTACTTTGTCAAATTGCAGGGCTGGTTCGTTTTGCTTTTCGCTCACTAATGTGGCCAGAAGAATTAACATGCGGAAAGGATCGCGGAAAATTTCGTATTGCGTGGTCATGGTTTCAACACTCCTTTTTCGGGTATCCAAGCAAGGTAATCATACTAAAACCAGAGGATTAATTATAGATGTTAGCTTAAACTGGTGAGGAAATTCAAGGGAAATCAGAGGAATTTGAAGGAAATAGAAAAAAGACTGAAGTCACTCTAAGGAGGATCGAGTGATTCAGTCTTTTTTGAGCTTGCTCCTACATCAAAGGATTAGCGTTTGTAGCCGCCTAAAGATTGTTCAGCCATTTGCACTAATCTTTTTGTGATGTTGCCACCGATTGAGCCAGCATCACGTGTTGCCAAATTACCGTTGTAACCAGATGGGGAGAGAGGGACACCAATTTCCTGAGCGACTTCATACTTCATTTGATCAAGTGCTGCCTTTGCTTCTTGTACGACTAAAGTGTTTGATCTGTTAGCCATTCAAAATCATCTCCTTTTTATTGGTACACCAGTATTATTTGAATGTTCAGAATATTTATTCGCTGAAATTAAAAAAAATTTTAGTATGTAAAATCAATAAACCCCCAACTGTGAAGTTGAGGGGGATATTTGATCATGTATGATAACGGTTACATTATTCTTCGGATTGTTCTGCTTCTTCCTCTGCAGCAGCTGCTTCTTCAATCGCTTCAGCGATTACTTCTTCAGCCTCTTGACTTACCACTTCTTCAGTGGATTCAGCAGAGTTTTCTTCTTGCTCATTTTGTTGTACTACTTCTTCTTCTTGGCTCATTTTTGTCACCTCCTCTGATACGTATAGTAACATTGTAGCACTTCTAATAGGTTATACAAGTAGGTTGAGAGCGAATCTATCAGATTTAATGTAGTCTTAATAGTTTTGTCATTCTATAGCGGAATTGTCATGCAAAATAAGTCGAATACAAGGAGAAAACCCGCTATTTTAGAGGGTTTCAGCTTGTATGCATGTTTTATTTTGCTATGAATATAAATGAGGCTAAGCAACAATATTTAATGTTTTACTATGCTGAGTTTCTATGAAAACTCATAGGAGGAATCCGAATGAATCGGTCGGATGTTATTTTAGAGCTACAACTTGTACCGGAATTGTTGAAACAAGCGGAAGCCATTTATGTCGATGCCGTATCTGAATTGAATTGGGCAAAGCATATGCTTCTAACGAAGGAGTATGAAGTCATTGGTGAAGGGCTCGTAACAGGAAAGAATGAGCTGCAGCGGCAGGCGGAATTATGGCCATACACGAAAGAGTTGCAAAAACAGGTTCTACAGATGGAAGACGCGGTTGAGCATACGAAGGTGGAATTTCACTTTTACAAACGAAAATTAGAAAACCTACAAATCATCGCTAAGCTCATGACTATTTTATAATCTCATTTAAAACGAACATGGAAGAGGATGCCTGTAATCGAAAGATTGCAGGTTTTTTGCCTTTTCAAAGGAGGAATTAGAAAATTTGTTAGTTGTTATGTGGTTATCGTGAKGGGCAGTTGTGCATCCTAAGGGTAGAATATACCAATGTGAAGTATTACAGGAGGATTGTACATAATGAAAACAGTTCAAATGATAATGACAGCAAGCTTGGGTCTCGTGATAGTGACAGGGTGCCAATCAGTTCGAAGTACCTCAGTATCAGAAGCCACCACATCGCCGGAAACGATTCGTGTAGCGCTCATAGGATCTAATAACCAATCAGTAGGTTCTGCGCAATTAACCGCTGTAAGAGACGGTGTACAGATCGATGTAGAAGTCAGCGGACTTTCTCCTGGCCTTCATGGTCTGCACATTCATGAGAAGGCTATATGTGAAGCACCAACGTTTGATTCGGCAGGAGTGCATTTCAATCCACATATGAAGGAGCATGGCTTCCTTAATCCGAAGGGTGCACATGCCGGTGATTTGCCAAATCTCATTGTAGATGCACAAGGTAATGGACGATTTAGCAGTGTTACGAAAGCCGTCGTCTTAGAAAAGGATAAGCCTAACTCGCTATTTAAACCGGGCGGAACTAGTTTAGTTATTCATGAGAAAGCAGATGACTTGAAAACAGATCCTTCTGGCAATTCGGGTAAGCGTATTGCATGCGGTGCTGTGAAATAAGGGAAGGAAGGGTTTCGACAACATGATCAAAACACAGGATCTCAAGCTGCAAATGGATGAATTAACCAAACAAAATGATATGGTACTCATTGAATTAGAGCAAGTCAAAAAAATGTTGATCTCAAGTGCGCAAGGCTCACAAGACAGCCAGGGGCAGCAGCAAGCTTCCTCTAGCGATGGAACTGCTGCGTCAAACAACTCGACACAAGATACGTCCCAGGGTCAAGGCCAAGGTCAAGGTCAAAGTCAAAGTCAAGGTCAAGGTCAATCACAAGCTCAAGGCCAACCACAGGGTCAGAATCAGAACCAAGGTCAAAATCAAGGTCAAAATATGAAATCAGACCAAGGAAATTCGAATAATCAGCAAGTGACTGATTTGGCGAATGAACTTTTGAAAATTAAAGATTTAGTCGTGAAACTGGAACAAAAAACGTCCCAGTACGTCAGCAGTCAATCGAATGGCTCGCTAACGGAAAAGGATGCGGTGAATCTCATTTTGACATTAATGAATGGGATGGTTGACTGGGCGAGCGAATTTGTCTCGTCTAAGGCTTCTTCCAATGGACAAGTGCAGTAACATTATCCCATGTAAAAAAAGCAAAAAAGGCTGAGTCTCTCAGCCTTTTTACTATGCCTATAAAATAAAAAATTAGGACTGTACAACGTTGGCTTGTAAATTCATTTGTTTGGCGCAATACTCGATAATTTCGCTACGTCTGACAATTCCAATGAATTTGTCGGAATCATCGACGACAGGTACGAAGTTTTGTGCTTTTGCCAAATCAATCAGGTCAACCATCTCGGCATGAATATGAACGGGTTTATTTTTAACACGTAAAGGAACCTCTTCAAGTACATGGCGATGAGCGTTCTCAAAGCCGATATGCGCTGCATTCTTGAGAAACCAAAGTAAATCTCCTTCCGTAACGGTTCCTACATAATGACCATCATCAGAAAGGATCGGAACAGCGGTATATCGATGATACTCCATGCGCTCCAACGTTTGACGAAGGGTTGCTTGTGGAGTCGCGGTAATGACCTCGGATTTAGGTAACAGGAAAAAAGCGATATTCATCAGTCACACTCCTTACATAAGAATCAATGTGTCTAGTATAGCAAACTTTGCGCATAGAATCTAAACCTGTGATGGATGCTAGTAGTGAGGTGAATGGAAATGAATCGAGCATTGACTACAGCTGTGATCGGTATTGGAGCCGCTCAAGCCATCAAATTACCATTAACGTATATGTTCAGTAAAAAATGGGATTGGTCACAATTGGTTCAAACTGGTGGTATGCCAAGTTCGCATTCTTCTGGCGTTACGGCACTCGCTACCTACATTGGGATGAAAAGAGGCTTCTCAGCCATAGATTTCGCGGTGAGCTCCATATTCGGCGCTGTCGTCATGTATGATGCGATGGGCATTCGTAGATCCGCTGGCGAAATCGCAGTAGAAGTGAATGATTTAGACGAAAAGGTGGAGCGGATTGCCCAGCAACACCCGGGGATCTATCACGCCAGAAGAAGGAAAGCGCTAAAGGAACGATTAGGTCATTTACCACGGGAAGTTGCAGCTGGTGCTCTGTTAGGATTTGCGATTGGTGCTTGCAGCTACTTATTGGAACGAAAGTAAAATGTGTAATCACTCATGTGGACAACTTTTTCGGAATGGGATAAGATCAAGAAACGATCTTAGAGAGGAAGATGCCCACATGAAAACTATTCGTGTTACAACAATGGATCAATTGAAAGCTTGTTTTGCTGTGCGATTTAACGTATTTGTGGATGAACAGCAAGTACCCGCACATCTTGAGATGGATGAAAAGGACGAGTCTCCTGAAGCCTGCCATCATTTGCTCATCATGGATGGTGAAGCTCCGATTGCGACTTCCAGATGGTATGAATACCAAGAAGCAACAGCCAAATTGCAACGTGTCGCTGTCTTGAAAGAGTATAGAGGAAGATCCCTTGGGAAACAACTCATACATGCTATGGAACAACAGGCTCTCGAGCTTGGTTGCAAATATGCAATTCTAGATGCGCAATGTCAAGCAGAAGGCTTTTACAGTCAGTTAGGCTATACGGTGATCTCCGATGAGCCTTTCTATGATGCCGGAATTTTGCATGTCAGAATGAAGAAAACTCTTTAACTTACAGCTGAATTGTCATTCCCATTGGTCATATTAACGGCAAGTGGGAAAGTAAGAATAAATCGTGTCCCTATACCGAGCTCACTCTCTACTTCTAATGTACCTTGATGATCCTGAACGATTTTATAGCAAATCGATAATCCCAAACCTGTACCCGTTTCTTTGGTTGTAAAGAAGGGATGGAAAATCTTGTCGAGTTGATCACTCGGTATGCCAGGACCATTATCCGCAATGACTAAAGTCGCGTTCTTCTGATCGCGGCTTAATTTCATGTGGATGGAACCGTTTGATTCCATGGCTTCGCAAGCATTCTTCATCATGTTTAACAAGAGTTGTATCATTTTATCTTGATCCATAAGCATGTGAACGGCATAGGTTGACTCATGAAAATGGATCTCATGTCCCGAGCTGGTCGCTTCGGACTCAATGAGCGAAATAACTTTGAGCACGCATTCATTCAACGAATGGGTTTGAAAGACAGTTTGGTGTGGTTTGGAGAATTGAAGGAACTCACCAGTTAAATCACTCATCCGATCAATCTCATCCATGATGAGTCCATACCAATTTTCAATATTGTAATCGCTTGCTTTTGATAATTGCAGAAAACCTTTAACCGTTGTTAAGGGATTTCGAATCTCATGAGCCATACCAGAAGCTAGTTCACCGACGACACGTAGTTTCTCTGAGCGCTGCATTTGCTCTTCACGTTTTAACCAAGATTCACGTTTCTTCATAAATAGATTATGCTCCGCGTGCAAAATAAGATCATCTTTCGTCAACGCGTCTTGAGGAAAGATGGCAATACCATATGTATTTTGGATCCCAGTAAGCTTAGGGAGTTCAGAATCAAGCTTCTGCTGATAGGAGGCTGTTGTCAGAAAATCTTTGTTAAGCGGCATAACGACAGCGAATTCATCGCCGCCATATCGCGAGATAAATAGTGCTTCTTTGAATAGGATTTGAAGGAGATCAGCCATTTGCTTTAGCACGAAATTACCAGCTTGAAATCCGCCAGAGGTATTCATTGCCTTCAGATCCGTGCAGTCGATAAGAAACAGCACAAGGGGTTGATGAAGTTTGATTTGCTGCTCGAGTCTTCGATGACATTCTTCATAATTATAGAGACCAGTAAGGGAGTCTTTTTGCGTTAATAAATGTCGCTCATTGCGGATACGTTCCAATTTGCCACTGCGGAGATGGATGGTTCGCGTTAGCCAAGTGACGGCAGCAAAGTCGAGGATACTCATGAATCCAAACATGGATTCCCTAGATGCCGAATGCGTGATGAAATTAACCGTAGATAAATAAATGATCATAGCGCTTACGGAAAATCCCCATGCTCTCCACGTATTTTCTTCCTTGAAGGAATAATGTGAAAGCGTTAATAAATATAAAGGATAGCATAAGGCAGATTGTCCAAGTGCGTGAAGAGAACCAATGAGGAGTAGTTGAAGATAAGGCATAGCCGGGTGTGAAGAGTGGAATCGAACGGATAAGACAAATAGACAAACAGCTAGAAGAAACAAAGGGATATTCAAGTCCGAGTGCAGATAAATCGTATATAGGCCATACAAGATTACATACACAAAATAAAACCCATTGATATTCACCGTATCAGCTCCCGATTGGAAATTTCCTCCGTTCATACACTCTTGTGACATGTTCTATGCTTGTCATAAAATCCCTGCTGTTCACGAAAAAAAAATGAAAAATGAAGGGGGGAATTATCGAAAGAAGCCCTGAGAAAATGAATTCTCAAGGCTTCAGTTTGCAGCAAGATCAATCGGAGATCTCGATGATTTCATGTTTGTGGATAAAGGTCATGGGACCTGTTTGACCAATGAATTCTGTCATGTGATCGTCATAGTGCATCAAATATATGAGTTTCTGAATATCCTCTGGAAGGGTAAGTAGTTCTTCCAATGTTGTGTGAACATATCCAGGTCCGTTTAATTGACAATCGTGAAAAATGGTGTGACAATTTCTTGTATGGGCAACTTCGTTGATGAGAAAGTCTTTATTAAATTGCAAATCAGCACTATAGAATGTCCGGTGATTAATGAACATCGAATAGTTAAGTTTCTGGGCAATGTGCAAGGTAGGGATGATTTCAATTGTTAGCTCTGGAGATAGTTGATAAGGTACTCTTTCCTGTAGAAAAACCAGTTCGAAATAGTCCTGAAGCTGATGGAAGTCATCCTCCGGATTATAGAGTCCGCCTTTCAAACTATTTTCCCAAAGAACTTCAGCTAATGCCTMTGTAACATAAAGCGTCACACGTTTGCGGTTATATTGATAGAATAAACGAAAGGCTACTTCTTCAAGGCCGCCTATATGATCAGCATGAATATGTGAAATAAGAATTCCATCAATTTGATCGAGCTCTATCGCAATCTCGCTAAGTGATTTAGGCACTGTGGGTCCACAATCAATAAGAATAGTGGCATCGGTAGTTCGAATTACTGCACTTGTATTGTAATACAATTTGGAAAAGGCACTGCCGGTTCCCAACATTTGAATTTGCAAACTCATTCAGTGTCCTCCAATTTTCGACAAAATCCATCTTTTTCTAATGTAACATGGGAGGTTGCTGTCTTTCAACCACTATATATAGAATTAAAGAAACAGTAAAGTGAAAGTAAACAAATAGAAGGTGTTGATTTCATAATGATTGGGTTACTTGTTAGTAGTATTCTTTTGCTGATTGTGCTTGGTGTTGTTGGGCTTTCAACCTACGTGGGGTGGCAATTAACGCATCCTAAACGGAAGATTGTGGATGATACCGCAGAGAATTATAACTTGCACCGAAAGGATGTCTCATTCCCAAGCCGAACAGAGGGGGTGCTGTTAGATGGCTGGTACTTGGAATCGCCCAAAGCGCCGTCCTTACCTGAAACCAAGACAGTCATCATGTCACATGGTTATGCGGGTACACGTCTAGAAAAAGGTCTTCCAGCCTTGTCATTGGCTCAAGTACTTGTGAATGCAGGCTATCATGTTCTGATGTTTGATTTTCGGAATTCAGGACGGTCAGAAGGGAAAACAACCACAATTGGCTTCCTAGAGAAGGAAGACATCCTTGGCGCTATCGATTGGGTACAGACCTATGCTAGCAAACCAACGGAAATAATATTACTTGGATTTTCGATGGGAGGCACGTCGTCGATCTTAGCTGCTGCGGAGGCGAAAGATGTGGCAGGTGTCATTACGGACAGCGCATTTAGTCAATTACTTCCTTATCTCAAAGAAAACTTGCCGGTGTGGTCAAAGCTTCCACGCTACCCTTTTACCCCGTTGATTCTATTTATTTTGCCAAAATTGATTGGCGTGAATCCACATGCTGTTGATGCATTAGCTGCCGTTGACCGGATTGTGCCAAGGCCTATCTTGTTCATTCACAGTAAAGACGATCAAGCTATCCCTTATACCAATAGTTCCCAGATGTACAAGCGTCATCCAGAGGATTTTGAGCTATGGATTACAGAGAAAGCAGGGCATGTCGGTACCTTTCAGCTAGAATCAGAAGCATATATTAAGCGTGTACTGAATTTTATTGCAAAATGTTAAATTCATCGCAACTCTTCCTAAACATCGGCGTATAAAGATGCAGACAGACAGATGACTAACGAGGTTGGAGGTTAAAGAGAGATGAAAGTTCAGCGCATTTTTACGTTGATGGTTGTGTTCTTTGTTTTAAGTACGGCTGCGGTGGTAGCCTCATCGATATGGGGGGATTATAAAGGGTATAGTATCGCTAGATTAGTCGTAAACAATCAAACGAAGGAATTCGCAGATTCCGATGTTCCGCCGCTTATTGTGGATGGCAAGACGGTACTTCCATTACGTGCAATGAGCGATGCTCTACAGTCCCTTCTCAGATGGGATGATTCGAGTAAAACAGCTTATTTGTTCAAGCCMAATGTACATATGTTCTTTACAACGGAAGTTCGTAAAGATTCGGCGATCGTCCCTTTCGGCGTTGTTGAACGAGGGAAACAAGCGGATTTTATCGTGTTCGCACAGGTAGATAACTTGAAAACAGGCATTAATTCCGTTCGCGTTTCCATTGTTTCTCCAAGTGGAAAAAGTGTAATTACACCTGTCGAGAAATCAATCTCCGATTCCAAAGAATCGTTCTGGTTGAAGGTTCCTGTCTATGGTGTTTCATTCGATGAAGCGGGTACCTATGTTGTTAAGTTTGCTATGCAGCAAAATGGAAGCAGTGAGTACTCTGTCGTTTCGGAAAAGCAAATTCAATCGGAGTAAAGCAAGCAGGGATTATCTGGTTTGACCTCTTAATATGAAAATGTTAGGATATTTAAGTAACTTATTACTTAATGAAATGAGGTTCTGCCTGTGAGCGATGAGAAGCATGTGCACGGCCCGGACTGTGACCACGATCACGACGAGCAAGGGGAAGACGTTTTTATCGTTACGGACGAGAACGGTGTAGAACATGAAATGGTCATGGTATATACCTTCCAATCTCAGGAGCAAGCGTATGCTGTTTTACTCGATCGTAATGATCCTGAAGCAGACGGCGTGATTTTCCGTGTTGAAGAAGAGGACGAAGATGCATTCCTCGTTAACATTGAAGATGAAGAAGAGTGGGAACGTGTAGTAACGATTTAC
The DNA here is from genome assembly GCF_056398345.1 of Paenibacillus sp. 01T442. Classification (NCBI taxonomy): domain Bacteria; kingdom Bacillati; phylum Bacillota; class Bacilli; order Caryophanales; family Paenibacillaceae; genus Paenibacillus; species Paenibacillus sp. 01T442. The sequence continues at coordinate 16,627 of NZ_JBFTPF010000042.1, forward strand.
AATGAAATCGTGGCTCAAGAAGGCGAAGAATAAGAGCTATACATAAGAACCCCCTAGCAGAGTGATCTGTTAGGGGGTTTCTGTTTGTGTTCATTCATTTTCTAGGATTGAAATACATGATTCTACCGTTAAATAGATGAAGTTCAGCTTTCAGAAGTTTGCCCAAATATTTGCAGAATTCATTGCCTTTGCTCTTGTCACCATGTGTGGCATTGTCAGGTAATACGAATTGCACGAACTGGCGCTCTTGCTCCTGGTTTTGTTCAGAACCGACCCCAACCACGATCGTATGATATAAAGCGTTGGTGCCTTTCAAATAAAACCATTTGCCTTCGCCTTCCGGCTTCGTCTCAATCGTATAAGGGAATCCGGCTTCGTCATACTCCCAACCAAGCTGTTTGGCTGTCAGGCTAAGTTGATCCCGATAATGCAGCAGCTTGTCCTTGATTTCATCCAAGGTAAGTGCCGCGACAGCGGATCCTGTTACGAATTTAATATAAGCGCTTTGAGCCATTCCTTGATCACCTCATTCGCAAAACATCACCCATATCATAGCATCATGTAAACGGTTTTACAATATATCCCTCAGGGTAGAGAGCTTAGAAGATGGCTTGTGTTTCTACGATCACTTTCACCTGTTGGACACTACGGTCTTCAGGCCCTTTAACAGGTAATCCGACCTCTACATGCTCAACGATATAATCAATTAGCTCCTGTGTAATAACTTCACCAGGGAGCAAGATCGGAATGCCGGGCGGGTACACATAGATGAATTCAGCAATGATACGATCGGCAGAGTCTTTAAAAGGAAGGATTTCCGTTTCTCCATAGAAAGCATCACGTGGTGTCAATGTCAATTGTGGGATCGCAKGAACCTTGATGACAACTTCTTTAACTTCGGCAACATCATCATTGATGTGAGATAACTCTCGCAAAGCCGTTAATAGAATGTCTACATTCTCTGGTGTGTCTCCTGGTGTGAAAAGACAGAGGATGTTGTACATGTCACTCATCTCGACTTCGATATTGTAGTGATCTCGCAGCCAATTCTCTACTTCAAAGCCCGTGACACCTAGCTTACGAACGTGTACGCAGATTTTGGTAGGATCATAAGCGTAAGTGGCTTCATCCCCGAGAATTTCTTCCCCGAAGCAATAGAGGTTCGGAATCTCGTTGATTTGCTTGCGCGCGTAGTGAGCAAGCTGAATCGTGCGTTCTGCCATTTCACGTCCGTTCAGAGCAAGGTGACGGCGAGAGGTATCTAACGAACCTAGTAAAATATACGAAGTCGACGTCGTAGTCAGCATCGAAATGATCGTCTGAATACGTTTCGGATTCACACGATTTCCTTTTACATTGAGGACGGAGCTTTGCGTCATGGAACCACCAAGCTTATGTACACTTGTAGCCGCCATATCAGCACCAGCATCCATAGCGGACATCGGCAGTTTCTCGTGGAAATGAATAAGGACACCGTGCGCTTCATCTACAAGTACGGGCATATTGTAGCTGTGTACGAGATCTACGATTTCCTTAAGGTTCGTACATACACCATAATAGGTAGGATTAATGACAAGCACGGCTTTCGCATCCGGATGCTTTTCGAGTGCACGGCGAACAGAACGAGTCGGAATGCCGTGATCAATTCCTAGATTTTTATCACGAGCAGGTTGAATGAAAACAGGCTTAGCTCCAACGAAAATAATTGCGGCTAGTACGGATTTATGGACATTCCGCGGCACGATAATTTTATCGCCTTCGGAACAAACGGTCATAATCATTGTCATAATCGCTCCGCTCGTGCCTTGCACAGAGAAGAACGTGTGATCCGCGCCAAACGCATGCGCAGCCAGCTTCTGAGCTTCTTCAATAACGCCCATCGGCTGATGAAGATCATCTAGCGGTGCTATATTGATGAGGTCGATGGAAAGGGCATTATCGCCTATGAAAGCACGAAACTCCGGGTCCATGCCGACTCCTTTTTTATGGCCAGGAATGTGAAACTGAATTGGATTTCTTTCCGCATGCGCAAGCAATGCAGAGAACAGGGGTGTACGGGTATGATCCACCTGATTATCGCTTCCCTTCTATCGTGGATTGCTTGTTCAAAAGTTGCAACAAACAAAATGAGTATATCAAACTAGAGATTTGATGCAAGTTAATTTTTTCAAAATAGTTTGCACAAAATGGGGTCAAACTAACACGGAGAAGTATAAATAGGCAAATAAAAGGAGAAATCGGATGATTTGGATGCGGAAATGGCGGGATAATCGGCTTTTCTCACCATTTGTGATGGAATTGTTAATTATTATGTTCGTCGTAGAATTTGTAAAGGGAGCCTTGCTTTTAACTGTTTTGCCGGTTTACATGACTACATCGCTCGGTGCTTCTGCATTTGTTATCGGATGGACGTTGGCTGCGCAATATATTGGCGATAATGTATTACGTACACCTGTGGGATGGATTATTGATCGGCTAGGATATCGTGTAACTATGCTAACAGGTGTGTTGTTGACTTTCCTTTCCGTTATTATCATGGCAATCACAACCCAATATCTGTGGATGATCGTTGGTTGTGCACTACTCGGATTTGGGACAGCCCCATTGTGGCCATGTGTTATTACAGGAACGACTGAAGTAGCAGGGGATGAGGGGAAAGCGACGATCATGAGCGTCGTTTATATGGCATGGCTGTCTGGGGTAGGGCTTGGTCCTGTGGCGATTAACTTCTTCGTTGGTGAAAATAACTATGCCTTTGCATTCAAGCTGCTTATCGGCTGTATGAGGGTAGTCGTGCTGGTCGCGCTCATGCTTCCACGCAAACAGAAGGTAGCTAACACGGCTCGTGGTTTAGGGGAGGAACAGGTTGCCCTCAAGCTGCATCACGTACAAAAGCCTACTTGGTTACATCGAGTATCTACCTATTTAAGCGAGGTTCGGAAATCGATGTCGATAAGCCCTCTGATGTTTCCGGCTATGTTTGCTCAGACATTTGCGCTAGGGATATTAACGCCGATTCTTACGCTCTATGCCAAAGAAGTATTGATGCTATCTTCCTTTCAATACAGCCTATTTTTGGTCGCTGGAGGTGCGGTTACCGTTATATTTCTGATTCCAATGGGCAAAATGGTAGACCGCTTAGGGATTCGCCCGTTTTTACTTATCGGGTTTACACTTAGTGCAGCAGCCTTACTTCTTTTCACTTACGTGAAATCCATGAGCATGCTGTACATCTTAGTGGCGCTGCTTGGTGTAGGTTATGCTTTCATTATTCCTTCTTGGAATGCGTTGATTGCTTCTGCCATTCCGCCTGAGAAAAGAGGGGCAGTTTGGGGGTTTTTCCTCACGATTGAAGGATGTGGGATGATAGTAGGCCCTATTGTGTCGGGTAAGCTTTGGGACGTATATGGATATCATGCGCCATTCCTTACGAGTGGATTTGTACTTATCTTGTTACTTGTTCTTCAAATGTTCATTTCCATCCCCAAAAAAGGTATGGTACGATAAGGAAAAAGAATTGGTTTGGAGGCTTAATGCATCATGAATAAACAGATTGGAATCATCATGTTGTTGCTGATGACGATCTTTATTGGTTTCGGAATTATCATTCCAGTGTTGCCAGAAGTCGTGACTGGAGCGGGAGCGAAGTTTCATAACGCCGTACTCTTGTCGGTGTACTCGGCAGCTTCCTTCTTAATGTCTCCTATCTGGGGAGGCTTATCGGATCGTATTGGGCGTAGACCGATAATTCTAATCGGACTGCTGGGCTTTAGTGTGAGTTTCTTAATTTTCGGCTTCGCCAATGATCATTTATGGATCATGTATGTATCCCGTATTCTAGGCGGCTTATTCTCAGGCGCGGCGACAGCTTGTGCTGTAGCTTATGTAGCAGATATTACAACGGCAGAGAATCGGACCAAAGGTATGGGCATGGTTGGGATGTCGATTGGGCTAGGCTTTATTTTCGGACCAGCACTTGGCGGAATTGTTAGCAAATGGGGAACGTACACGCCATTCTTTGTAGCTGCTGCGCTTTCATTTGCTTCATTCCTCTTAGCGGCTGTGATACTTAAAGAATCCTTGACATCGGACAAACGCAGATCTTCGAAAGAAAAAGCGCCTTCGCGCTGGACTGCTTTCGATGGTGCTTCTAAGTACTTGTACGTATTGTCATTCTTCGTGTCGTTCACGTTGGCAGGACTTGAAGCAACGCTTCAGTATTATCAAATGGACAAAATCGGCGCTACGCCGTTTGACATCGGCATGATGTTCCTCGCGAGCGGCATCGTCGGCGCCTTGATCCAGGGCGGCGTCGTACGCCGCCTCGTGAAACAAGGTGCCGAACAGCTCGTTATCGGCATCGGTTTATTGCTTTCAGCAGCTGGCTTCTTCCTGCTGCTGTACTCCAGCAGCGTCGTAACCGCTGCGATTTACTTGTCGGTCTTCGGCGCAGGCAACGCGCTGATCAGACCGTGTGTGACGTCGCTGATTACGCAGCGTACGAAGGTTGGACAAGGCGTCGCGACAGGCCTCAGCTCCTCCATGGACAGCCTGGGCCGCATAGCAGGCCCGCTCCTTGGCGGAGCGGTGTTCGCGATCGCCCATTCGCTGCCGTTCATCATCGGCGGCGTGCTTTGTCTAGCTGCGATCTTACTGCTGCAGCGCTTCATTATGGTTGATCGCCAAACTACCGCGCAACGAGCGGTTTAGCTGTACACAGAAAAGCTGCACATCCATTTCTCCGGAAGGAGAGGGGGTGCAGCTTTTTGTTTGCAACAGCACGCTATCGTGGCGACAGACCATACAAAATGAACTTAATCGTATAGTCAATTTCTTTCTCTTCATCCCAGTCCGCATCAGGGACAAGAAGAAAACGAGCAATGAGAAAGCCGACTATCGTGGAAACGATCAGACGCATTGTAGTTGGCGCAGGGAGTTCAATGATTTGCCCCTGCTTTTGGAAATGCCGAATGGCTTTATAAGCTTTCTCCAGCACCAGAACGGCCACTGTTTCTTTAAATTGTTCGCGAAGCTCGTTGTGGAACGGGATTTCATGCATGAAGATTTTGATGACTGGAAAGTGCCTGCGCGCAAATTCTAAGCGATTCACAATAATTGCACGTAGGAATTGCTCGACATCGGGATAATCCGCTTCCAAAACCTTCGTAAAATCTTTAACCGCAAATGGTGCAATGAGCTTGGACATCATCGGTGCTACGATCGAGAGGAGCAGCTCTTTTTTTGTTTTGTAATGACGGAAGATCGTGCCTTCAGCGACGCCAGCTTTCTGTGCAATCTCACTTGTAGAGGAGCCTGCAAAACCTTTCTCAGAGAAAATCTCCACAGCCGCTTGAACAATCTTAATCTGTTTATCGGTCATTTTATCTTCTTCGTCGTTCAGACGCAGCAGTTCAGTTAACCATGGCTCGATCTCGGACATTGCATTCACCTCTTTCTCCGTTCTAGACATCCATCCATTATATCTTACGATGCTTCTTTAATGCCACAATATTCAAGATCATAAAGACGAGTGTAAAGGCTGCAAGTACAAGCACATCAAGCCAGATGCGATCCCAGCCTGCGCCGCGAATCATAATATTCCGCAGAGCGTCAGCGCCATAGTACAGCGGCATCAAATGACCAATCCAGCGTAGGTAGACAGACATTGTATCCAAGCTGAACAAACCGGAGAAGAAGACCTGAGGCACAATGATGAGCGGGATGAACTGAATCATTTGGAACTCATTGTTCGCGAAGGCAGAAATCAAGGTTCCCAAGGAGAGCGCAGCCRGAGCCAGCAACAGGGTAATCAGCAGCACATACCAGAAGGATCCTACCATCATCAAGCCGAGAACGCTCGTTGCAAACCAAGCAATAAGTGTCGCTTGCAAGGTAGTGAAGATTCCAAAACCAAGGATGTACCCCACAACGATCTCCCATCGACGCAAAGGTGTAGCGAGCAATCGTTMCAAGGTCCCGCCTGTACGTTCTCTCAAGAAGGACACACCTGACAGTAGGAAGACGAAAAAGAAAACGAAAAATCCAATAAGTACCGGTCCGAAATTGTCAAAAGCGGCCATATCAGCGGCACCGTGTAAATACGATATCGTTGGCGCAAGTACGGATGCGGTGCCAGTCGGGGCTGAGCTTTGYAGTGACTTTTGCAGCAGGAAGAGAACAGCTTTGTTCTTGCTTGGATCACTGCCTTCCAGGGTTAATTGCGGTGTAGTTCCATTCATGACTAGCACAGCGTCTAAGTTGACATGATMCAGTTCTATTTGCGCTTCTTCTGCCGAGTAGACAGTAACCTCCGCGTTCAAATCCTGCAGCTTCTGAATAAGCGGGGCAGGAACATTTACGGCGCCAAGCTTGGGCACATAGGTGTTGCCATTGAAAACTAAGGACATCATGAACAAAATGAGCATAGGAGCTACCAGCATCATCATGAGAGTTCGTTTATCATGGAAAAATTGACGAAGAATGCGTATAACAATGGCCCGAATTCTCATGCGTGAGCACCTCCATAAATTAAGAATGCTTCTTCGATCGTGGAGGAAGAGGTAGCGTGTTTTAACTCCTCTGGCGTACCTATGGCGGTGAGGCTTCCGTCTCGAATCATACCGAGTTGATGGCACTTGTCTGCTTCATCCATTACATGTGTGGTCAGAAGAATGGTAGTTCCATTCAGACTTAGATTCATGAGCTCCTGCCAGATCGATTTGCGTAACACAGGGTCAATCCCTACGGTAGGTTCATCGAGAATAAGGATGCTTGGCTCGTGGAGCAAGGAAATGGCAAGCGATAACCGTCGCTTCATGCCCCCCGAATAGTTGCTGACTTGTTTCTTCAAATGATCGCTCAAATCAACGAGCTCCATGACAGCTTGAATGCGCTGCTTACATTTGGCTCCTTTGAGGCCATATAAGGCTGCGAAAAAAGCCAGGTTCTCCTGCGCCGTCAATTCGGTATATAAGGCATCTGATTGCGCCATATAGCCGATTTGGGAGAGCATAGCTAGCTGTGGCATCTTCTGGCCAAGTACGGTCACCTGACCGGTTGTAGGGGCATCAATGCCTGCGATCATGCGGACCAGTGTTGTTTTACCCGAACCAGAAGGACCTAGTAGTCCAAAAATCTGTGCGCGAGGAACTGCAAGCGTAATGTCCTTCAGAACCGTTTTCTCACCAAATTGCTTGCTGACTCTTTGCACTTGAATCGATGTGGCGGATGTCATGGTCTGCACCTCTTTCAATAAATAATAAAGTGAGTAATCACTCATTTTTGATTCTAAACCCATCATACGATAAATTTATGCAGTTGAGAAGTGAGTAATCACTCATTTTTTAAAGTGAGGTGCTAATACTGAAAAAGAGGCATTCCATAGAATGCCCCTCCTGTTAACGCCAAACTACTTTTTCGCTTTTGGTTCCATTTTGTGATCAACCCACTTCTCAATCGAGGGTGTTAATTGATCCTTAATCGATACCACTAGCTTGTCTTTGGAAATGCCTTTCGCTTGCGCAATTTCAGCCAAAGACTTACCTGCATGCAGTTGTGCACGGAGTTCGTCTTTACTCATGCCTAGCGATTTTGCGAGCTTTTCAGTGTCGGGCTTTAAGCCGAACTTATGTTTGCCATGCCCAGGATGGTGAGCTAGCAGGTTCTTCTCATTGAGAATGAACTTCAAATGCTCGCCGAGCTTTTGCTTCATGTGCTCGCCTTGGTCAGCAGTCAGCTTGCCATCTTTCACTGCGGTTTCAATCTTCGTCGTCCGAAGTTGTTGCAGCTTCGCAGTCAGATCGGCTTCCGAGATGCCTTTTTCAGCGGCGACCTCCACAATGCTTTTCCCGCTCTTCAGCGACTTGAAGAGAACTTCTTTGTCGACACCGATAACCGTTGCGGATTCTTCAATAATCGGCCATTTCCGTTTATGGTGTCCGCTTTGACCAGTCTCATCTGACTGTTGCAACGTAACGGTTGGCTGATCTTCTGAATCAGGGTTCTGTGCGACAGCAGAGAGGCTGCCACCCAAGATACAGGTGAGTGCGATGGAGCTTATGAGCATCTTCCTAATGTTTGTTGCTTCCATGGGATTCGAGGCCTCCTTTCCTGTTTATTGGGAATTACAGGATTTAGTCTGCGCAGGAAAGCCGYGTTTTAGTTGAAAGCAACCTTAATTTAATATAAATTTTTCGTGAAATTAGAGCGATGGTGTGTCGACAGCAAGTTTGTACAACGGAATCAGCTTCTCAAAGGTTTGTTCGATTAAAAGTTCCAACTCAGCAGGTTTTGCTAACACGGGGTCATCGAAACGGAGGTTTCGACCGATGAGCAGCTCTGCTTTTTTGACATCACGGAAGCGAATTAAGGCTTCGTTCCAGCCTGTAGTGTCGAGTTGAGACACGGAAATCGTATCTTTTTTCATATGATCAAAAGAAAGTAGGAAATCTGTTGGAATTTCGGCTTGAATCTGCTTCAAATTGTTCATGTAAGTCGTAGCGATATTGCCTTTGTTCGGCAGCTCATAAATGAGTGCAAGCCAGATGAAAACTCGATCATCGAAAAGACCGACCTGGAAGTGAGGTACTTGCTTGTAGCCGCGTTTGTTAGGACAGATAGCCATCCAGGTGTCGACAGGAGGATTGATCTTACGTCGTAAGTGTTTGGCAATATGGAGGAACATTTCGGTTCCCGATTGGACAGATAATTCGGTTGCCAATACATCGCCAAGGGCTTTGAATTTAGGTTGAATTCGCTCGCGAATGGCGGCCATTCGTCCGTCTAATCCCTCGATGGCGAAGGTATCGAAATCGTGTTGTGTAAATCCTGTAAAACTCATTATGGAAGTTCCTCATTTCACATGCATGTTTTTCAACTATTCTAAAGCAATTTCGACCAACTCGCAATGAATCAAGTGCATTGTTTGGTTAGCTTTTATAGGTCAATAGAGGGAAATTGTCGAAACAAGGAGGTAAATTAAGGTAGTTGTCGAATGAGTTAAGGTAACAAGCTAGGAAAGGTACAGGAGGAATTTGGATGAAGAAGATGCCAAAATGGTCGAAGGTTGCAATCGTTGGAACACTAATGGGAACATGTTTTGGGGCAGGTGTATATGCACAAGATGTACTTCAACGTGTCGATGCGTATCTCAGAAGTGATTATAAAGTTGTCGTAAATGGTCAAGCTGTTCAATTAGCGAATCCGCCATTAATTTATAATAATTCAAGTTATTTGCCCGTTAAGGAGTTGGCTGGTCATTTAGGCGCTGTCGTGAATTGGCAGGAAAGTACGAAAACGATTTATGTCGTCCCGCGCGTGAATTCGAATCAGCCAGTTGTGGGAAATGAATCGAATTATACGGAGATGGTCTTGCAATTTCCCTATGCGCAATATATGGATTACCAGGGAGCATCCTACCCGGTCTTACTTAATAACACAGATCAAACGTATTATCGGTTGAGCGATATTGAACGAATGGGAATCCGAACAGATGGTTTACGTAAAGCAAAAGAGAAATTTACGGGTCAAGTGTACGTGAGTGAAACTGAATTGAAAAATGTATGGGGGAACCAGCCCCCACAGATGTCTTATTCCAGGTATGAGACATTAGTCGTGTCAGGTGAGACCGATCCGCTTAAATTGAAGGCACTGAAGACTTATGTTGATTCTTACCGTTATTTTGTTGTGGATAAAGTAAGTTACTCTTGGAATCCAGTCATTATTGATAAGCTGCCGGAAGAAAACACCTATTATTACTTGTTGAATAATAATGGACATTTCTTCAAAACCACGGTCAAGTTAACGCCTTTTATCAATTATAGTAATGAAATTTCTGATTACCTAGTTGCCAGTACTTCGGTGGAAGATATCGAGGCGGGTAAAGTCGTGAATTAGGTTCTCAGCCTTGCTGTCGCTTCAGGTAAAAAATGGCAATTTGAGTGCGATCTCGGAGGTTCAATTTACTTAAAATTTCAGTTACATAGTTCTTCACCGTACCTTCGCTCAGGAATAGCTCCTGGGCGATTTCTTTATTTGAAAGGCCTTCGGAGATTTTAGCAATGATAGCCTGCTCATTAGCTGTCAAGCCATACCCATCAAATGGATGGGCCTGTGCATCAGCTTTTGGGGGACTATCTTGAATGAAACTGGTTAGTTTCTTCGCAATATCAGGATGAATGAGCAAATTTCCTTGCTTCACCGTCTTAACGCCTTGAATAATACGATCTGGGGAAATATTTTTTAATAAATAACCGCTGGCGCCGTTTCGCAGTGCTTGTATGATGTACGCATCATCATCGAAGGTAGTCAGAATCAGTATCGCGATTTCCGGGTACGCTTCTTTGATTTGTTTTGTCCCTTGAACACCATCGCAGAGCGGCATACGGATATCCATGAGGACTACATCAACTAGTGTTCCATTTTGAATAAAGGTGAGTGCTTCGTTCCCGTTCGTACAAGTTCCAACAACCGAGATTTCAGGATCAAGACCAATAATTAATTGTAAGCTTTCACGAATAAATGGATCGTCGTCGGTTATGAGTACATGAATCATCAACAATCCCTCCTTTTAAGTAGCTTCATTGTGTCGAAAAGCTGGCAGCACGGTAGTTACGGTGAAATGTTCCTCATTCGAAATAATAAGATGCCCGCCAATCACTTTAATTCGTTCTTCCATACCGGATAAACCAAGCCCTTTAACCGTAGGCTCCATCTGACGTGTGCCATTATTAGAGACTCCCATGGTCACTTGATTGGCTGTGTACTGCAATGTGATCTGAACGTATGTAGCAGCGCCATGCCGAATCGCATTAGAGATCGCTTCCTGTGCATTTCGGTAAAGAATGTATTCAAGGCTTGGATACAATTCATAAGGCATTCCCTGAATATCGAGTTCAATGTCGATAGCGTTCTCTCGAGTTAGCTCATCAATTAATGTAGCCAAGGAATAACTTTGCAGCGAATGCTTGTTCGGTTTCAATCGACGTACAGTTGAACGAAGGAGTTCCATACTCTCACCGAGTTGATCGCGAACAGAACGTAACATCTCAGTACCTTTGGTTGGTTGAGAGGGGAGGATGGTAAGTGAGGCCTCCATCATCATTTTGATTCGAATAAGCTTATGTCCCAAATCGTCATGCAAATCATGTGAGATGCGGTTACGTTCTTCCGTTTGGGCAATGTTCTCTACTTTTCGGGCATAATCCATTAATTGAAGACGGGCTTCATCCAATTCATAATGCTTCTTTCGGAGTTGATCATAGAGCAGCTCAACATCATCTTTATTTTTTTTCATTCGCTGAAGCTGGAAAGATAGGATGGCGATTGTGCCAAACATCACGTTTGCAAAGATGAAATACATAGATGGTTGATTTTGCAAGGAAAAATTAAGAACAAGTAGCTGTAACAGAATTGCTCTAAATTGCTGCTGACGATTCAACTTGGGTACGTAAGTCAGAAGGGTTGAGAAGAACGAGAGAAACCATACGCCTTCGAAATGATAACTCATCCAGCCTGTACAGGCGATTTCAAGGAGGAGCATCCAGTTCGTGTTCGGGAAGCGTGTTCGCCTCATTTCGATCAGTCCAATAAATAGGAGTACGAATAGCGCATAGGTGTTATTGGATATGTAGACTTCCAAATACATGGAAGCAATCGCAGGTACGAGTAAGAGAAGATAGCGTGTGAGTAAGAGTTGGTTTATCAATCGAGATTCGCATCCTTTATCTTAGTAAAGAAAGTATAGCATACGACTTTTCGTTGGATAACACTTTTCTTAGCAAAAATAAAGTGACTTTTGTCACTTTGTAAAATGACTTCTTCTACCTGTCGAGTTGCTCACAAAAGCGTACAATTACGGTAATAAGTGCAGTGAAGAAAGGGAGAGATGTATGAGCTTTGTTCAATTGAAGGATGTAGTTAAGAAATATGACAATCGTATTTCTGTAGATCATCTGAATTTGACGATTCGAGAAGGTGAAGTTTTTGGTCTGTTAGGACCTAATGGAGCGGGCAAAAGTACAACGATTAAAATGCTAAGCGGATTGCTGAAAATCGATCAAGGTGACATCTTGGTAGGTGGCAAATCTGTTGCTAAATACCCAATGGAAGTCAAGCGTAATTTGGGGCTCGTGCCTCAAGATTTAGCGATATATGAAAACTTAACAGCTCGGGAGAACGTCACTTTTTTCGCTAAATTATATGGGTTGAGAGGAAAGCTGCTCAAGGAGCGAGTGGAGGAATCGTTAGCCTTTGTGGGACTCCTAGATCGTGCGAGTGATAAGCCTAGTTCATTTTCAGGTGGCATGAAACGAAGACTGAATATCGCTTGTGCTATCATGCATCAACCAAAGCTGATTATTATGGATGAACCAACGGTGGGGATCGACCCTCAGTCACGTAATCATATCTTAGATTCGGTAAGAGAATTGAATCGAATGGGATCGACGATCCTATATACCTCCCACTATATGGAAGAAGTGTCGGCCATTTCGACGAGAGTCGGGATCATGGATCATGGTCATCTCATCGCTTGCGGAACGCAGGAAGAGCTGCGTAATCAAGTTTCCCAGGACAATAAAATTGTGCTTCAAATTACGAACCTCACGGACCAAGCAGTTAAAGAGTTGAGAGAGTATCCGTTGATAAAACAGTTAAATGCAAATGAACAAACCCTTGAACTGATCGTAAGCGCGTCACAAAGTTATTTGCAAGATATCCTCTTCATTTTGTCTAAACATCAGGTGAAAATACAATCGCTCACGCAGGTGGAGCCTGATCTAGAAGCTTTGTTCCTGTCATTGACCGGAAGAACCTTGAGAGATTAGGGGGAGATTCACATGCCAATTTGGACCGTTGCTAAATATGAAATCCTCAGGAAACTGCGGACCCGCTATGTGCTGTTGATTCAATTTCTAATGCCCTTACTGCTCATTTTTATTTTGGGATCAGCTCTCTCAGGCGTGTTTAAGGCCGAGGATAAAGCATTAAATTCAGTCAAGGTTGATATCCTTCAATCGGATTCAGGAGCTTTGCAGGAAGGTTTTCAAAAATTCTTGGCATCTCCAGAGACCCTAAAGCACCTGCAAACCCATGTGATATCAACACGCGAGGAAGCGATAAAACGGTTGAAGAATGGAGAATCTGAATTTGCAGTTATCATCMCGAACGATTTCAGTGCTCAGGTGCAGGCGGGAAAAGCAGCCCAGTGGGAGATGATATTGGGTCATGATTATTTGAAAAATGTAACAGCTCAAATGGTGTTTCGCACCTATTTCGATAAAGTGAATCAGATTCAAGCTATTCAGACTACAGCTCGTACAACGTCTTTGGAGCCTCTAAAGCAGGTCGAAGGCATATCCTCACGTGGGGCTGCAAACCCTTCGTTGGTACATGTAGGCCAATTAGCAGCTTCAAATGGCAACTACACGGCCATGCAATATTATGCGGCGTCGATTCTCGTGATGTTTTTATTATATTCGGGCATGATCACTGCTTTTAGCTTACAGAATGAAAAGGTGAATCACACGTTATCTCGTTTGAATGGCATGCCTATTCGTGAGTATCAAATTTTACTTGGTAAAATTAGTGGGAATATGTTCCTTTCTATTGGTCAGGCTGCAGTTATCATCGGTGCCACCAAGCTATTCTATGGTGTGGATTGGGGTTCTCAATTCCTAACACTCTTTCTTATTTGTTTATGCATGATTCTAGCTTCTATGAGTTTGGCCATCGTAGTCATGCTCCTCTTCCAATCAGATAGTATGATTGCGGCGATTTTTCAAACGGGCATTATGATTATGACATTCTTAAGTGGGGGCTTTACACCGCTTCCTGATGGATTTCTTAAGCAATTAGGTTCATACACATTAAACTATTGGGGGATGCAAAGTATGTTTCAACTCATGCTGGGGAGCGAAACGTCTATAGTAGCGCATCACTTATTGATTTTAGTTTGCATGGCCATTGGCTTGTCGCTAATCGCATTTCTTGTTTACCGTAAAGGGGGATATCATGAATAGTTTGGCGATCGCTCTAAATATGCTGCGCCGTTCCCTTTTTCAACGAAAAGGACTTCTCATGTATTTGGTTATCCCGGCTGCCGCGGTGTCACTCATCATTACTGTTCTTGGTAAACAAAGTGAGCATCGAGCAGACATCGCTTATCTTAATTTGGATCAAGGTGCATTAGGCACACAGGTCGTACAAGAGTTAAGTGCATTACCTGATTATCGGTTGACATTGGCTGCATCTGAAGCCGATTTGAAAAACGATGTTATTAAACAGAAGGTCACCGGTGCCTTCATCATACCTGCAGACTTAAGTGAAAAGTTATTAGCAGGAGGAACTTTGCCGCAGCTTGACATGTTTCAACTCAATTCGAATGAATCCACGATTACATTCAAAATAAGTCTGGAAGGCATTTTATCCAGGTATCAAGATACGATTGCTTTATACAGTAAACAAGGTCTGACAGAGACTGATTTGCGAGAGAGCACCTTGCAAACAATTTCTCAAATTCAAAAGTACCAAGTTAGTCCTAAAATAACGGATTTGGATTTGTATACGAATCCTAACATGCATATCGTGATTGGACTCATGCTGATCTTCATGATGGGCTTAATGAACAATACAGTGTCTCTCGTTATGGAAGATCGAAGACTTCGTACATTATCAAGAACGTACACAGCGCCAGTTAGAGCTTTTGAAATTGTAGCAGGAAATTTCTTGGGCAGTTTTGTTGTGGGTACACTTCAAGTGCTAGTTATCCTCTTCATTACTAGATACGTGGCTGGATATGAGTACGGTCTCCCATTCATATCTCATTTTGTCATCTTAGAATTTTTCCTGTTAGCGAGCATGGGAATTGCCAGTGCTGTAGCGAGTATGGTGAAAAATGCGACTAACATGAACGTGATAAACGCTCTTGTTGTTACGCCAACCTGCATGCTGGGCGGATGCTTCTGGCCGATTAGCCTCATGCCGGAATGGATGCAAAAGCTCGCAAACTTTGTCCCGCAAAAGTGGGCACTCGATGCGATCGAACGTATGTCTGCAGGAGAACCATTGTCTCAGCTATGGATGAATATAGGGGTATTGGCTTTATTCGGTCTTATCCTTATGAGCATTGGCTCAGCAATCCTCAATCCGGCGGAATCTGAAGCTGGTTAAATAAACTCAAAGGGCAGCTCCTGAAGTACAGGGCTGCCCTTTATCAACTGTGAAGTATTAGATTACAAAAGCGCTAGTGATAATAACTAACAAGATGAAAAGAACCAAAATTGCTGCAGAAGATCCATATCCACCGCCACAGCCAACTCCACCAACTCCACCAACACCTGCTACACCATAACCCATATCATTCACCCTCTCTGTTTGAAGTCTTGTTCATTGACTTTCGACATAGCATATGGAGCAATACGGTAGATGGAATGGGCTGTGCGAGAATTCTGTCATGATTGTGCTGGTGTCCTTAGTCAGGTGCGGATATTACAAGGATGTATGTTATAATGATCAAATGGACAAGGAAAGGAGAATGGTTGGAGTATGACAGAGAATGAAATTGCAGAGTGGATGTTGAATGAGTTGAAATCGGCAGGGATTTTGTATCAAAAGGATGCCGTAGACTATATTCTTAAGACTTATGGGGAATCCTTTATTTATGTCAATGACAATGGGAATCAAGCCATTTCCAAAGAGGTCAAGAAAATCTTCAAGAAATTGCATGGCGGTAGAGCTGCATGGGAACGCGATGGATTTTTCTGGGGCTGGCATTAATCATAGGATGGCAAGAACATGGGCTGTAGCTGATGGCAAACAGGCATCGGCTTTTTTGTGCGCTTTCTTTTAAAAAAATATCCATAATCCAAGTTGCTAAAACATAGAATTCATAATAAGATAACTGTAAGAACACAAGTTGTCTGAATATTTAAATAAATGGTTTGCGCCAATTATGGAGGGGATTGCCGTGAGTAAGAGTCATGAAGTGGAGTATTGCAACCTAGAGTTACGATTTGATCGCCGGCTAATCCGGAACTTCATTAAAGCCCTCATCCAAGAAGGATATTCGCTCTACTGGAACGAAAGTGAACTTCAATTTATCATCTCAATTCGCACAGGGCGCAAGTTGATCAAGCTGAAATTCGAACGAATTGGCGAGAAGTATAAGATTGTTGGCAATTATTCATTCAAAGATGAGAAGCTTGCTGAAATGATGGAGAAGCTTATCGGAGATACTCGCGGTCATGCCGTAGTGAAAAGATTTAAGGATCGGCAAATTCTCATTGAGAATATTATGTTCGGGGAAATCATCCGCATGGTGGAGATTAGCGGAATTGAACATAAGGTGCTGTATCAGAAGGAGCCTGCTGTGACCGTAGAAGAAGTCATGCAAGCACTAAGATCGAAGCGGACAGACGAACGCATCCCTATTTTGCGCATGGAGCTTGATTATGAATTAGCTACGCTGCAAGATGCACTCTCATCCGGGGACACCAAGGCCGCGATGGAAAGTAAAGTTAAATTGATCGAATTGAGACAAGAAATGCTTCTATTGGAGATGTGAGAATGAATAGTGTGCTGGGATGAAAGAGAGCCTGTATGAACGTATACGGGACTCTCTTTTGTGTGTTTATAAGGGGAGAAGAATGAAACATATACAGGAATGAAGCTATCGAATATAATTGTTTCATTAAAATTAAAGCGCTTATACTTTTTATTGTGAGTTACAGGAGCTGAAGATATGAAAGTCAGTATTTTTGATGTAGCGAAGAAAAGTGGACTTTCTGTAGTCACGGTCTCCCGCGTAATCAATCAAGCAGGTACGGTGCGCGAGGGGAATCGGCAAAAGGTGCTGCAAGCCATGAAGGAGCTGGACTACCAGCCGAATGCAGCTGCGCGCAGTTTAGCCAGAGGTAGGACAGGTATTATTGGTGTTGCGATATCGACCCTCAACGATTCATTCTTCGATGCCGTGGTGAAAGAAATGAATGATCGCTTAGCAGAGCGCGGCTATTTCCTTGCTTTATCGGTCTCGACCGATGCGTTCAAATCCTTTGAGAACTCTTTATTTCAAGAAGATCGGGTAGATGGGTTAATCGTCGTGTCTCCCACGAATGAATTTGCCTATGTAACGGAGTTGGAGAAGAAGAAAATCCCTTTTGTGCTGATTGATAATCAGTATTGTCATGATGCTGTATCGTCTGTCATTGTAGATAACTTCATCGGCGGCTATGAAGCAACCAAGCATCTTATTGATCTCGGGCATCAAACGATTGCTCATATTCGCGGACCAGAGCCCTTCTTGAGCAGTGCGGAACGTGAGCGCGGTTATATTCATGCGATGTTGGAAGCAGGTTTGACTGAGTTGTGGATTGAACAAGGTGATTTTAGCATCTCTTCAGGCTACGATATTGCAGATGGTTGGATACGTAATAATAAGGTGCCAACTGCTGTATTTGCAGCAGATGATTTCATTGCAATCGGTTTGATGGATGCATGCAAAACGGTAGGATACCAAATTCCCAATGATATGTCGATCGTAGGGTTCGACGATCAAATATTCGCTTCTGAATTTCGCCCACATTTAACAACGGTACGTCAGCCTGCCAATGAACTAGGGCGTTGCGCCGTCGATGAATTAATACGTAAGATTGATGGTGTGGTAGACATAGACACGTATCCCACGATAAAGTTGCTGCCAGAGTTAGTAGTGAGACAATCGACAGCAAAGAGAAATCATACATAATGAGTTGTGGACTCCCTGAGAAGGGAGTTTTTTTGTCTCGCGAAAAGACTATTGTTAACGTGTGCATAGATGTGATATGCTTCTGTTAGAGGTGAATGTATGAGCGCAACTATTAAGGATATTGCGAAGCTCGCGGGTGTTTCCCACACGACAGTTTCCAGAGCGTTGAATAACAGTCCGCTCATTCAAGAGGAGACGAAGGAGCGCATTCGCATCATCGCTGAACAGCTGGATTACACGCCGAATTATAATGCGAAAAGTTTAGTGCTGGATCGTTCGTATAACTTGGGGCTATTCTTTACAACACTAAGCAATGGAACTTCCGCTGGTTTCTTCTACGAAGCCATTCGAGGGGTTAACTCGGTGATTCGAGATCGCTACCAGTTGATTGTCAAGGGAATCGATGATTACACTAGCTTTCATTCCATCACCAAGAAGAGCTTTGATGGCATAATTATTGTCAGCCAAAGTGACGACGATGGGCCGATCATTGAGCATATTGCGAACAAAGGGATTCCGCTCGTCGTATTGAATCGGCCAGTGGACACCGCCGGTGTTCTGAATGTTCTCTCTGACGAGGAGCAAGGTGCTTTTCATGCAGGAGCTTACCTTGTGAATCAGGGTCATAAGAAAATCGCCTTAATCGAGGGGCGTAAGGGCTTTAAATCTGCGCAGAATCGCAAGGATGGCTTCGAACGAGCAATGGAGCATTATGGGATTTCCATTCCAGCTGCGTTCCGCATGCCRGGACTTTACGATTTGGAAAGTGGTCATCAAGCAATGCAGCAATTTTTGAGCCTCGAAGAGAGACCGACAGCGGTTTTTTGCTGCAATGATGAGATGGCACTAGGAGCCATTAAAGCTGTGTTTGAAGCGGGTTTACATGTCCCTAAGGATATCTCCGTGGTTGGTTTTGATGATACGGTATTCGCGGCCTATGTGACACCTGCCTTAACGACCGTGCGCAGGCCGATCGAACAAATTAGCAAAGAAGGCGCACTGCGTCTCCTAGGTAATATAGAGAATAAATTGCATACAACCGAGCAAGTTCTATTGCGAACCGAATTAATTGTTCGTGAATCTGTGCAATTATTACAAGCATAAGAAAGTGGGGAAAGTCGATGAGTATTCTAAGAGAATTGTTAAATGACATTCCGATTCCGCAAATGGTCAAAATTCGTCAGAAATTTGATCGTTCGATTCTGGAAAATCCTTTGCAGGAACTTGCCGATAAGCTCGAAAGCAGTGGCGTTATGCCGAGTATCCTTCCTGGCCAACAAGTTGCTGTGGCAGTAGGGAGCAGAGGGATTGCCAATATTGCGGGTTTCACGAAGACAACCTTGGATGCCATTAAGGCACGAGGTGCACATCCGTTTATCGTACCGTGTATGGGAAGTCATGGCGGGGCGACTGCGGATGGCCAGACTGAGGTGCTCCAGCACTTTGGTATTACGGAAGAAACGATGGGAGCACCGATTCGCTCTTCCATGGACGTGGTCAAAATCGATCAACTACCGAATGGTTTGCCTGTTTATGTAGATCGCATTGCATCAGAGGCAGATGCCATTGTCGTTATTAACCGTGTGAAGCCGCATACCGCATTCCGCGGACGCATTGAGAGCGGCATCATGAAGATGATCGCGATTGGCCTCGGCAAGCAAAAAGGGGCTGAAGCTTGCCATCAGCTTGGCTTTAAATACATGGCAGAGAATGTTCCTGCGATGGCAAATTTGATGATCGAGAAGCTGCCGATCGTCTTTGGCGTAGCCCTCGTAGAGAATGCTTACGATGAAACTTGTCAGGTTGAGGTTCTTCCTGCTGCCGAGATTGAAGCGCGTGAGGAGCTGCTGCTTGTTGAAGCAAAATCACGTTTGCCGAAAATTTTATTCGATGAAATCGATGTGCTAGTGATTGATTATATCGGTAAAAATATTAGCGGTGACGGTATGGATCCTAACGTAACGGGACGCTATCCTACTCCTTATGCACATGGCGGACCCGAAGTGTCAAAGATGGTTGTTCTTGATTTGACACACGAGACCAAAGGGAATGCCAATGGCGTAGGTACAGCGGATTTCACTACTCAACGTCTAGTTGATAAGACAAATCTAGAATTCACGTATGCCAATGGGTTAACTTCTACGGTCTGTGCACCTACGAAAATCGCGACGACTTTAGAAAATGATTTCTATGCGATCAAAGCTGCCGTGAAAACTTGCAATATTTTAGATTACACGACCTGTAAGCTTGTTCGTATTCAAGATACACTTCACTTAGGTGAGATTGAAATTTCGGTGAACCTCCTTGAAGCCGCTCGTCAGCATCCGGATATTGAAATTTTATCAGAGCCATTTGAGCTAACATTCGATGCAGAGGGGAATATTTGCCCATGACGCAAAGTCAGAAGCCTTATATCATAGCTGCTGATATTGGAACAACGAGTACCAAAACGCTGGTTATTGATCGGGATGGGCAGGTACTTGCCTCCCATTCCATCGAATATCCGCTCTTCACCCCTGCCGCAGATCGTGCCGAGCAGGATCCAGATCAAATCTTTGATGCTGTGGTGCAGGGGATTGGCGCCGTTGTTCGCAAGC
Organism: Paenibacillus sp. 01T442; assembly: GCF_056398345.1. NCBI lineage: Bacteria > Bacillati > Bacillota > Bacilli > Caryophanales > Paenibacillaceae > Paenibacillus > Paenibacillus sp. 01T442. Next base: position 36,967 of record NZ_JBFTPF010000042.1, read on the forward strand.
AAGGCATCTCGCTTGAACAAGTGCTTTGCGTGTCCTTCAGCTCAGCGATGCACAGTATAATTGCCGTAGATGAGCACAATAAGCCATTAACCCAATGTATTACATGGGCGGACAATCGTGCCGCGAAATATGCGGAGGATTTGAAGCAGAGTGGGCTTGGTCAACAGATTTATGCGAGAACAGGCACACCGATTCACCCCATGTCACCACTTTTGAAATTGAAGTGGTTCGGGGAGCATGAACCAGCGCTTGTTCGAAATACCCATAAATTTATAGGGATTAAAGAGTATGTGTTTGCCAAGTTGTTTGGTMAGTATTTAATCGACCATTCCCTGGCGAGTGCAACAGGATTATTCAATCYGGAGCAATTGGATTGGGATGCGGGTGCGCTTGATTATGCAGGGGTAACACCTCAGCAGCTATCCGCACTTGTGCCAACGACACATCGTGTAGAAGGCATGAGCTCTGCTTATGCTGATGCGATGGGCTTGTCCACGGACACGCCATTTATTGTCGGCGCTTCCGATGGTGTACTTGCCAACCTTGGCGTCGGCGCCTTCGAACCCGGCGTTGTCGCGGTTACGATCGGTACGAGCGGCGCAGTCCGCAGCGTCGTGAACAAACCGCAAACGGACCCCGAGGGTAAGTTATTCTGTTACGCGTTAACCGAAAACTTCTGGGTCGTTGGTGGGCCGATTAACAACGGAGGTATTGTATTCCGTTGGGTGAGAGACCAGATCGCGACAGCAGAAGCAGAAGAAGCACGCCGCATGGGCATGGATCCTTATGATCACTTGACAGCACTTGCTGCTGAAGTGGGAGCAGGCTCCGAAGGATTGCTTTTCTTGCCATTGCTATCCGGCGAGCGTGCGCCTTATTGGAATGCTAATGCACGTGGCGTTTATTTTGGTTTATCACTTAGTCATCAGAAGAAGCATATGATCCGTGCCGCATTGGAAGGCGTCATGTTCTCCATTCAAGCCGTTGCGACATCGTTGGAGCGCATGATGGGACCTGCAACCGTCATTCGTGCATCAGGMGGCTTCGCTCGCTCAGAGTTCTGGCGTCAGATGATGACCGATATGCTCGGCACGGCCGTTACCGTTCCAGACTCCATCGAGAGCTCAGGAATTGGCGCAGCTTTACTTGGTCTACTCGCAATGGGGGAGATCGAGGACTTATCGCTTGCGCATAAATGGATCGGGGTAGGAAAGGCTCACGAGGTGAATGAAAACGATTATCGCGTATATCAACAATTGACATCTATTTATACGAGCGTATATCATCAGTTAAAAGATCAATTCGACGCGATCACCGCTTTTCAAAGTCAGCACCTACGGAGTCCTCAATCATAATACTTTTTAGACAAAGCACTATTATTCGAGAGGATGACGACAATGAACTTATTCGATCTTTCTGGGAAAACAGCAGTAATTATTGGCGGTAATAGTACACTTGGTGGCTCAATGGCTTTAGCTCTTGCTGGACATGGTGCAAAAGTAGCTATCGTCGGGCGGAATCAAGAGAAAAGCGAACAGGTTCAAGAGGCTATTGCTGCGATTGGCGGCGAAGCGAAGACTTTCCAAGCAGATGCAACCAAACGTGAAGATTTAGAGCAAGTCCTTCAAGATGTTATTGCTTGGTCAGGCAGTGCGGATGTTCTTATGAATTGTCCAGGTAAAAATAGTGCGACACCTTTCTTTGACATTTCCATGGAAGAATGGGATTCTATTATGGAGGTAAATTTGAAAAGCGTCGTGCTAGCTTGCCAAGTGTTCGGGAAATACATGGTTGAACGAGGTGAAGGCGGAAGCATTATTAATATTTCATCCGTTTCCTCGGATCCACCACTTTCTCGTGTGTTCACTTACTCCGCTTCTAAAGCAGCTGTGAATAATATCACACAGAACCTAGCCCGTGAGTTCGCTCCGAGCCGTGTGCGTGTGAACGCGATTATTCCAGGCTTTTTCCCAGCAGAGCAGAATCGTAAGATTTTGTCGCCTGAGCGGATCGAATCCATTATGCGTCATACGCCGATGAATCGATTTGGTGAAGCTGCAGAGCTTCAAGGTGCTGCGGTGTACCTGGCTTCAGAGAAAGCTTCGAGCTTTGTAACAGGAACAGTTTTGAGAGTAGACGGCGGTTTTGGCGCGATGACGATTTAACTATTTATATATCGGAAGGGTGTATGAGAGACATGTCTAAGCAACAAATAGGTGTTGTAGGTTTAGCAGTAATGGGGAAAAACTTAGCATTAAACATTGAAAGCAGAGGCTTTACGGTATCCGTATTCAACCGTTCTGCTGAGAAAACGAAGGAGCTTCTTAATGAAGCACCAGGCAAGCAACTTGTAGGTACATATACGGTTGAAGAATTCGTTCAATCCCTTGAAGTGCCGCGCAAAATTTTGATCATGGTCAAAGCAGGCGGACCTACAGATGACACAATCAACCAATTGCTTCCGCATTTGGATAAAGGCGATATTTTGATCGACGGCGGAAATGCATTCTTCCCGGACACACAACGTCGTAACAAAGAGCTAGAAGCTCACGGTATTCGTTTCGTTGGAACAGGTGTTTCCGGCGGTGAAGAAGGCGCGCTTAAAGGACCTGCGATCATGCCAGGTGGCCAAGAAGACGCGTATAAATTGGTAGAGCCTATCCTAACAGCAATCTCAGCTAAAGTTGGCGAAGATGCTTGTTGTACGTATATCGGGCCAGACGGCGCGGGTCACTATGTAAAAATGGTGCACAACGGTATTGAGTATGGAGATATGCAATTGATTTGTGAAGCTTACCAATTGCTGAAAGATGTACTTAACGTTAGCACAGAAGAGCTTCATGAGATCTTCACGGAGTGGAACAACGGGGAGCTGGACAGCTACCTGATCGAAATCACACGTGATATTTTCACGAAATATGATGCTGAAACAGGCAAACCAATGGTTGACGTGATTCTGGATTCCGCTGGACAAAAGGGAACAGGAAAATGGACCAGTCAAAGTGCTCTGGACCTTGGCGTGCCGCTTTCTATCATCACAGAATCCGTATTCTCCCGTTTCATCTCTGCGATGAAGGAAGAACGCGTAGCAGCAAGCAAAGTACTCAAAGGACCTGATGCTCCAGCATTCACAGGGGATCGCAAAGCGTTTATTGAGGCTGTTCGTCAAGCTCTTTACGCAAGCAAAATTTGTTCGTATGCACAAGGTTTCGCTCAAATGAGAGCTGCTTCCGAAGAATACAAATGGGATTTGAAATACGGCAGCATCGCAATGATCTTCCGTGGCGGTTGTATCATCCGCGCTCGTTTCCTTCAAAATATCAAGGATGCGTATGATCGCAATCCTGAGTTGAAAAACCTGTTGCTTGATTCCTACTTCACAGACGTAGTGGACAACTACCAAGGATCATGGAGAACAGTGATTGCAGAAGCGGTTACTCGCGGTATTGCAGTACCTTCCTTCGCATCCGCACTTRCTTACTACGACAGCTACCGTACAGAAAGATTGCCAGCTAACTTGTTACAAGCACAACGTGATTACTTCGGTGCTCATACATTCCAACGTGTAGACAAAGAAGGCTCCTTCCACTACAACTGGATGGGGAACGAGTAGTTATTTCTCATCTTGTAAACCGTATGCCGCTTCTCGCAGCCACAACTTCAGTCGATCAGCTTCTTGATCGAAGCCGTTGCGTTTGTGAATCAGCATGAGGGATATCTCTGCAAAATAACGGAAATTTCTTAATAATCGTGGTTGAGTTAGACCCTGCATCATCGGGTCTTCTTCAGCCACTTTTTTCTTAATAAATTCCAAAATCCAGACGACATCCTCTTTGCATAGTGTATAGCTTGGGTGCAAAATTTGCTCCAGTTTGCGTTGTGTACGATTGGTCAAGGCGGTAGTTTGGTTTTGCTGCAGCACAGTTGGGTTCAAAGCTCCATCTCTCCTTATCGGCGTGGTCTCTCTAAAATCTTAACTGTTTGTGCTAGAATTTATTCACACTACTATATGATTTTTTAATGGATTGTATTCATGCTGAAAGGGCTATGGTATGATGTTGGGAAAGTTTGTATGACTAGCATATGGGAAAAGGGGATTTGTGTGACAGTCAGAAATATTGTGCTTGTTGGATTCATGGGAACAGGGAAATCAACCGTAGGCAAGAAGCTTGCAGAGCGTTTAGGATGGAGTTTTTGTGATTCTGATGCCGTGTTAGAAGAGGTACAACAGACAAGTATACCCGAAATATTTCGGGATTATGGTGAAGCACGCTTTCGCGCTCTGGAAACCGAGACGCTGGCACATATATTAGACAGTGAGGGCCAAGTTGTTGCGACGGGCGGCGGTGCGGTACTTGCAGAATCTAATCGAATTTGCATGTTGCAGCATGGCTTTGTTGTCGCGTTGAATGCAACGGCGGAAACGATTATCCAAAGAGTGAGTGCGGATACGAATCGGCCTTTGCTGCAGGGGAATTTGGAAGAAAGAGTTCATACATTAATGGAACAAAGAAAGCATGCCTATGATTTCGCTCATACGTCCATTGATACGACGGACTTAAGCGAAGATGAAATTGCAGATCGCATCATTCAGCAAGCGGCGTCATTAGGGAGAAGATAAGCTTTTCAGCTTAATCTTCCCACTCGAGCATGCCGCCGGTCATGTTCTTAAGACCTTTATAACCGTTGGCTTCAAGATAGCCTAGTGCGCGTCCGCTTCGATTTCCACTACGACATACTAAAATGACTTCGTCGACTTGTGGGATCTCGCTAAGCCGCTCTGGCAATTGGCCTAATGGAATATGTATGGCGCCTTGAATCATACCTTCAGCTACTTCCTCATCTTCGCGAACGTCGATAAGTGTTAGCTGCTCTCCTTGCGCGAGTCTTGCTTTGATCTCGGATGGTAGAATCGTGTCCATGATATGCCTCCATGTTTGTATTTTCAGAAGAAAGCTTCTTACTTAGTATGATAGAAATATAACGACGTGATGTCAAACGAAGTGTTTCTTTAATATATAAGAACTTGTATGTTGTACACGATAAACTGGCTATATTTCTAGATAAACGCTCCCGTCCAAGAAACGGCGGAGCCGTTTATTTCGTCTAGCTTTTCCAAGATGCAGCTGCTAGGTCGGAAGGTTCCCAAGTTAGATTTCGTATGGTACACTGTCAATAAATCTTAGGATCTCTATCATCCCGCTGATGATTGGTTTCTTGTCATTCATTCTGCTGGATATACATATAAACTACTTGCGAAGGAGTTAACAAACGACATGAAAGCCATCGTAAAACCAACTTCCCATCTTGAAGGGGAAATTAATGCTTTATCCTCCAAAAACTACACTACACGCTACTTGCTAATCGGTGCACTAGCGAATGGGACAAGTACAATCTATTACCCAGCTCATAGTGAAGATAGTGATGCTATGAGACGATGTGTACGTGATCTTGGCGCTATTATAGAAGAAGATGATGAGAAAATTGTAATCACAGGCTTCGGCAAGAACCCTAAGCATGTGTCTGAATTGAATGTTGGGAATGCTGGTGCAGTGCTCCGCTTTTTGATGTCTACGGCTGCTTTCTGTCCGGAAGTAACTTTTGTGAATACGTATCCGGAATCATTGGGTAAACGTCCTCATGATGATTTAATCGATACTTTGCAACAAATGGGCGTAGAAGTACAACATAATAACGGTCGTTTGCCGATAACAATTAAAGGGGGACAACCTCGCGGCGGCAAAATCACCGTTTCTGGTAATGTGAGCTCGCAGTTCCTGAGTTCTTTGTTGTTTATGACGCCTCTGCTGGAAGAAGACAGTGAAATTGAAGTTCTGCATGATTTGAAGTCCAAAATTATTGTAGGGCAGACGCTTGAAGTGTTAGCGCAAGCGGGTATCGTCGTTCATGCAAGTGAAGATTTGATGCACTACCGTATTCCAGGTGGACAATCCTATGAAGCCAAAGAATATGTGATCCAAGGCGACTATCCAGGTTCAGCAGCCATTCTAGCTGCCGCTGCGATTACGAATTCCGATGTGCGTGTACTTCGTCTGGAAGAGAACAGCAAGCAAGGTGAGAAAGCTTGTGTGGACGTTCTGAAGGCAATGGGAGTTAATTTAACGCATGACAACGGTGTAGTTCATGTACGTGGGAATCAACGCCTTGTTGCTGGTGAATTCGATGGTGATCATTTCACCGATGCTGTTCTTGCGATGGTTGCTGCGGCTGTGTTTGCAGAAGGTACTTCGCGTTTCTACAATGTTGAGAACCTACGGTATAAAGAGTGTGATCGTATCACAGATTATTTGAATGAGCTTCGCAAGGCTGGAGCTGATGTAGAAGAGCGTCAGAGTGAGATTATTGTTCATGGTAAACCACAAGGGGTTGAAGGTGGCGTAGAAATTAATGCGCATTTCGATCATCGTGTCATCATGGCTTTAACTGTAGTTGGTCTGCGCTCTGAGAAGGGTTTAACGATTCGGGATGCCCACCACGTGGCGAAGTCGTATCCACAATATTTCGACCACTTGCGCTCCATTGGCGCACAGGTTGAGCTAGTGAGCGAGTCCTAGAATCTCAATTACATTGAATGGGTGAGTCAGCATGAGGATTATTTGGCAAGGATTGAAAGTGACGTTTGGATTGTTTCTCGTAGCAGGGCTGACATTTGCGAGCAGCGTATTTGCTGTATTGCTTTATGCGAAGGCTACAGGGAAAGAACCAGCTTTATTCGCTTCTGGTCCGGTAGTCTTAGCAGTTGATAAACCCGCCGCTACGGTGAAGGACACCGTGAAGCCGACACCATCGCCAACGCATGCACCAGTCAAATCAGCGATGCTGGATGTCCCCGTCATACAGCAACTGCCCGAGCTGCCTGCTGGCTGTGAGATCACAAGTCTTACGATGCTGCTGAAGTACTATGGCGTAAACAAAACAAAGATGGAATTAGTCTCCGAGATGCCAACAGACATGACACCAGCAACATTGGATGCCAATGGCAACATCGCTTACTGGGGCAATCCGAACTCCGGCTTCGTTGGTGACGTAACACGTAAGAAAAGAGGCTTTGGCATCTATTCTGCAGGATTGTTTCCGCTTATGAAAGACTATATCCCTCAAGCGATTAATATAACAGGGGAAGCATTTGAATTGTATGAGCAGCAAGTGGCGCATGGGATCCCAGTTATCGTTTGGACGACAATTGACTACAATCTACCGTACAAATGGGTAACGTGGGATACACCAATCGGTCCTCTAAAGACAACGTATTCGGAACATGCTGTTGTCCTTGTTGGATTTGACGAAACGAATGTTTACTTAAATGACCCATTGAATGGCAAAAAGCAAGTTAAAGTGAGTAAAGCACAGTTTGTTGAAACTTGGGAAGCAATGGGGAAACAAGGTCTAACCTACTTGAATAAATAGGAGAGCGATCCACATGACATTTGAGAATCCGTCTAGGGAACACATCAAAGAATTGCTTGCCCATGCAGGGAATATCGCTGTTGTAGGCTTGTCTGATAAACCAGATCGAACATCTTATATGGTATCTGCCGCCATGCAAAGCCGAGGATACCGAATTATTCCCGTTAATCCGAATGCAGATGAAATTCTAGGTGAGAAATGCTATCCATCGTTATCGGACATTCCTGAGACTGTGGATATCGTGAACGTGTTTCGTCGAGCTGATCAGGTAGTTCCAGTGGCTGAAGAATCAGTTAAGATTGGGGCGAAGGTGTTCTGGTTGCAGCTAGATATCGTGAATGAAGAAGCAGGACGAATTGCCAGCGAGGGTGGCTTAGAAGTCATCATGGATCGCTGCATTAAAGTGGAAGATGCGATACTGAACCCGCGTAACAATTAATGCAAGTCCCATAAGGAAGCCTCAATCAAATAAACCGCTAGTCGATCACCTTTGCAGGGGAACGATTAGCGGTTTTCTCATACGTAGGAACTAGGCTTTCAACACATCGTGATCTACATAACGAGCACCGTTAAGCTCACTAATTACATTGATAGCGACTTTGGCTCCGTCACCAGCAGTGATAATCGTATGCATGCTGACACCAGCCGTCGTACCTGCTGCCCATACACCTTTTACACTTGTATTTCCTTGTACATCACAGTCAACAATAGATTTAATTCTCGGTTCAGTACCTTCTTTTGTCGCGATACCAGCAGCTTCAGCAAGTTCAACGGATAAACCAGTTGCTAGAATAACATGCTTACATGTGTATGTACCATTTTCTGTGGTGATCTCAAAACTATCTTCATTCTTTACTAGCTGAGTCGCTTTGCCAGTTACGAATTCAGTGCCAAATTTAGCAGCTTGTTTCTTGCCGATCTCAACCAAATCTGGCCCGCCAATCGCTTCAACACCATAGTGATTCTCGATCCATGCACGTTTCGTAACACTCTGCTCATTGTCGATGACGAGCGTTTTCTTGCCTGCTTTTGAAGTGAAAAGTGCAGCACTCGCACCGGTAGGACCTGCACCAATAATAATAACATCATAAGACATAAGCGTATTTCCTCCTTGAATTCTAAATTTGGGTACAAATGAATTATGACAGCTATCAGGGGACTTAGTCAACTTTCGCGTTTACTATGTAGAATAACCCTGATGGAATAAGCGATCTGCTTATTTTTTTTGACAAAAGCACGAACAAGCTTTACGATTTGATAAGAGAATCTTATGCTTATGGAAGATACTCTTCGAAATTGCTAAGGGATGATGCTTACGAAGTCAGTTTTCTGACGAAAACTTTTAGGAGGTTAGCATTCGTTTGAACTGGATGGGGAACTTACAACAGCTTGGCCGCTCCTTAATGCTGCCTACCATTGCGCTTCCTATTGCTGCTGTGCTGCTTTGTCTAGGGGATTTACCTTGGGATGCTATACATGCTTCAAGCTTTGGGGAAATGCTGTCATTAGCTGGAAATACAATCTTTGATTATATACCAATTATCTTCGCTGTTGGTGTGGCATTGGGATTAACAGAAAGTGCTGGAATAGCTGGTTTATCGGCTATGCTAGGGTATTTCATGTTTACCCGACTCATCGAGCATGGGCTGGGCACGCAATTTCAATTAGGCGTTTCTGGCGGGATCTTGATTGGGCTGTTGGCTGCAATCATCTATCACCGCTGCAAGGAAATTAAGCTTCCGGAGTACATACAATTTTTCGGTGGACCTCGGATGGTGCCGCTCGTCATGGGCCTCGCAACGCTCATTGTCTCTTATATCATGATCTGGCTTGGTCCTTATCTGGAGACGCTTATGGGCAAAATATCAAGTGGATTACTTGGATTAGGCGGCTTCGGTGCATTCATATATGGGATTGCTCATCGCTTGCTCGTACCTTCGGGCTTACATCATATTTTGAATAACTTTTTCTGGTTTCAAGTGGGGGCGTACGAGACGCCATCTGGACAATACGCCTATGGCGATTTGCCGCGATTTTTTGCTGGCGATCCATCTGCAGGGATGTATATGGCCGGTTTATACCCGATCATGATGTTTGCATTACCAGCTATTGCTTTTGCAATTATCGGAGAAGCGAGGGAAGATTTAAAGCCGAAGATCAAAGCTACATTCTTAACGGCTGCATTGGCTTCCTTTTTAACTGGTGTAACAGAGCCGATTGAATTTGCTTTCCTTTTTGTAGCACCTTATTTGTTCGTTATTCATGCCATCCTTTCGGGCGTAGCTATGTGGATCGCTTATGAGTTAAATATCCACCATGGATTCTCTTATTCGGCTGGGGCTATTGACTACATCATTAATCTGCACTTATCACACAATGGCTTATTGTTGATTCCGATTGGGCTGGTCTATGGTTTACTGTATTATTTCTTATTCCGATGGGCGATTCAGAAGTTCCGAATTCCTACACCGGGTAGGGAAGAAGGCTCATCGCTAGAAGAGTGGGCTGGGGACATACCGTATCGTTCTCCGTTAATTTTGCAGGCACTTGGTGGGAAGGACAATATTAAGAAGATTGAAGCCTGTATTACCCGATTGCGACTTACGCTTGTCAATGATCGTCTGATGGACATCACGGCATTACGACACTTAGGAGCAGCAGGCGTCATACGTCTTGGAGGAGGCAATGTTCAAGTCGTGTTTGGAACATTTTCAGAGCTTATACGTGAAGAAATTATGAAGGTATTACGTAAAGATATTCATGTCGTCTTATTTACATCTCCAATGCAGGGACGTATGATCCCTATTGAAGAAGTGCCTGATCGTATCTTTGCCTCCCGACTCGTCGGGAATGGTGTTGCTTTTATTCCTGAAAAAGGTGAGTTGGTTTCCCCTGTTGCAGGTACCATTATGCACATTTACCCAACTATGCATGCACTGGGGATCTTAACGGATGAAGGTCTTGAAGTCCTGCTGCATATCGGAATTGACACGTCCAGCTTACCAGGCAAGTGCTTTAATGCTCTGGTGAAGGAAGGCGATCGTGTGGAAGCAGGACAGCTGCTAGTGAAGTTCAACTACAACAAAGTTAAGAAATTTGCTTCTTCCTTAGCGACACCTATGATAATTACGAATCCAGATATTGTGAAGTCATGGAGTTTTGCTCCGTTTAAGCCAGTTAAGAAAGGCCAAGGCTCTGTTATGTCCGTTGTCCTTAAGCCGACTAAATCCGAGGGGGGGACGAACGGATGATTAGAGGTGTAGGCGCGTCATCGGGAATTGCAATGGGTCAAGCGTTTGTTATTCCCACTTGGGAATGGGATTTTCCAGAGAAAATGATAGATGTGACAGATTTAGCTTATGAATTCGAGCGATTGTATGATGGCATTCGGCATTCTAAGGATGAGCTAGAGCTAATCAAACAAGAGATCAAAGAAGTTGTAGGGCAAGAACAAGCCTATATTTTTGATGCACATTTGGCCATTTTGGAAGACCCCATCTTCATGAATGAGATTCAAGGTATTATTGAGCTGCAATATAAAGCCGCAGAAGTCGCCGTGAAAGAAGTCATTGACAAATTTGTAGGTATGTTTAATTTAATTGATGATGAATACATGAAAGAACGCGCTTTAGATATTAAAGATGTCGGTAATCGTCTCTTGAAGCATTTATTGGGGGATACGAGCACGACGGTTCCGCCGATTGATCATCCTTATATTTTAGTTGCGAAGGAGCTTACCCCTTCACAGCTTGCTCATTTGGATCCAACGAATGTGCTAGGACTGTTGACAATTCTGGGTGGCACGCACTCGCACGTGTCGATTATGGCCAGAGCGATGTCTGTCCCTTATGTACTCGGATTAGAAGGAAAGCTGCTGCGTCCTATTCAAAATGGTGATTTCTTGATTATTGATGGTCAAGAAGGCACCTTGTATATTAATCCGGATAAGATTACAATCGAACGTTATCAAGCACGTAAGAAAAACTGGCTGGAGTTCAAGGAAAGCTTGCAAGAAATTGCCGATGTAGCTCCGCTGACGTTAGATAGAAGCTTGGTTAATCTACATGCGAATATTAATTCTGTTATGGAAATTGACCAAGTATTGCGGAATGGCGCATCAGGTGTAGGGCTTTTTCGTACCGAATATTTGTATATGGATCGAGATTCATTGCCTAGTGAAGAGGAGCAATTTGAGGTCTATCGCCACGCGGCAATGCAGCTTAAAGGACGTCCAATCGTGATCCGAACCCTGGATATTGGCGGCGACAAGAAACTTGACTACATGCCGCTTGCCAAAGAAGATAATCCCTTCCTAGGCTACCGGGCCATTCGAATCTCTCTGGATCGAACAGATCTCTTTATGACGCAGCTAAGAGCGATCTTAAGAGCAAGTCATTATGGGAATGTGAAGATCATGTATCCGATGGTGACCTCCATCGAGGAGGTGCGTCAAGCGAAAGCGCACTTAGAAAGAGCGAAGCTGGAGCTAAGTAGTCTTGGTGTGCCTTTTAATGCTAATATTGAGGTTGGACTTACCATTGAAGTACCTGCTGCTGCCATCATTGCTGATGTGCTTGCTAGCGAAGTGAATTTTATGAGTATTGGCACAAATGATCTAGTTCAATATGTTCTAGCAGTTGATMGAATGAACGAGAATATCGCGCACTTATATAATCCTTATCATCCGGCCGTTATTCGATTACTTAAACTCGTGATCGATGCAGGTAAGCGTGTTGGCATTCCTGTAGGCGTATGCGGGGAAATGGCTGGAGATATTCGGGCTCTGCCAATTTGGCTTGGACTGGGCATTGAGGAGCTGAGCATATCGGTTCAGACGCTCTTGCAAGTCAAGCACAGACTGCTTAGCAGTGATGCCGCGACATGCAAGGCATTAGTAGATCGAATTCTAATTTGCAAAACAAGCGATGAAATCTTGGAGCTTCTAGCGCAAACGGAACAAACGGAATCCATTGTAGGAGGTAATTAGTATGGAGTTAGCAGGTTTGAAGGTGCTAGCCTTCGTTGATGAAGAATTTGAAGATTTGGAAATGTGGTATCCTGTCTACCGGTTGCGTGAAGCAGGCGCAATTGTAGACATCGTTGGACCTAAAGCAAAAACTGTCTATCATGGCAAATATGGCGTACCCATCACGACGGATTATGCATTCGATGAAGTGAAATCTTCGGATTATGTTGGTCTTTATGTTCCTGGTGGTTGGGCACCTGACAAGCTTCGTCGTTATGCCGATGTGCTTAGACTTACGCAGGAGTTTCATGCGGATGTGAAGCCTATCGCGCAGATTTGTCATGCAGGCTGGGTTTTGATTTCTGCCAAAATCGTTCAAGGTTACACGATGACATCCACGCCAGGCATTCGCGATGATATCGAAAATGCTGGGGCCATTTGGGTTGATGAAGAAGTAGTGGTGGATCGCAATATCATTTCAGGGCGTAGACCACCGGATCTTCCGGCATTTTCCAAACGTTTTGTGGATGAAGTTATCTCCTTTAGCAAACAACTGCAAAAGTAACATCTCTCTTCCATAGGTGGCAAAAACTACTATGTATTGATCAGAAGGAAATCTGATGACATCGTAGAATAACATAGTACAAGCAACTAATGTACATGCCGCCTGTCAGTGAAGGAGTGTTAGAATGCAAAAGTATTGTAAGTGCGGACGCACGATGAACCTTCGTCTGCGCACGGTTATTTATCAAAGTAAAGTAGATATTGAGAATGTTCCTATCTATTCCTGTGAGGGCTGTGGACGAAGTGAGGTTGTACCTCATGTAAAGCCTGAACTTACCGGTCTGATCGGTAAGCTGGGTAGTAAACCAGAGAAGCAGCAATTCTTCTTCCATGAAGTTTCGGAGGTTGCCTTTCTGCTGTTAAAAGTAACAGAAAAAGAGCGTATGAATGATTCTATGGAGAAAATTGTGGAGGAACGAATCAATGAGCTGTTGGACATCTTATTGCTAGCGCAATCGCTAGGCGATGAGCCATGGGCTGAGGAAATTCGTAAACGTTTATCGCAAATCACTCAAAGCGCAATTTCAACCTAAAAATGGGCTGCCAATCTCGACAAGAGGTTGGCTTTTATTCTATTTGTGACCCTTTTGAAAATAAAATGAAAATTATTTTCAAAGCATTTTCATTTTGCATTGCAAGATGGATTAATTTGTCGTATCATAACGATAATATACTAGGTTCGCAGAATACTTGTGAAAATGGAGAGAGTAACCGTGACCGTAACCATTTATGATGTAGCGAGAGAAGCAGGCGTTTCCATGGCAACCGTATCTCGGGTCGTTAATAATAACCCGAACGTGAAGCCGCAAACACGTAAGAAAGTTTTTGAAGCCATTGAACGATTGGGTTACCGTCCAAATGCGGTAGCTAGAGGATTAGCAAGTAAAAAGACGACAACGGTTGGCGTTGTTATTCCCGATATATCCAATTCTATTTTTGCTGAAGTAGCGCGTGGAATTGAGGATATTGCGAATATGTACCATTACAATATTATTTTGTGTAATGCGGACAAGAAGAAAGAGAAAGAAATTCGTGTAATCAACACGTTGCTTGAGAAACAAGTTGACGGGTTGCTCTTCATGGGTGGTGTTGTTACGGAAGAACATATTCAAGCTTTCCGTACGTCATCCGTTCCGGTTGTCCTATGTGGCACGAAGGATGAGAACCAAGCGATGGCATCCGTTGATATTGATCATGAGGCGGCTGCATTCGACGCAGTGAACGTACTGATTGAAGCAGGGCATCGCGATATTGCCATGATTTCTGGGACTCTACAGGATCCAGCGAATGGCTTTGCTAGATATCAAGGCTACAAACGTGCACTTGAAACGGCTGGCATTCCAGTACGTGATGAGTATGTACGGATTGGAAATTACCGTTATGAGTCAAGCGTAGATGCAGTCAACTATTTCTTGGAGCTTTCTCCTAGACCGTCCGCCATTTTCTCGGCAACGGATGAAATGGCGATTKGCGCTATTCATACGATTCAAGACAATGGGCTTCGTGTTCCTGAAGATATCGCTGTAATCAGTGTGGATAATATCCGTATGGCCTCCATGGTTAGACCCACATTAACGACGGTAGCTCAACCGATGTATGATATCGGAGCTGTGTCGATGCGACTACTGACGAAGCTGATGAATAAAGAATCAACAGAAAATATGCAAGTTATTTTACCGCATGAAAWCATTAATCGTCACTCGGTTAAAGCCCGAGCTTAAGTGAAAAATAAACCTCTAATCGTGTCCTTCCATTCTGGAAGAGGTGCGATAGAGGTTTTCTCATGTAAGAAGAGAGAGAGGGAAATTAGTATGGCTTGGAACAAAATCGCACTCATAGGAGCAATGAATGAAGAAATTGAGCTGCTCGTTGCTCATATGACAGATATAACCGAAACGGTAAAAGCAGGCATTACCTTTCGAGAAGGTACTTATTTCGGTAAAGATGTCGTTGTCTGTCGCACAGGCGTTGGGAAAGTGAATGCTGCAGTAACCACGCAAATTCTAATTGATCAGTTCGGTGTAGAAGCAATTATCTTCACTGGTGTAGCTGGGGCATTAGATCCTGAGTTGCAAATTGGCGATCTAGTTATTTCCACGGAATGTGTACAGCACGATATGGACGTGACAGCACTAGGATTTCCACGCGGCGTAATTCCGTATGCGGAGAACTCAGTATACACAGCTGATCGCAAACTCGTAGAGTTAGCCGTAGCTTCGGGAGAGAAATTGTTTGCAGGTAAAGTGAAGCAGGGTAGAGTGCTGTCAGGCGATCAATTCATTGCAAGCCGAGAAGTAGTAGCTAGTCTGTATCAAGAGTTGAACGGTGTTTGTGTGGAGATGGAAGGATCCTCCGTTGCACAAGTATGTGCGATGAATGGAATTCCTTATGTTGTCTTGCGCTCCATGTCCGACAAAGCAGATGGTTCTGCGCATGTGAATTTCGCGGAGTTTACGGTGATTGCCTCGGAGAATTCGTATAAAATGGTTGAAGATATGGTGAAGCAGCTGTAAACTGCTGCTATCCATGAATAAAGCTCAGAGCATCGCCTAGTTGGCGGTGATCTGAGCTTTTCTCATCTTCGGAACGATTTATTTCAAATACATCATCGCCAGTTCCTTGGTCTGTCGATTCTTCTCGGTGATCACCTGGCGCCTTGGGATCGGCGCCCAAGCTTCGACCGGGTCGAGCCACGTCTCCACGAGTGGGACGGGGCTCTTGCCCTGCCAGGCGTCTAGCCACGCCTGGGGCAGCCTCAGCTGGGGCTCCGCCTCCAGCTGACTCATCATCGCCTGCTCGCTCATGACGAGCCAGAGCAGGCTCCAAGCCCGCGGTACGACACGCCAGATGTCGTACCCGCCGCCCCCGAGCGCGACCCACCGACCTTCGCACCACTGGTGCGCAAGTCGATGGATAAGCTCGGGCATGGCCTTGTACACGCGCATGGAGCAATGTACATGCGCGAGCGGGTCGAAAGCATGGGCGTCGCACCCATGCTGCGAGATAATGACGTCCGGCTGGAAGCGGGCGATCAGCTCGGTTAGCACCTCGCTGAAACATTCCAGCCAAGAATCATCCTCGGTATAGGGCTCCACCGGGATGTTTACATTCGTTCCGAACGCGTCGCCTTCTCCGCGTTCGTTCACAGCCCCTGTGCCGGGGAATAAATATTTCCCCGTCTCATGAATGGACAACGTGCCGACCTGCGGGTCGGCGTAGAAACTCCACTGCACGCCATCGCCGTGGTGTACGTCTGTGTCGATGTAGAGCACCTTAGCGCCATACTTCTCTTTGGCATAAGCGATCGCCGCAGACGCGTCATTATAGACGCAGAAGCCTGCACCCTTGCTCTGCAGGGCATGGTGGAGGCCGCCGCCTAAATGTAGKGCATGAGGTGCTTGGCCGGACATAACGAGGTCTACGGCAAGGATAGAGCCGCCTACGACCTTCGCAGTGATGTCATGCATCCCTGGGAAGTAGGGCGTATCGTCTGTGTCGAGCCCGAAACGGGCCGCTTCACGCACCCAGCGTTCCTCAGGAGCAGGAACACTTAACGCTTTCACCGCCTCGATATAAGGAGCTGAATGCACCCGCAAGAGTTCTGCATCAGTCGCTGAGCGAGACGTAAGTACCGCATTGTCTGGAAGAGCGCCAGATTTACGTAGTAAATCGACGGTCATGATGAGACGATCCTGATTGAAGGGATGCGTATCATTAAATTTATATTGAATTTCTTGATCATCATAGATAAACACAGGTTCCGTAAACTTCATGTCCATTTCCAAATTCCCCCGAATTGGCTAACAATTTCGTTTGAAGATCTGCTGCTAACTGCATCTTATGGARCTAATACATAAAGCGCTGCTGAAAACGCACGCGATCAAACTGCTCGACTGACGAGATAGGTACTTGCTTCCCGATCCTCACCATCAGACAATTGGCGGGATGTGAGCAAATTTCTGGATCATCAGTGGCAAACCAGACCATATCGATGCTTTTCATGAGCTTTTCCATCATTTGACGATATTCCCAAACGGTTAATTTACTCGTTTCCAAATCCCAATGCCAATAATATTCGGTAGTGAAGCAAATGACATTTTCCATTTGATCATCTTCAAATGCAAGCTGAATCATCTTTTTGCCTAAACCAATCGATCTGTAATCATCAGCGACCTCAATCGCGCCTAGTTCAATTAAATCCTTCATATTGCCTTGTGACCATCGCTCAATTTCATCTGCGTAATGGAATGTAACGTAACCGACAATGGTGGATCCATCTCTCGCAAGGATGATTCGTCCTTCAGGCAACCCGGCGATCTCGATGAGTGCTTCGAGTTGTTCTTTAGGCCTCCTGAAGGCGTCGAGTTTCGTGTGCATGGTGAGTTCCTGCAATTTTTCTGGTGAAACGGGACCCTCAATTATAATTTCAGGTTGATCGGGAGCAGTGCGCAAGCTTTGTGAGTGGTAGATTTTGATATGCTGCATAACTTTTGCTCTCCTTCTAAAAAACAGCATGATGGGCGTTTCCT
>NZ_JBFTPF010000043.1:0-54073 GCF_056398345.1 Paenibacillus sp. 01T442
CAAACGCTTTGACTGTTTGGTGATGATGGCGGAGGGGACCCACGCGTTCCCATCTCGAACACGACCGTTAAGCCCTCCAGCGTCGATGGTACTTGAACCGCAGGGTTCTGGGAGAGTAGAACGTTGCCAAGCATTGTTCCCTGATAGCTCAGTTGGTAGAGCACTCGACTGTTAATCGAGTTGTCACAGGTTCGAGTCCTGTTCGGGGAGCCATTGCTTCCATAGCTCAGTCGGTAGAGTGCATCCATGGTAAGGATGAGGTCACCGGTTCGATTCCGGTTGGAAGCTCCAGTAATTTTTTAAGTAAGGCCCGTTGGTCAAGTGGTTAAGACACCTCCCTTTCACGGAGGTAACAGGGGTTCGAGTCCCCTACGGGTCACCATTTTTCATTTCCCATGGAGGCTTAGCTCAGCTGGGAGAGCATCTGCCTTACAAGCAGAGGGTCGGCGGTTCGATCCCGTCAGCCTCCACCATTAACTTTATATGCCGTTGTAGCTCAACTGGTAGAGCAACTGACTTGTAATCAGTAGGTTGGGGGTTCAAGTCCTCTCGACGGCATGTTATTATTGGGGATTAGCCAAGCGGTAAGGCAACGGACTTTGACTCCGTCATGCCAAGGTTCAAATCCTTGATCCCCAGCCATTTTTTTTTACAACACATGAGTCATTAGCTCAGTTGGTAGAGCACCTGACTTTTAATCAGGGTGTCGTAGGTTCGAATCCTACATGACTCACCATTTGCCTTATTTACAACATGCGCGTATGGCGGAATTGGCAGACGCACTAGACTTAGGATCTAGCGGGTGACCGTGGGGGTTCAAGTCCCTCTACGCGCATTAAATCCTCACTTGTATTCATACAATTGAGGTACCCTGCGGAAGTGGCTCAGCGGTAGAGCATCGCCTTGCCAAGGCGAGGGTCGCGGGTTCGATCCCCGTCTTCCGCTCCAAAGTTTTATGCGCCCTTAGCTCAGCTGGATAGAGTATTTGACTACGAATCAAAAGGTCGGGAGTTCGAATCTCTCAGGGCGCGCCATTCTTCATTATAAGTTATAAACGTATCGGGACGTAGCTCAGCTTGGTAGAGCACCTGCTTTGGGAGCAGGGGGTCGCATGTTCAAATCGTGTCGTCCCGATCATTTCTTAAACTACGCGGGCGTAGTTTAATGGTAGAACTTCAGCCTTCCAAGCTGATCGCGCGGGTTCGATTCCCGCCGCCCGCTTACCAAGAAAGAGCCGCCTCCGGGTGGCTTTTTCTTTTATCAAGGGAATTGAACCAAGGGTTCGACCGTCCGTATAATCATCTATGAAACAACCCAAATAGGACGAGCGTCCAAATATACCGCCAGTGGCTTCCGTAGGAAGCAATTTAAATCCGGATTTGGAGTATTCCCGCCGCCCGCTTACCAAGAAAGAGCCACCTTCGGGTGGCTTTTTCTTTTATCCCAATATAGCGTCTAACTCCTTCTAATTAGGAAATAATACAAATCAATGCAGAACAGAATCTTATCAATACATTAATTACCACCGAAAAACGTACGGTTTTTTTATTTTAATACTATGTGTAGCGGACAGATTGTGGTAAAATATTCTGAAATGAGTTTTTATAGCGACTAGCTTTTGCAGAGAGAAGCATTAATGCATCATAGTGAATAGATGGGGTGGAGAGTCATGGTAGAGAGTGAGATCGTCCAACAAAAACAAAGTACGAATAACCTGCTGCGTAGAGATATTCGGTTTCTTGGACACATACTAGGCGAAGTTCTTGTACATCAAGGCGGCAATGATCTGCTGGATGTCGTTGAACGAATTCGCGAAATGAGCAAGTCGTTAAGAGCACACTATGTTATTGAGATCTATGATGAGTTTAAGAAAACGATATCTTCACTAGATCCGGAAATTCGCCATCAAGTGATACGCGCTTTTGCTATATACTTCCAACTAGTTAATATTGCTGAACAAAACCATCGTATTCGCCGTAAACGTGACTACGAGCGCTCATCAGGGGAATCTGTACAACCAGGTTCGATTGAAAGCATCGTACAAGAGCTTAAGAATACGAATGTGCCTTATTCCGAGGTACAAGAAATACTTAAAGCGATCTCTCTAGAGCTCGTAATGACGGCTCATCCAACGGAAGCTATGCGTCGTGCAGTGCTTGATATTAATCTGCGCATCTCTGACGACATGATGAAGCTGGACAACCCTAACTTAACGTACCGTGAGCGTGAGCAATTGCGTGAGAAGTTGTTGGGTGAAGTGCTTAACTTGTGGCAAACCGATGAGCTGCGTGATCGTAAACCGACGGTTATCGACGAAGTGCGTAACGGCTTGTATTATTTTGACGAGACGTTATTCGATGTATTGCCAGAAGTGTACCATGAGCTTGAGCGTTGTCTAAATAAATACTACCCAGAAGACAAATGGCATGTACCGTCTTTCTTGAAATTTGGATCTTGGATCGGCGGAGACCGTGACGGAAATCCATCTGTTAGAGCCAATGTGACATGGGAGACGCTTGGTCTACACCGCCAGTTGGCTTTGCAAAAGTATGAGGAAATCTTGAGAGAATCTTTAGCACACATGAGCTTTAGCAAGAACATTGTGAATGTGAGCGAAGCTCTAATCGATTCGATCCAATGTGATCGCGAAGCGATGGGGAATGTTCAGGATGTATGGCGCAATGAGAAAGAACCATACCGCATCAAGACAACTTATATGATCGAGAAGATTCATAATACGGGCAATGCGAATGTTCCTGCTGTACAGAAGTACAATAGCCCTGAAGAGTTTATTCAAGATTTGCAAGTTATGGAAACTAGTTTACGTGCGCATTTTGCAGACTATGTGGCTGATAAATATATTAAGAAGTTAATACGCCAAGTTGAGTTGTTTGGTTTCCACTTAGCTGCTCTAGATATCAGACAGCATAGTAAAGAGCATGAGAATGCGATGACGGAAATTTTGGCGAAGATGGGTATTACGCCGGATTATAGCAAGCTTTCGGAAGATGAGAAAATTTCACTGCTCACGAATGTTTTGAATGATCCACGTCCTATCACGTCTACGTACTTGGATTACACAGAAGGTACGAAAGAATGCCTAGATGTGTATCGCACAGTAGGTAAAGCGCAGAAGGAATTCGGACGTAATTGTATTAATAGTTACTTGATTTCGATGACGCAAGGTGCAAGTGACATGCTTGAGGTTGTTGTGTTTGCCAAAGAGGCGGGCCTATACCGCAGAGAGAGCGATGGAACCGTTACGAGTACTGTTCAGTCTGTTCCGCTTTTTGAAACGATTGACGACCTGCACGCGGCGCCTGGTATCATGAGCACATTGTTAGCGATCCCTGCATACCGAGATAGCCTTGATCCTGAAACACAGATGCACGAAATTATGCTGGGCTATTCCGACAGTAATAAAGACGGCGGTGTGATTACAGCGAACTGGGAGCTGCGTATGGCGCTTCAAGATATCACAGAAGCGGCAAAGAAATTCGGCGTGAAGTTGAAGTTCTTCCATGGACGTGGCGGTGCACTCGGACGTGGCGGCATGCCACTTAACCGAAGCATTCTAGCTCAACCGGTTGAAACGCTTGGTGGCGGCATTAAGATTACAGAGCAAGGTGAAGTACTTTCTTCCCGTTATTCCCTGCAAGGGATTGCTTACCGTAGTTTGGAGCAGGCGACATTTGCTTTGATCACAGCATCGAAGTTGTCCCGTTCCCCACAAAGACACCCGCTTGAAGATAAGTGGGAAAACATTATGCGTGGTATTTCGGAGCAAGCACAGACGAAGTATCAAGATCTTATTTTCAGAGACGAAGACTTCTTAACATTCTTCAAAGAATCTACACCGCTACCGGAGATTGGCGAGCTGAATATCGGTTCCCGTCCATCTAAGCGTAAAAATAGCGATAAGTTCGAAGATCTGCGTGCGATTCCATGGGTATTCTCATGGACGCAAACGAGATACCTGCTACCAGCATGGTATGCAGCGGGCACAGGCTTGCAAAGCTTTGCTCAAGGCAATGAAAGCAACCTAGCAGTCCTCAAAGAGATGTATGGGGATTGGTCATTCTTCCGCACAATGATTGATAATCTGCAAATGGCGTTAGCGAAAGCAGATCTTCTCATCGCGAAGGAATACGGCAGCTTGGTGAAGGAGTCCGCGATTGCAGAGCGTATTTTCAATCTGATCAAAGACGAGTATGAGTTGACGTCCTCGATTATTTTGCAAATTACAGGTCAGCAAGAGATTCTGGATAATGTTCCTGTTATTCAAGAATCCATCAAATTACGTAACCCATACGTGGATCCGCTTAGTTACATGCAGGTTGAGTTGCTTACTGAGCTGCGTGCACTGAGAGAAAACAATGAGGACGATGCGATTCTGCTTCGTGAAGTACTACTTACAATCAACGGGATTGCCGCGGGACTTCGGAATACGGGCTGATCCTTACGACAACATAAGAAAACAACAGGATGATAAAGTCGGGGGCTTGCAGCAATGCAGGCAGCTCGGCTTTTCCTGTAATTACGGGAATTGCCCAAGTCAGGGGGTGCGCGGCAGCATGGGGCGATGGTTGGCAATAGTCCTTGTCCTTATTGGGGCTTCAAGCTACGGCTTGCTTTCTTCATATATTAAAATGGCCTATGATCAAGGTTTCACAGATGGACAAATTACACCTGCTCAGATGACGATGGGGACCGTATTCGTATGGGTATTGATTCTTTTTCACAAAAAGTCGTGGGTAAATCCGTTTAGAGGTCCTTGGATCAAGTTGGGGTTGATTGGTATTTTTGGACTGTCGTTAACGACGGTCGTGTATAATATTGCGCTGCAAGAGTTAGAAGCTTCCTTATGCATTATTCTTCTCTTTCAATTTACGTGGATGACGATTGCTATGGATTGTATCGTGAAACGGAGATTGCCTAAACGCATGGAAGGGATTGCGATTGCGCTAATTCTGGCAGGGACGATTMTTGCAGTGAATGTGTTTGATACCAACTGGGGAGAGCTCAGTATTCTGGGTATACTATATGGACTTATCTCTGCGTTAGCGTATAGTGTTTTTCTGTTTTTCACGGGACAAGTCGAAAGTTCACTGCCTCCGCTCATGAATTCTGCGATCATGCTGACGGCTGCGCTGCCGATTATGTACGTTTTGTATCCGCCGACGGTTTTTGTTCATGACAATGGTGGTATGCTGTTGCTATGGGGGTTGCTGCTCGGGTTCCTAGGCCAGGTTGTACCGACCGTTTCATTTAATATCGGAATTCCCAAGATCGGAAGTGCACTTGCAGCCATGCTTGGATCTGTAGAGCTTCCAGTGGCTATTCTTGCGGCTTATTTACTCATTGGGGAACCGATTTCGGGGTTACAATGGGGAGGCATGGCCCTGATTCTAGGTGGAATTATAATTTCTGAAAACAAATCGTAATTTCTGCGTATATAGTAGTAGAGGGAATTTTAATATCAATAAATGGTTGTTGAATTGTCGAGAAGCCGGAGGAAAACCAATTGAACTTTGTTGAAGCACGACTGGCTAAGCTGGCCAGTAATGGGGATCGCAATGCTTTTGCAGAGCTCGTGGAGCTCTATAAAGACAAGATCTTTCATTTGGCTTACCGCATGCTGAATAACAAGCAAGAAGCCGAAGATGCCGTGCAAGAAACGTTCTTGCGCGTGTATACGAATTTACATCGATATGATGAGAATCAGAAGTTTTCGACGTGGATTTTTCGAATCGGGACAAACTTATGTATTGATAAGCTGCGACGAAGAAAGCAAACGTATTCGCTGGATGCTGAAATGACAGATGGCGAAGGCAATGATTATTATGCGATGCTACCTAGCGATGAGGATACACCAGAGAAACAACTGATGGTCTCTGAAACGCAGGCACAGATTCACCGAGCGATTGAGACGCTGCCAGAGAAATATAAATCGGTTGTCATTCTCAGGTATCTGCACGATATGTCACTACAGGAAATTAGTGATGTGCTCGACATGCCCGTCACCACGATCAAAACGCGTGTCCACAGGGGGCGGGAGTACTTACGAAAACGACTGGAGCAGGAGGAACAAGTTGTTAGTACAAATCCTGTTCGAATCTGAAACATATTTGAAATCAAAACGTATGGTATATCACAATATGCAAAAGTCTAAGAAAGGGGTGGCTGTAACGTGAATTGTAAAGAAGCCCTCCCGCTCATACAT
Organism: Paenibacillus sp. 01T442; assembly: GCF_056398345.1. Taxonomy (NCBI): domain Bacteria; kingdom Bacillati; phylum Bacillota; class Bacilli; order Caryophanales; family Paenibacillaceae; genus Paenibacillus; species Paenibacillus sp. 01T442. Next base: position 6,224 of record NZ_JBFTPF010000043.1, read on the forward strand.
GAATATCTCGACGGTGATTTACCAAAGACGGATGCTCTACCTTTGAAAGAACATTTGATAGCCTGTCAGGCGTGTCATAACACTTTCAAACAGCTGGAGAAAACGGATGCTTTGGTTAGAATGCTGCCCTCCATTAAAGTACCTGATACGTTAACTGCACAGATTATGAGCGGCTTACCACCGATGAAAAAGAAGAATACCTGGACGGATTGGATTCGCAGACACCCTGCTGTATCGGTTGCTGTGGTTTTCGGAACGGTCATGTTCGGAAGCTTCATATCGATGTGGGATGACGATCAGAATCTTATGGTGCAGGGAAGTAACCTTCAGGATGTCGTTATTCAAGGGGATACAGTGATTGTGCCGCAAGGACATACTGTAAATGGTGATCTTGTGGTCAAACGCGGGGAACTGAAGGTTGAAGGCGATGTAACGGGGAATGTCGTCGTGATCGATGGTTCAGTCAACCTAGCCTCAACGGCGCACATTTCTGGAGAAGTCAAACAAGTCGATGAAGCATTGAGCTGGGTCTGGTACAAATTAGGTGAATTCGTAGGAAAAATCACGCCATAACGGAATGTCCCCTTATAGCTGAGACTATAGGGGGCTTTCTTCGTTTTTTACATAGGAAAAATGAACCAATTCTCGCGCGATGAGTCTAGATAAATAGAAGTATACTTAGCTTTATGTTATGATTCCTATATAGAGAGAACTTTGTTTAGTCGCCTGGGGGAGAATACAATGGATTTGCTCACGAGCATCTCGGCTAAGGATATTGTCGATATACTCATCGTTAGCTATGTGATTTATAAATTGATCCTAGTGGTGCGTGGGACAAGGGCTATTCAACTGATGAAGGGTATCCTGGTGGTCGTCATTACCTGGGTCATTAGTATTTGGTTTCAGTTAAGTACATTGCAATGGATGGTGAATCAAGCCTTTACGTTCGGGGTGCTTGGGGTTATTATTATTTTTCAACCGGAGCTAAGACGAGCCTTGGAGCAGTTAGGTCGAGGTAAGATATTCGGGAGTCGATCTTCTTCAGAAGAGGATCAAGATGTGAATAAAAGAATCAGCGAAGTGATTCGGGCTGCAAATTATTTGGCCAAACGTAAAATTGGAGCTTTGATTGTGTTTGAGAAAGATACGGGACTTACCGACTATGTCGAATCCGGTATTGCCATAGAGAGCAAAATCAGCGGAGAGCTGTTAATTAATATTTTTATCCCAAATACCCCTCTTCATGATGGCGCAGTTATTATTCGGCAAGGGCAGTTGATGGCCGCGGGTTGTTATTTGCCTCTGTCTGAAAATCCTTTCATTTCGAAAGAACTGGGGACTCGGCATCGTGCAGCGATCGGTATGAGTGAAGTTTCGGATGCGATGTGTGTGATTGTTTCGGAAGAGACTGGTCAAATATCACTAACGATGAACGGACATATCGTACGGGATATTAAAGAGGAATCGTTGATTTCTAAGCTTTTTGAAGAGTTAAAGCCTAAAGCGAAAACAAATGAAAAGAACCCTTTCATGAAATGGTGGGGAGGGCGTTCGAATGGATAAATGGTTACGTAATACAAACGTGGTACGGATTGTTGCGCTTGTTGTCGGGATACTGCTATGGGTAGTCGTCCATATGGAAGAAACGAATATATCCGGGAACACAGCGCTTCGTGAGCGAGTGGAAACGATTAATAATGTCTCCATCACAACCAAATATGATGAAACGCACTACTTCATCTCGTCGATGAATCCCGCGAATGTACAGGTGATTCTGAAAGGGAAGGAATCGTCCGTTAAGAAAGTGACGGCTAGCAATACGTATCAAATTCAATTGGATTTGACGCAGGTCGGCAAAGGCGACCATCAGGTTACCCTTTCACCGGTAGGGATACCTTCAGATGTGGGTGTGGAGATCGTTCCTAGAACGGTCCACGTCGTGATTGAAGAGCTGCAGATGAAAGAAGTACCTGTCGTCATTAATGTCAAAGGAACGCCTGCAGCAGGCCTCAAAGCGGGACAACCTATTGTGAAGCCAGGCAAGGTGTACATTACGGCACAGACGAGTAAACTCGATCAGATTGAGAATGTCCGCGGCGAGGTATCTGTGGATAAAGCACAATCAGCGGTGACGAAGCAGGTCAGATTGCAGGCTTTTGACAAGGAAGGCAAAGAAGTAACCCTTAACATTAATCCTTCGGTCGTCGATGTCGAGGTGCCTATCACAAGCCCGTTCCAAACCATTCCGTTGCAGATCAAAGTAAGCGGTGAACCTCCTGCAGGATTTGCTATCGCAATGATCACGCAAACCCCTGATAAGGTGACCGTATACGGCGCACAAGATGTCGTAGACCGCCTAGAATTCTATCAAGGGCCGCAGCTTAGTCTGCAGGATGTGAAGGAAACGAAAGATTTTTCACTGGACATTCCTCTCAGGAATAAAGTAACACAATTAGATCCTGCGAAGGTCACGGTTCATGTCGAGGTTGTGCCTTCAATCACGAAAGCTGTAGAGAACATACCGATTACGATTATTGGTCAAAATGAAAATTACGAAACCAAAGTGACGCAGCCAGCCTCGGCTACCTTGAATATTACGGTAGAAGGTGCTCCTGCCATTATTGATCAATTGAAAGTTCAAGATATTCAAGCGATACTAGATGTTAGTAATTTGCCACCTGGTAAGCATGAATTGAAAGTAACTTTAAATTTGCCTACTTTCGTGAAGTTAGGACTTCCGCAAGAAGTGAAGGCGATCGTAGAAATCAGCGAGAAAAATGTTAAAGCAGCAAAGCCATAATGGGGAATAGAGAAAGAGGAGAATACAAAAATGGGGAAATATTTTGGTACAGATGGTGTGCGTGGTGTCGCGAATGGCGAACTCACACCAGAATTGGCTTATAAGGTAGGACGCTGCGGTGGTTATGTGTTAACAAGACAGGCTAAACATCCGAAAGTCGTGATCGGGAGAGATACACGTATTTCGGGGCCAATGCTGGAAGCATCCCTTGTAGCAGGATTGTTATCGATTGGTGTTGAGGTCATTCGTATTGGTGTGGTGAGTACGCCAGCGGTTGCTTATTTGACGAAAAAGCTAGGCGCAGACGCAGGCGTTATGATCTCCGCTTCCCATAATCCGGTTGAAGATAACGGGATTAAGTTCTTTGGAGGCGACGGCTTCAAGCTATTGGATGAGACGGAGCTTGAGATTGAACAGCTGCTCGATGCAGCGGTGGATGAACTTCCTCGCCCGGTTGGCGGCGAGATCGGTACGGTTTCGGATCAGCCAGATGCGAAGCACCTTTATCTGGCGTTCTTAAAGGAGACGGTATCGAAGTCATTCGAGGGCGTGAAGGTTGTTCTTGATTGTGCGAATGGCTCAGCCTATGAGCTGGCGCCTTTGATTTTCCGCGAGCTCGGAGCGGAAGTGATCACCATCGGCGCGGAGCCGAATGGGCGCAACATCAACGATGATTGCGGATCCACTCACCCAGAGACGCTACGCGACGAGGTGGTTAAGCATGGCGCAGCCATCGGGTTGGCTTTTGACGGCGATGCGGATCGTCTGATCGCGATCGATGAGAAGGGCGATGAAGTCGACGGCGACTTCATCTTGAGTATCCTTGGCGATGCGCTGAATCGCAAAGGGAAGCTGAACCACGGCACCATTGTGACGACGGTGATGGCGAATATTGGCTTTTTCAAAGGCATTGAAAAAGCGGGCTTGAAGGCTCTGCAAACGGCTGTAGGCGATCGCTACGTGATGGAAGAAATGCGTAAAGGCGGCTACAACCTAGGCGGGGAGCAGTCGGGTCATGTTATTTTCTTAGATTACATCTCGACAGGTGATGGCATTCTAACGGCTTTGCAATTGGTAAATACGCTAGTTGAATCTGGGCGGAAGCTGAGCGATTTGAAAGGGATTATGCGTAAATTCCCGCAATTACTTGTTAACATCCGTGTAGCGGATAAAAGCAAGTTGAAGGACAATGCAGTAATCGAAGAAGCGATCCGTAAAGTTGAAGATGAGCTTGGCGATAACGGCCGCGTGTTGGTTCGTCCTTCAGGCACAGAGTCCTTGATTCGTGTTATGGCGGAAGGCCCAGACAAGGAACAAGTGGAAGCATACGTTCACGATATTGCGAAGGTAATTCAAGAGCAATTAGTCTAATTTCATAGGTTGCTAGTCCCTCATTTTGCTAGAAAATAGGGAGATGGGGGATCCGGCATGCCAAAAACAAGTTGCATTACGGGGTCAAAATGCATATGATGAAGTTACTCAAGAAGGAAAGGCAGGGCAGAGGTTGTTAGTACTAAATAGCGCCAGAACTCGCAAGCGGGACGGAAATGTAGCCAAACGGCTGCTACTACGCGGTGAGTTGACGAGGTGAAGGTGTTCGAAACATTCGGCGGGGACCTTCCGGCACGAGGAGTGCCGTTAAGTTGGAGAGCAAAATCGTTCGGGCGACCGGGCAGACAAGTATCCAACATCTATTAATGTTTTTCTCACATGTACACGTAATGAACGCCCTTATAGATGGTTTATTTAGTTATGTTTAATAGTGAAAGTAGATCCTTGACAAACAGCCCTTGTAGAAGAGGCTTATAAAAATTTGGAGGTTGTAACTATGTGCGGTATTGTTGGTTATATTGGAAAGCGTAATTCTCAGGAGATTCTATTGGAAGGCCTCAAAAAGCTAGAGTACAGAGGCTATGATTCTGCTGGGGTTGCGGTGTATACGGCGGATGGATTGCAAATTAAGAAGGCTAAAGGCCGTATTGCGAACTTAGAGTCGAAGCTGGATGAAACGCCATTGAACGGAAGCGTTGGCATCGGGCACACACGTTGGGCGACACACGGTAAGCCATCGGACGTGAATTCGCATCCGCACACCGATAATTCTTTGAAATTCTCCGTTGTGCATAACGGGATTATTGAGAATTATATTACGCTGAAAGAAGAGTTGATCGCGAAAGGCCATGTTTTCGTATCGGAGACGGATACAGAGGTTATTTCGCATTTGATCGCGAGTTTGTACGAGGGCGATATCCTCAAAGCGGTTCAGAAGGCCGTGAAGCACATGACAGGAGCGTTTGCGCTTGGTGTTTTGACAGAGTTCGAACCAGACCGCCTCGTTGCTGTGCGTCAAGCTAGCCCGCTTATTATCGGGATTGGCGAAGGCGAGAACTTCATTGGTTCAGATATTCCAGCGATTCTAGAGTATACACGTAACGTGTTCATTCTGAATGATGGCGAAATGGCGCTATTAACGCGTGATGCTGTCGAATTAATGACGTTAGAGGGGAATTTTATTTCCAGGGAAATGTTCCATGTCGATTGGGACATTGTTACGGCGGAAAAAGCCGGATTTGATCATTTCATGTTGAAAGAAATCTATGACCAACCGAAGGCGTACCGCGATACGATGGGAAGTCGTATTTCGCCTGACGGTAAGAGTGTGATGTTGAATGAGCTTACGATTACGCCGGAGGCGATTCGTAATATCAGTCGTGTGCATATCGTCGCGTGTGGTACAGCATTCCATGCTGGTATGGTTGGAAAGTATGTTATTGAGAAAATGGCGCGTATTCCGGTGGAAACGGATGTAGCGTCTGAATATCGTTATCGTTCCCCGATTATCACAAAGGATACGCTTGTGATTGTCGTAAGCCAATCCGGTGAAACGGCGGATACGTTGGCAGCACTTCGTGAGGCGAAACGCTGTGGCGCACATGTGTTGGCGATTACGAATGTTGTAGGAAGTTCCGTTGCGCGTGAGGCGAACGATATCATTACAACATGGGCAGGACCGGAAATTGCGGTAGCTTCGACGAAAGCGTACACGTCACAATTGATCGCGTTCTACCTCTTGGGCTTGCACCTAGCGCAAACATTGGGCACGCAAACGCCTGAGGAAATTGCTGAAGTGATTGCAGCGATGAAGGAATTGCCTGCGCAAGTTAGCGAGATCCTCGAGCAAGCGGAAGCTTTGAAGGTTGTAGCTGAAGAGATGGCAAAGCATGATAATCTGTTCTTTATCGGCAGAGGTTTGGATTATGCGGTAGCGCTTGAAGGTTCTTTGAAGTTGAAAGAGATCTCGTACATCCACTCCGAGGCGTATGCAGCTGGTGAGTTGAAGCACGGAACACTTGCGTTGATCGAGGATGATATTCCGGTGATCGCGTTAGCAACACAACACGAGCTGCTGGAGAAAACCGTGAGCAATATTAAAGAAGTGAAGGCGCGTGGCGCGAACGTGCTGGGTATTGCTGTGGAAGGTGAGACGGAGCTGCAGAAGTCAGTTGATAGTACGTTCATTATTCCAAAAACGTTGGATGTATTGACGCCTGCGTTGTCTGTCATTCCTTTGCAGTTGTTGTCTTACTACGCGTCGTTGGCGCGTGGAAATGACGTTGATAAGCCTAGGAATTTGGCGAAGAGTGTGACGGTGGAGTAGGATAAATCATATTCCTCCTTATATTATTTATATCAAATCGAACGATCCTGAGACATATCTCAGGATCGTTTTTTTGTTAAAGTCTAATGCACCAATTGCTCTAAATCAGGCTGAAGTTTATTTCGCAGCACATAGAGCATGACCGCCCCGACCAAGAAGGCAACGGCATCCGCGATAACGAGCGACCAGACAACACCATGGAAGCCATTCATACGATTTTTTCGGTTTCAGCAACGCGATTTGGATCCTGTCTATCGTTGTGGCTTTCCTTGCACTCCTTACCTTATTCCTTTCGATGAAAAACCGTATGGCGATGGTGTCAGCACCTGTAACGCCGAAGCCGATTGGATAAACGATGACGTTAGTGTGGGTTGTGTTTTATTCCGTTTGCATAGGGTGGGGGGCTATGATAAAATGCAATCAATAAAGGAGTGATTGGGATGACGGAGGAGAGCAACTCACACGACATGTGTGCAACTTCAAGCGAACGAAAGAGTCACCATTCCGATAAAGCCAAGAGTAATCTAATCACCCGATTGAACCGGATCGAGGGGCAAATTCGTGGGGTTAAGGGGCTTATTGAGAAAGATACGTACTGTGACGATGTGCTGAATCAGATTTCATCCATCCAATCCGCGTTAAATGGGGTAAGTAAGCAATTACTTGAGCATCATATGAAAAGCTGTGTGATTGATCGCATCCAAGAAGGCGATGAAGAAGTAATAACCGAGTTACTAACAACGATCAATAAACTCATGAAATGACGGATCTGATCTGGGGATCATACCAACGTAGCTAAAAGGACTTCACCAAATAGGTGAGGTCCTTATGTGAGTTAAACGCTATGTGCTTATTTCTTGATAAGGTTCAACTTAATCGCCTGTTGTTCCGTTAGAATAAACTCCTGTTGAGGCCAAATATCCTCATCTTTATCTCTGCCGAAGAGACGAAGGAGCTCTAGCCACACGCCCTTTTCTATAGCCTCTGCAGCTGTGATCATGATCTTCATAATAAAACACCTCCTGTGTTTTATTTACACGGATTTATTGCTTTTTAAACGAATTAGGCAAGATGTTCCGAAGGTGTTCTATGGAATAGGATATGCGCAAGGGTATGAATTCATCCTCGTAAAGTCAGATATAACCGAGAATCGTATAGGACTGTGGGAACACATGTGCATGCCTAGGGAACCCCTCAGACAAAATTAATTTCCGACTTGACTAATATAGGGTAGGGGGGTATACTAAAAACAAGATCTGGTTGTTGAACAATTTCAAGTTGGCCATACTGAAGTAGTCGGTAACCTTTTACCAAGAAGAAATTAAATTCAACATATAAAGGAGAATGAAACGATGCAAAATGTAACGTTGAAAGTAGCAGGCATGTCCTGTAACCACTGTGTGAATTCCGTTGAGGGTGCTTTGAAAACAATAGGTGCTTCAGGGAAAGTTGACTTAGCGAACGGAACGGTCCATGTGGAATTTGATGAAAATAAGCTAACGCAAGATGCGATCAAAGAAGCGATTGAAGAGCAAGGCTACGACGTCAACTAAAAGAGGTGTAGATGATGGAAAATGCTGATGCTGCAACAAATACGAAGCAAACATCACTGCAGATAACGGGAATGACATGCGCCGCTTGTGCGAATCGCATTGAAAAGGGTTTGAACAAGTTGGAAGGGGTCACGGAAGCCAATGTTAACTTCGCGATGGAACGAGCAACAGTAACTTATGATCCTAATCGAATCGATGCTGCGAAGATGGAACAAAGCATTCAGAAGCTAGGCTATGACACGGCGAAGGAAGCCGTTGATTTGCAGCTTGAAGGCATGACCTGCGCGGCTTGTGCCCAACGGATTGAGAAGACCCTAAACAAGTTGCCTGGTGTGAGAGCAGCTACGGTAAATTTTGCAATGGAAACGGCCCATGTCGTATACAATTCAGCCGAGCTTGCGGTATCGGATATGCAGAAGCGGGTGGAGAAACTCGGTTACAAAGCGATCCCAAAACAAGAGCAAGGCGACCCCTCAGAGCATAGGCAGCAGGAGATTAGTAAGCAAAAGCGCAAGCTTCTGTTATCTGCGATCTTATCGTTGCCGTTGCTGTGGTCGATGGTCAGCCACTTTTCGTTTACTTCATGGATTTGGATACCGGAATTGTTCATGAACCCGTGGTTTCAATTGATTATGGCAACGCCGGTTCAATTCTACATTGGTAGACAATTCTACGAAGGTGCTTATAAAGCGCTGCGAAATGGCTCTGCCAACATGGATGTACTGGTTTCACTGGGGACTTCAGCCGCCTACTTCTATAGTCTGTATTTGACGATCGACTGGGTGATCGGTGGCGCCAGCATGCATCATGGGCCGTCTCTGTACTATGAAACAAGTGCTGTGCTGATTACGTTAGTCATCATGGGCAAATTGTTTGAATCTCTGGCTAAAGGACGGACATCAGAAGCGATTAAGTCTTTGATGGGGCTGCAAGCGAAGACTGCGCTGGTTATCCGCGAAGGCCAAGAGCTCAACATACCCATTGAAGAAGTGGTGACGGGGGATATCGTGCTTGTCCGTCCAGGAGATAAAATTCCGGTAGACGGAGAAGTGCTAGAAGGTCAATCCTCTGTTGACGAATCGATGCTCACCGGAGAAAGTCTGCCCGTAACCAAGAAACCTGGTGATGCGGTAATCGGAGCAACCATCAATAAAAATGGAAGGCTTCGCATGCAAGCGACCAAGGTTGGGAAAGATACTGCACTGGCACAAATTATTAAAGTCGTCGAAGAAGCGCAAGGTTCGAAAGCACCGATTCAACGGGTAGCCGATGTTATTTCGGGGATATTCGTTCCCATTGTTGTGGGTATTTCACTTGTCTCCTTCCTAGTCTGGTATTTCATCGTGACGCCGGGCGATTTTGCTGGGGCTTTGGAGAAAGCCATAGCCATCTTGGTTATTGCCTGTCCTTGTGCGCTGGGCTTAGCGACACCGACTTCGATTATGGCGGGATCAGGGCGCGCAGCCGAACTGGGTATTTTGTTCAAAGGCGGCGAGCATCTGGAGAAGACCCATCAGATTGATGTAATCATTTTAGATAAAACAGGTACAGTCACCCAAGGAAAGCCAGCACTTACCGATGTGTACGCCGAAGGTGACGAAGCCGAATTCCTACGGCTTGTAGGCGCCGCGGAGAGAAACTCGGAGCATCCCCTCGCAGAAGCGATTGTTGCAGGGATTAGAGACATGGGTATTGAACTAACCGCCGTAGAATCATTCGAAGCTATCCCTGGGTATGGTATTAAAGCTGTCGTTGAAGGGAAAGAGCTACTCATCGGGACGCGGCGTCTCATGGAGCAATTCGGTGTAGATGTGAAGGAAGCTGATGACGACATGATGTCGAAGCTGGAGGAGTCCGGTAAAACAGCGATGCTTGTTGCCATTGATAAAGGGTACGGGGGTATAGTAGCTGTAGCCGATACCGTGAAAGAAACGTCACATGCCGCGGTTAGCCGTTTGAAGGCTATGGGCCTACAGGTCATCATGATCACTGGTGATAACGAGCGGACAGCCAGAGCGATCGCAGCTCAAGTGGGTATTGAGCATGTTCGTGCGGAGGTTCTACCCGAAGGCAAAGCGGAAGAAGTGAAAAAACTTCAAGCGCAAGGAAAGAAAGTGGCGATGGTTGGAGATGGTATTAACGATGCACCGGCGCTAGCGACGGCTGATATCGGGATGGCGATCGGAACGGGTACGGATGTGGCCATGGAGGCTGCCGATGTGACACTCATGCGCGGGGACTTAGCCAGTATTCCGGATGCGATCTACATGAGCCGCCAAACGATGCGCAACATCAAACAAAATTTGGTCTGGGCACTCGGATACAACACGTTAGGTATACCTATTGCTGCGCTTGGCTTATTAGCGCCTTGGGTGGCGGGCCTAGCCATGGCATTAAGCTCAGTTTCTGTTGTTCTTAATGCACTGCGTCTTCAACGTGTGAAGATCCATAAAGAATTGACCTAAATATAGGAGAGAGTAGCGCATGTATATGCATAAAATAGGGCTTATCTCAGCTATGCTCGCGGTACTGTTTCTGAGCGCATGCGGCAGTGTCAGAGAAGCCTCCTCGAGCAAGAGTCAGCATGGCAGCCATGAGGCAGCCTCCAGCCCAGCAAGTGCCGATGGACATAGTGGACATGGGGGCGAAACGCCGAAGGCATCCCCGAAGGTGAACGCATCGTTCACCTTCGGATCGGCAAATCTGAAAGCGAATGAGAGTTCAGAATTAACGATCCAAATTGCGGACGGTGCCGGCAAACCAGTTACTGATTTTCAAGTAAATCATGAGAAGTTGCTGCATTTGATAATTGTGAATCACAATCTATCGTCCTTTCAACATATCCATCCGACTTACCAAGGAAATGGCAAGTTTACGGTCAGCACAAGCTTCGATGCAGGTGGGGATTATAAGCTCATTGCTGATTTTATTCCTAGTGGCGGAACGAGCACTACGCTCAGTCAATGGGTGAAGGTTGCCGGTAAAGAGGCGGAACATACCGTGCTTAAAGCGGATGCCAAGCTTCAGCAAGTGGTTAGCGGTAAAGCTGTTGAACTTTCCTTGAGCAGTTTAAAAGCCAACGAAGATGTTACGCTTAGTTTTATGATTCGAGACGCTCAGACGAACAAAGAGATCACGAATCTGCAGCCTTACTTAGGCGCTGTAGGCCATGTTGTGATTCTGTCAGCTGATGCCGAGCAATACATTCATGTACATCCGCTTGAGGAGAAGGCGACGGGTCCTATTGCTAAGTTTGCAACCTCATTCCCAGAAGCGGGAGTCTATAAGCTGTGGGGCCAGTTCCAGCATAACGGAGAGGTGTTTACAGTGCCTTTCGTCGTTAATGTGAAATGAGTCCGTATACGCACAAGAATAAGCCCTTTCGTCCTTCCATAAGAAGGATGGGGGCTTATTTAAATTTGAGGGTTTAGGGCTTCCCTTTTACACTGGAATAGTCGAATGTGCACGTAGTGAGGGTTATAGTTCGAATTTACCCACCTATTAGTGATCGTTCGTGGAGATTCGTACGAGTAGTTCGATTTCCCCCAATTAAAATGCCCTAAACCAGCTGTCACTGTGAAAATCTGTCGATTAGTTCGGAAAAATCGAATTATCGTGCGATTTTTGGTCTACTTGTTGTTTTTAAGTAGGATGTTTCGGACTATTGGCTCTTGGTTAGTGTGTTCAGTAGATTAGGCAGGCAGCTGCTGCTTGGTGAACGGTCGGGTTATGCTCCGCTTACTAGGCCATCATCGTTTGGTTATAAGGCGCCTATTCTCACTATCCCTTTGGCTAAGAATAAAAAAGCCTAAATAGAATGATCGAAATCCTATTCCTATCGTTTCCCCGTAACCGACTTCATCTTCAAAGCCGTCTCATAGTTAGTAAAATGAACATAATCCCCATGCATCCACAGAAGGAGCGCATCTTCTTGCCCGTTGTTCTTGGCTAGGACGGGTCTCACGTTGTTGTGAGAAGAACCGGTAGTCACGGCTGTTGAATCCCACGTTTTACCATAATTGGTCGTGTGCCAATGCTCAATTTCGAATATCCCATTGACTGAACGCGACAGATATACGTTGGCCGGGTTGTCATGATCCAGTATAAGGCCGCCCGAGTAGAAGGGCTCCCGTTCCACGGCGCCTTGCTCGGTCTGCGGGAACCAGGACCCGCCGACTGTCATTTCATGACTCTCCCAGGAGTCGCCGTTCCAATAGCTGTACCAATAACGGTGGTCTGTATTGGCGTGGAAAACGGCGTATACGATAGCGGGATGCCCTTTGGCATCCACGGCAATATCCCAGATCCAAGCCTTCGCACCATGCAGGGTTCCGTCGAACACGACATCGGCTTCACGGGGAAGCATAGGCAGATTAGCTAGTGATTTAATGGTTGAACCGTCCGCATGAGAGAGGTTGCCATCTTGGATGCAACCGCAGTAGATGCTGTTGTGCGGTTCTATATTGGGGTGTCCGTCGGTAAAAGCAAACCAGATGGTATCCTCGCCATTGCTTGTATATTTGACGTAGGGGCGGGCTCCTTCTCCCATGATTAAGGTTTGAGGTTCCGACCATGTCCCCTCTTTATCGGGTAAGGAACTGAAATTGGGTTTGAAATTACCGCCACGCCAGAACAAATACTGCTTGTGTTCCTGACGGAGATGAATCGGATTGGGGTATGTATATCCATGCATGCCGCTCGTATTCTCTGGAAGTTCTTGCTCAGCGCCAAAGGATGCGATTTCCTCTGCCGTTTCCATTTGACGGTAATACATCGTCTTTCCATTATGAGCAGAGTAGTAGATAATTGCACGTCCATCGGTAGGGATATACAGCGAGGGATTCGCATGATCATCTTTCTGCAAACTTGGCTTAATCATAAGGGAGTTAACTGAACCGTCACGATGATCATAGGTACCGATCATGACGTGGCCCTGTTTCGTTAACCATCCGACATAGGTTCGGTCCTGCTGCCCGACATAACGGACTGCTCGTGGGTCAGCGAAGAAACACCACGCCCCATCCTCAGTAAAACTTAAATGATGTTCTCCTCGCATAGCCATCCATTCCTCCTTCATATGCTTTTCGTCCCTTCATGCATTCGGACGCGGGATACGTGGAAATGTCCGGAATTTCCTACATTCTACATCATCCATTCTGAGCTGTGAAGTTCGAATTTGGCRTGCTTTTTCTGGCAGATCGACCAAGAAAGTCTCTTCATAAACGCCTTATACTGAAAGGTGATTCGAGGGAGGAGAATGCTTCTTATGCAATATCGGAAATTTGGCCATACACAATGGGATGTTTCGGAAATCGGTTTCGGAGGCTGGCAGATTGGCGGCGGCGGAGCTTTCGGACAAGTGGATGATCGTCATTCAGTTAAAACCCTGCTTGAAGCCTGGGATCGGGGTGTCAACCTGGTAGATACAGCTCAAATGTATGGGAAAGGCCACTCGGAGGAAGTTATCGGCAAGGCACTCAAGGAATGGCACCACAATCATATTTATATCGCTTCCAAGGTGCAACCAGTTCAATGGCCGCATCCAAATGAGCTTGATCCAACTATGACAGGGCGCTATCCCAAAGCTCACATTCGCAAACAGTGCGAAGACAGCTTGACCAGGCTCGGGGTGGATACCATTGATTTGTATCAGTTGCATGGTTGGTTCCCTAGGGGGTTGGAGGATCGCGAATGGCATGAGGCGTTGATGGAGCTCCAGAAAGAAGGAAAAATCCGAGAATTCGGCGTGTCTATTCGCGATTATCGCCCGCAGGACGGTATTGCGCTAGCAGAGGCGGGGCTGATCCAAGCTGAGCAGGTTGTTTATAATATTTTTGAACAGAGGCCAGCAGAGGAGCTGTTACCTGTATGTAAGAAGAATGGCGTGGCTGTCCTTGCCCGAGTTCCCTTCGATGAAGGTTCGCTGATCGGCAGCTGGGTGCCAGAAACCTACGAGACTTTCGCTCCAGGCGATGTTAGACGGAGCTATTTCAAGGGCGAACGTTTTCTGCGGACGCTGGAGAAGGTGGATGTGATCAAACGGATGATCCGTGAATACGATGCGACGATGACGCTTGCCGAAGTTGCACTTCGGTTCTGTCTGTCAGATGAAGCTGTAAGCTGCGTCATTCCGGGGATGCGCAACGTGGAGGAAGTGGAAGCCAATCTCAAAGTTTCAGATGGGCAGCCGTTGCCGACAGAGCTGCTGCAGCAATTGAAAGTGTTCAATTGGCCACGCAATTATCATAATCCGGATACGTTGGTGGATCCGTTATGAGTGCTTTTGCCCGATTCCAGAAGCGTCTTAAGGAGAAAGCGGACGATGTTCGGGCTCGTCCCGTCACTTACGTGGCTTTCGGTGATAGTGTGACCCAAGGATGTATGGAATACGCGACCATCGAGCATGAGCAAGTCTACCACAATCTGCTTAAGAATCGCATCGTGAAACGGTATCCTACGACGATTCTGAATGTCATCAATGCTGGTGTATCTGGTGATACGGCAGTGAAGTCGGAGCCGAGATGGCAGCGGGATGTGATTGCGTATCAACCGGATCTCGTTACCATTGGCTTCGGTGTGAATGATTGTCATGCCGGGGAGGCGGGGCTTAAGCCATATTTGGAAAAAATGGACGCGTTCGTGCGAACTGTGAAGCGGGATACAGAAGCAGATCTTCTGTTGCTTACGCCGAACATGATGATGTTGCATGATAACGATTCCATGCATGAGAGGGATAGAACGGTTGTGTCTCGCTTCTCAGATACGGCGGAGAAGGGATATTTGCGGCTGTATACCCTTGCGCTGAGGGAGTATATGGAGCAAGAAAAGCTGGCATACGTGGATATGTATGCGCTATTCGAGAACTGGTTGCTGGAGGGGCAAGCGCCTCATGTTAGATTAGCCAATGGCATCAATCACCCGGATCGTGCCCTGCATGTCCAATTGGCTGAACGGATCGAAGCTCGGATATTCGAAGAACACGATTAACTTCAACAGAAAGTGGGGAGCGCCTCATGTTCGATCAGGCGAAGTGGATATGGAAGTCGGGAGACCGAAGACCGATTAATGAGCACATCCTTTTTCGGAAAACGTTTACATACGAGGTAGAGGTAGCTAATCGAGCTATACTGTCTATCTCTGCGGATACCAAGTTTAGGTTATGGGTGAATGGAGCGGAGCTTGGAGAAGGCCCAATTCGTTCCACAGCGGATCATTGGTATTATGATGAGTTTGATATTACTCACCTATTGCGACCAGTTATGAATGTAATTGCCGTGCAGGTCTGGCACTATGGTCATTCCAATTATCAATACATTGAGAATGAAGCGGGACTTATTGCTGAGTTATCCTTGCACGGCTCCGCCGGTATTCAAGTGATCGGAACAGATGAAACATGGCTTTGTTGTAGGMATGAGGGATATGATGCTGATGTCGTCAAGCGAAATGTGAATCTGGGGTGGATGGAAATATACGATGCGAACGCGATGAGCGAACAATGGGTGCTCCCATCCTACGATGACGAGAGTTGTTGGGTGAGAAGTGAAGTTGTTGCTCCTTACGGAGGCGCGCCTTGGGGCGGACTGTACCCCCGAGTCATTGAGCCGTTGTCCACACAGATCGTCAGGCCGAAGCAGATCCTCGCACTTAGTGAAATTGTACCCATCCGCCAAGTGATATCCGTTAATATGCGGGATAATCTGTATCCAGGCTCGCGGGATGCGAATGCGAAGATATTCAGCGGATTTTTGGCCGTTAGGCTGGTGGCTGAGGCAGAAACTAAAGGTCGTCTAACGTTCGCACATTCCAAATGGAACAGTGTTCAGGGACGCTTCAAGATAGATGACCGCTGGTATGTTCATAATGACGAGATACGGCTGGCGGCCGGTGAGCATCTATTCATGATGGAAATTTGCGGTGTTCATAATGATTTGTTCAGCCATTTGGAATTCAATTTCGATACAGAGCTGCGGTTCGCACATCCTACTGGTGGCGATCAAGCCGCCTCATTCGTAACCATTGGCCCATTCGAGACGATCGAGTCGTATGCCGACGGCTTTCAGCCTGTATACGGGGGCGTTGAGAAGCGAACGGGTTTGAATCATGAGCATCCGCTGCTGCTGGAAATCGGAGCTTGCTCCACCTTGAAGGCATTCGAGGCGTACCATGACATGTGCAAGACGGTTCATCCTAGGCATGTACTCGTAAATAAAATGATTTATTCGTTGATGATGCGCAAACGATTCGTCAAGCACTATCCCATTACGAACCGTCTGGAGCGAATGCTCCATGACCATCTGCTGCCGACTGTGCTTCCCGATACCGTAGAAGGCGGGGATCTCGAATTCATATTGGATTTCGGGAAAATATACGTAGGGACGATTGAATTAGAGATTGATGCGGCTCTAGGAACGGTGCTCGATGTCTACGGATTCGAAAACCGTGTCAATGGCGTCAATGCCTATACATCAGGCTGCAATAATTCATTCCGGTACATATGTTGTGAAGGTAGACAGGTGTTTAAGAGCTTCACCCGGATGGGCTTCCGGTATTTGATCGTCACCGTGCGCCAAGCGGATACGCAGGTCCATCTGCACCGAATCCAGCTGCAGCAGTCTAGCTATCCAGCTACGGATAAAGCGCTATTCCGCTGCTCAGATCCCTTGCTGAATGATATTTGGGAAATTTCCAGGCATACGTCGCACATGTGCATGGAGGATACGTTCGTCGATTGTCCCACCTATGAGCAGGTATTCTGGGTAGGGGACTGCCGAGTGAGCGCACTTGTGAACTATCAGTTGTTCGGTTCCTACGAGCTTGTCAGGCATTGCTTGGAAATGGTGCCGCGTTCGCGGAGTCAAAGTCCGCTTCTGCTTGCCTTATTTCCTACGGATTGGCAGGCAGCGATTCCGATGTGGACCTTTAGTTGGATTATCGCCTGTAAGGAGTATGTCGACTATAGCGGAGATCATACATTCATTGAGGCCATCTATCCGGAAATTAGGATAACCCTTGATGCATATAGGGGATTTCTCAACGAAGATGGCCTGTTTGATACGAGTTCTTGGAATATGCTCGATTGGGCGCCAATCGATATTCCCTCTGTTGGTGTAGTCACAGCGCAGCAGGCGCAGCTGGCCCAATGCCACCGAATCGCAGCGGAGATGGCGGAATCGCTGGGACTATTCAGCGATGCGGAGAGTCTGCTTCATCACACGGAGCAGTTGAAGAGGGCTATTGATGAACATTTATGGGACGATGATGCTCAAGTCTACCTAGACGGTATCTATCGTAACGGTAAGCTTTCGACAACGACAAGTCTCCAGACACATGTGTTACTTTATCTGGCGGACTGTCTTGGAGAGCGGCAGGCGGCTATTATCGAGCMTCAGCTGCTGAATCCACCGGAGGAGTGGATTCAAATTGGCTCTCCCTTCTTCTCATTCTATTTGTTTGAAGTATGGAAGCGTTTCGGTGAACTCGATCGCACTTTGGCGCAGATCAAGACCGACTGGGGCCAAATGATCCGACACGGTGCTACCACCACGTGGGAAACCTTTCAAGTATTCCCAAGGAGTCATGCGCATGCATGGTCGGCTGCGCCGGCTTTTGTCCTTGGGAATCAGCTATTGGGCATTGAGAAAGTAGAGGAGGGCTACCAGAAAATTCGAATCGTCCCGCCTGTGACGGAACTGCTCTGGGCAGAGGGAAGCGTTCCGACTGCTTATGGGCGTATCGATGTTTCATGGTCGAAGGAAGAGGGAAAACGAGTCATGCACATAACAGTTCCACGCGATATTCAAGTAGAGGGAATCCCTGAGCAGTTGGCGGATTGGGACATTCAGATTCATGTGATCGGCTAGATCGGAATGGATCTGTTCAGGCAGGTGCTGACGGTTAAGCTTCCTTCTGACTTTTGCGGAATTTGCCGGGCGAGATTCCATGCATCTGTTTAAAAAGTTTATTGAAAAAACTCAAGTCGTCGAAGCCGACCTCTTGGGCAATCTGTAAAATGTTGCTATTCGTAGAAAGCATCAGCTCTTTCGCTATCCGTATACGAATTTCATTACGGAATTCAATGAAGGTCTTGCCCATGTACTGCTTAAATCTAGATGTGAAGGCAGACTGGCTCATGCCGCACATTTGGCTGACTTGGGCAAGTGACAGCGGGTTGGCGTGGTGCAGCTCGATAAACTCAGCAACACGCTCAATGATTTTATGCTCAGAGGCTAGCGCTGTCATCGGTTTGTGCAGCATTTGGTCGTAACACCGGCTGAGGAATACGAACATTTCGATTAGCCTAGTCTTCACGAGCAGGCGATAACCGAGCATCTTCTCGGTGTATTCGCTAAGGATGCGGTCAAGCAGCTGTTTCATCTCGATCCGTTGGTGTGGATTCAGCCTGAGATGGGACTGGAAATGCACGGACTGCCGCAGAAAAGGCTCCACGTAGAAGAAGTCGACGAACGACGTTACGTTGGATAACGATTGCAGCTCGTGACTCAAGATGGAAGGAGCAAACAGGATGTTGTACACGATAAGATGCTCATCCACGAAATAAGCATGCTCGACATCCGGCTCGATGACGAAGACATCACCTTCCTGAATAAGATATTCCGATCCTGCATAGATATGGCGACCCGATCCCTCTACCACATACACAAACTCGACGAATTCGTGTGAATGTGGCTTGACGGATTCTTTTTTTTTGAACGTGTACTGCTCGAGATGAAAGGGAAAGTCATACGCTTCCAAGTAACTTTCATTGTCAAATCGGGTCATCGGGCAAGACCTCCGGAAAGGAAGATAAGTGCTTTATTTCTTTTTATCATAGATTATTTCCATCTAGAAGGAAAGCTGGCAAATCACCTTGAAACTCTGACGGATTCACCAAGTCTGCTCCCTTGTACGCATGATAAAGTGAGATTAAAGTACAGAAAGTACAAAAGGAGCTGGCTGCCATGACCAACGCAATTCAATCGCTATTAACCTTGGAGCAACGCACATTTTATCAAGAGAACGGGTTCGTACAAGTCGATAATGTCCTGAATGAGCAAGAATTAATTGAGCTCCGTCAATGTATGGAAGAAGTGATGGTCGAGGAGTCTGCGTCGCTGTCCTTGCAAACGGATAAAAAAGGCGGCAGCTATTACCGCGTGCTTAACCAGCGTGTTAACGTCTGGCGGGACCATGCCGGCATGCATAAGTATTCATTCAACCCGCGGTTTGCGCAGATGGCACTTGAACTTACGGGTGCAAGTGGAATCCGTCTCTTTCACGATCATGCCCTGTGGAAAATGCCAGGCGATTCGAAACCGACCCCATGGCATCAAGATTACCCTTATTGGCCGATGACGGAGCAGGGAGCTATGTCGATATGGATCGCACTCGATGATGTGGATGAGTCGAATGGTTGCATGATGTTCGTACCGAAATCGCAAAATGCCGGTAAACTGAACCATATCGATTTGGCCAATCCGCAAGATCTATTCGAGTTTGTGAAGGGGACCGATTATGAGAATGCGAAGCCTGTGAAGGTGCCGTTAAAAGCAGGAAGCTGTACGTTTCATAATGGACTTACCTTTCACTATGCACACTCGAATGTAACGGATAAACCGAGACGTGCGCTAGCGATCATTTACATGCCGGACGGAACGACCTTTAACGGGAAGAAGCATGCGATCACGATGGATCTGAACTTGCAGGAAAATCAACCGCTGGCAGGTCGAATGTTCCCACTATTAGCCTCCAGATCGTAAGGAGGAGAGCAGATATGGATAAGGATGATATTAAAAGTAAGGAAGACGTACTTGCTCATCTCGGTGACGATTATGACCGTTATTTGGGTGCCATCGTGCCCCCTATTTTTCAAAACTCGCTGTTTACAAGGAAAACAATCAATCACGGGTATACGTATACGCGGGTTGCAAACCCAACGACGGAGATAGCCGAAATGAAAATCGCATCGCTCGAGGGTGGGGAGGAAGCACGTTGTTTCTCATCGGGAATGGCTGCTATAAGCGCTGCCCTGTCCTACTATCTGGAGAAAGATAGCCATGTGATTTGTCCTCGTGCGGCCTACGTGCCAGCGAAAGCTTTTCTAGAAACCTACATGAAGAAGTTCGGCTGTGAGGTTACGCTCGTATCAGGGGAAAGCATCGAAGAATTCGAGCAAGCCATCCGCCCTAATACGAAAGTTATATATTTGGAAAGTCCACTATCGAACATTTTCTCGCTCCAGGATCTGAAGGCCATCTCAGCGTTGGCGAAATCTTACGGGATTGCGACGATCATTGATAATACATGGGCGACGCCGCTTTATCAGAATCCCCTTGCCTATGGCATTGATCTCGTGGTTCACTCCGCATCGAAGTATTTGGGTGGACACAGCGATATTCTGGGTGGTGTCATCATAGGCAGCAAGCAGGTTCTGGAATCGATTACAAATAACGAAAGAAGTTTGTTTGGGGCTGTTATGGATCCCCACCAATCTTGGCTGCTCATCCGGAGCCTGCGCACTCTCTCGGTTCGGATGAGGCAGCATCAGGAGAATGGTAGGAAGGTCGCCGCTTTCCTTGAAGGCCATGCTCAAGTATCCGCTGTTTACTATCCAGGCTTGCCCAGCCATCCGCAATACGAGCTTGGGTGCAGGCAGATGTCCGGTTACTCCGGTTTGATGAGCTTCGTGCCTAAGGGCGATAAACAGCAGATTATGAAGATGATGAAAAGCTTGCGCTATTTTGAAGAAGGCCCAAGCTGGGGTGGTTTTGAGAGTCTCATCAATTCACCTGGTCTATGGGTCAACGAGGAGACATCCCTCCTAACAGGAATTCCGATCGGTCTAATGCGCATTTCAGTTGGACTGGAAAGTGCAGATTCGATTATCGAAGATCTAGATCGCGCATTGATCGGAATGACACGGTAGCCGTTAGGGGAACCGTCGATCGTGAATTGTACCAAGTATGAAGGGGACGAGTGTTAACGTGAGCTATGTACAGGACTGGCAGGCTGTTCAAGAGAAGATTCGGACGGAAGCTTGGGCGAAGAGCATCTATGACACCCTGCTGGAGACCACAGAGTGGTGGCTCCATCATTACGCAGATGATCCAGGGAGAATTACGGGATGGGGTCACAATTATTTCTGCGAAGCTTGCGGGAGCAGGATTGATTTCCAGAGGGAAGCGCCTCATGTGAACAGCTGCCGAAGCTGTGGCCACGCCAATAAGGGTGCCCGCTTTGATCAAGCATGGAATTATTTGTACCGAGATGAAGCGCATAAGCATGTATTTTACGCAGGGGTGCTGTACAGACTCACAGGCGATGATCGTTATCCGACCTACATCCGCAGCGTGCTGTCATTTTATTGTGATCATTATAAACAGCTCCAGGTAGATGTTCCGCCAGGCTATGTAGGCAAAATAGCCGGCATCGATCTCTGCGATGCGGTTGGCATGATTTGGCTGCTGCAGGGAATGGAGATGATTAAGGAGACGTTAAGCGCCGCAGAGCTGCGGCACTACAAAAGCAAGCTATTCGCCCCCCAAGTAGAGCTGCTCGACAGCCACTGTACGAGTATTCACAACATTTCGTGTTGGATGAAGGCAGCAGTGGGCATGACGGGGATGTTCTTCGGTGATCTCAGCTACGTTGAGAGAGCCTTGGAGGGACCTTTCGGCTTGCTGCGGCAATTGCAGGAAGGTGTAACTGCGGAAGGATTCTGGTACGAAGGTTCGTTTCACTATCATTTCTATTGCGTAGAACCGTTCACGTATTTCCTGTTGTTCGCCCGTATGTATGATGTGGCATGCATAGGAATGGATGAGATCGTTAAACGGATGTATGTGTTCCCAGCTGAGCTTGTGTTTGATAACGGTGTTTTCCCCAATCCGAATGACGGCTGGCCGAATATCGCGCTGACTCACTATGCGGGTCAGTACGAGTACGCGAATCGATTGTTTCCAGATCCAGCCTTCGAGTATGCACTTTCCAGATCTTACGAAGCGTACTACCGGCCAACGATGGCTTATGGAGGAATGATCGAGAATTCACCTGAGGGGTGGGTTCAGCGCCTCCTCTTCGGCAAAGGAAAATATGCTGGGGAAGAGATGCTCCGTGCAACGAAAAATTATCCTGCTTCGAATATTTGCTCGTTACGCGCAGGGAAAACGGCTTTATTTATGAAATACGGACTGAATACGAAGAGCCATGCACACCCTGATTTAATGAATATCGAGTTGTTCGACGCGGATTGCTTATGGTCTCACGATATTTCCTCGAATGGGTATGGTTCTTTCTTATTTCTAGAATGGCAACGGAAGACCATCGCTCATAATACGGTCATCGTCGATGGTGTCGATCAGATCTGTTCGGAGCTGGGAGTTGTCGAACAATTCGAACCGGAGAGGAACCGCATCCGAGCCAAAGCTAAAGATGTGTATCCTGGCGTCGATTATGTCCGCGAGATCCATCTTCAAGAAGGATACATCTCGGATACGTTTGAGGTCATCAGCGCAGACGAACATCAGACAGATTGGCTGTTTCACTGCCAAGGGAAGATGGAGACGGAGTTCGAAACGCAGCCATGTGCGCCCATCGGGAGTGAGTTTGGCTATCAGCACCTCATGAATCTACGTGTATGCACGACTAGTGATAGCTGGTCGATACGCTGGGTAATGGCAGAACGAACGTTAACGCTTCGGATGGAAGGGTGCGCGGGAACTGATATTTATGTATTCGAGGGGTACGAAGATACAACGGCTAAGAAACGGTCTGGTGTATTGGTAAGAAGGCACGGGTGTGGAGCAGTCTATCGTGCCGTTTACACGATAGAGTGAAAGTCATTTCTTCTTATGGGGGTAAACATCAATGGCGAAGAGAATTGAAGTGGACGTAACGGACTACAGCTTCCTTGAAGCTGCATCTTCGTATAGAGGCTCGCTGCTGCGACCGATAGATACCGCAAAATTGCTTAAGATGTGCTTCTGGTTAGAGTTCGAGCTGTCCCGAATGACGATGGGATGGGTCTCGTCTGTGCCAGACTGGGAACTGAAGGGGGAGCTTGTGCGATTGTCGTACCTGCACACGCAGCATATGGTCCATCTGCGTGAACGGATCAGCGAGTTGCCTGGCGCGGATATCAATGATAAAGCATGGACGCCGAGTGGCCTCCAAGAAGCTTGCCAGCGTATTACGCAAGCGGGAGGACTGATTGAATTTGCTGCGGGTTATAAGTTCATCGTTCAGAAACTTTATGAGCAGTATACCACATTTCATGAAACGCTCGATCCGATCCTGGACGGACCGACGTTTGATAAACTGCGATATATCGAGATAGATAAGGAACAGATGATTTCCTGGGGCATTCCTTACGTGAAGTTTGCTTATGTTGAAGATCAAGAGAAACGTGATGCGTATCATAGTTGGTTAGGTTATATCGATCAGGTATGGAAGGTGCTCGAACAATCATCGTCGAAGAAAAAGATCGATTGGCCAGACCATCCGGTTCTCGAGCCAGCGGGCCCGATTCCACTGAAGCCTGCTAACGATCCGAAGTATCCGCATGTCGATCTGACGAAATATAAAAGCGCGATGTTCGATCCGAAATCTCCCACTTACGACAGCTTGAAACATATGATCTTCATCAATGCCAGTGAAATGTCGGCAGTGGAAAGCCTGACCTATCTGTACTACGGCGTGCAGAAAATGCCAGTCGATTTCTACCTGGATGTAGCACGGCATACGTGGGATGAGGTCCGTCATAGTCAAATGGGGGTTCGACGGTTAAAGCAGATGGGCTATCGCACGGAGGATTTCTCTTGGCATCCATCCACAGCGCCGACGCCGGAAACGATGAAGCAGGTGTTTCCAGAGTTTTATTCCAGTTTGACCATGGTTATGGAGCCCTGTTCCTTCATTAAGAAACGGAAGTCGATTGCTGCCTTCATGAAGCACGGTGATCCCTTATCATCTATCCAATCCGAATATGATATCGCCGACGAGCGTCTTCATGTTGGATTCGGGCAGAAATGGGGTGCAAAGCTATTCGAGCATATGGAGGATTTCATCTCTGCACAGAATGCCGCTGAAACAGTCAAACAGATGCATCTTCGCAAAATGGGCTATAGCCAGGATGAGATTAACAAAGTGCTGCACAGCTTTCCAGAGTTCTGTGGATTTGCAACAATGGAACTCAATTACGATAAGTATTAATGCACGCAATCCATAGCCGATTACCGTGGAAAGGTTTATAATGCTAACAATACGTGCGTGAGCTGCTGGCTCACGCACTTGCCATTCCATCAGAATGCAGGTGAAGTGTTTGTCTACTGTCATTTCCAAATTTCTGAATTTGAAGCTGCGTACGAAGTTTCTGCTGTCCTTCACCGTTATGATCTTATTAACAGTGCTTATGATTAGCTTCGTTAATTACTACGTTTCTGTCAGCGTAATTAAACAGAATACGTCCGTTTATTCTCAATATTTAATTGAACAAATAGGGATTAACCTCGAAAAACGGACCAAGGACATCGAGGAGCATGTATTCCAACAATTCCGTAATTCCACGCTGAATACGACGCTAGGTATTTCCGAAGATGCAAGTGAATCTGATTTGTATATCAAAAATAAGGTCATTAGTGAGTTTATGAAAGATTTAGTATTTTCCAAAGATTATTATTTGTCGGTTATGGTCGTCGATACGGCAGGTAACCCCTACGGGTTCGAACGCAGTGCGACTCAAAACTACAACAAAGACCTGATGAACCTCGATATCGAGAAGATTAAAGATCAGCGTGGCCGCACTTCCTGGGTTCCGGGAAATAGCAACGTCATCTTCATGGAGAAGGCTGTATATGATGTCACGTCTAGCCGTTATGTGGGCATTATTATCGTTGGTGTGGACATTAATCTGATCGGCAGCATCTACACGAATGTGGACGAACTTACGAAGGGGAACATCGTCATCTTGAATGAGGGATTGGAACCGCTGATGTTTGACAGGCTTGTTTCCGAGCCGACCCGCTATTTCATCGAAAACAAGATGTACGCTCAGAAGCCCAGTCTCAATCAGGGTTTTCAATTTGAAGGGCAGACGTACATTTCCACTATAATTTCAACACCCTATGACAAGTGGATGATTATCCAAGTCATCGCTGTTAACGAATTAACACGTGGCACAGAAGTCATCAAATTATGGACATTAAGCACCATTCTCGTCTCGCTACTCCTAGCGTTCATCCTAGCGGTGATCATTTCTAGAAACATCACTGGAAACGTTCGACTGCTGCTCCAGAGCATGACCCACTTCTCTGTGGACTTCACCCATAAGGTCATCGTTCCCAGAAGCAGAGATGAAGTAGGGCTGCTAGCGGAGAAATTCAATTCGATGGCTCAGAAGATTAGCGAGTTAATCCATACCGTCTATGAGGAGAAGCTGCTTAAGCAAAAAGCGGAGTATCGCACGCTGCAGTTCGAATATAAAGCGCTGCAGGCCCAGATTGATCCCCATTTTCTCTATAATACATTGGAGTCGATTCATAGCTTAGCCAAGCTGCGTGGAGACGAACAAGTCAGTGAAATGATCTACCTTCTCGGAAAGCTGCTGCGAGAGAGTATCAGCAAGAAGGGGGATATTATCTACCTGCAGGAAGAAGTGGACTTCATTAGGAGTTATTTATCTATTCATCAAATCATCTATGGCAATAGAATAGAGGTCAATTATTATTTTGACACGAGCCTGATGGCATTTAGGGTTCCTAAGTTCATTCTGCAGCCACTCGTAGAAAACTCGATCAAGCATGGCATTGAAGAGAAGGTAGGTAAAGGAATTGTCAGTATCGGCTGCTGGATGAAGGAAGACGTTCTGTATCTTGAAGTATCCGATAACGGCGTAGGCATCGATGAAGAAACGAAGGAACACTTGCTCGACCCACCAGAGCACTCGAAACTGAAACAGAAGGATAAGCATACGAACGTCGGGATCATCAGTGTGCACAAACGGATTCAAATTTTATTTGGAGAAGCATATGGTTTAAGCATTATGAGTGAAATGGATCAGGGGACAACGATTCGGATTCGTCTTCCAATCCTAACGGAGGAGGGCTCCAGATGACATACAAAGTAGTGGTGATAGACGATAAGCCGCTGATCCGGCAAGCGATTGTGCAAACCATCGCCTGGGATAAGCTGAATTGCACCGTAGTCGGTCAAGCGGAGGATGGTATCGAGGGTAAACGTTTAATCAGGGAGCTGCAGCCAGATATTCTCGTGACGGACATCAAAATGCCCGGTTTAAGCGGGCTCGATTTAGCTGAAGAGATGAATACGGACTTTCCTTTGGCCAAAACAATTCTAATTACTGGCTATCAGGATTTTGAATATGCGAAGAGGGCTGTCCGACTCGGTGTATTTGATTTTATCGTCAAACCGATTAACTACGAAGAGCTAAGCCGAGTAATCGGGGGGGCTGTCGTAGAGATCGATAACAAGCGCAGAGAGAATGAGCACACGGTCAAGATTACATCGGCTTTCGTCGAGTTGGAGAAGCAGCATATTGATGCCATGCCCTCGCTTAGAAGCAAACTGATCGGTGATTTGATTACAGGAACAGACGATATGCAGGAACAGGTGAAGAAACTAGATATCCTGTACAGTCGATTCGTTGTGCAAATTGTCCGTACAGCTAATAGCAGGGATCCGTCTAGTGCAGCGAACACGGTCAAGGTTAAGCAGCAGATGCAGCTCCGTCTATCCGAACAAGCGCATGAGTTGACTGCGAAGCGTGATTTCTATGTTATTGAGTCCCTGCGGAATAACGATCTTATATTTGTAAGTCTGTTCCCGAGGGTATTGTCGCAGAGGGAGTTCAGAATGAAGCTGCAGAGCTTCTGCAATGAGTTTATTGATATAGCCCATGTGAGGGAGCGGGTTTCCTGTCATATCGCGGTTAGTTCCGTGTATAAATCACTTCTAGAGCTGCCGGAAGCTTTCCGGGAAGCTTCTTTGATTATGGATTCAAGCTTTTTCCGGATGGAGGAAAGTGTGTTATTCCCGGATCATAGCCAGCCAGAGAAGGAACTGGGGAAATATTCGATTATTCAGGATTTGGAGCAGTTCAACCAAATGTTGGAGGACAAATCCAGCGAAGATGTGATGGCTTATTTGGAGCGTTTTCTACAACAAATTACCGCCTATAGTGAAGGCAATATTCTTGTCGTGAAGGGCTTGCTCTCTGAAGTTTGTCTTGCGGTGGCACGCTACTATTTCCGTGTAACCGGCGATGAGTTCGGTCTTGGTAAAAGCATCGACCAAATTCTCGAGGATGTATACCGGCTGACGAGTATGAAGGAAGCTTCTACCTACCTCACAACGTTTATTGGGACAGTCAAAAAGAAGCTTGAAGGCGGGGAAAAGGTGTATTCCCTTGTTGTCAAAAAGGTTATCGATTATATCAACAGTCATATCGCTGATACCATTAACTTGACGTCAACCGCGGAACATTTTGGTCTGAGTTCGAGTTATCTGAGCAGGTTGCTGCGTACAGAAACCGGTATTAATTTCGTAGACCTTGTCTCTAAGGCTCGAATTGAAACCGCCAAGCGTCTGCTGATGGATCCCAAAAATAAGGTAAATGAAGTCGGCGAAATGGTAGGGTATAAGGAATACGCTTATTTCTATCAGGTTTTCAAGAGGCTTGAAGGTCAGTCACCMAAAGAATATAAGAACAGAGGTAAAGAAATCTAATAAAAAGGTAAGATTCTCGTATGTAAACTGCTGGACGTGTGCGATACATTATGGTTATAAGCACTTTATAGTGCGTACTAGGAGGTGCTTACCGTGACTATCGCGCAAATACAGCGGCAAGAGATAGAGATCTTGATTCATAAAGTCATTAGCGGAATGAAAAATCTGGAGGCAACGATCCAGGAAGACACGCCAATCAGCATCATTACGATGGATAAATGGGATTGGTCCCAGGGAGTCGGCTTGTTCTCTCTATATTTGTATTACAAGGAAACCCAGAATCGTGATGTGTTTACGTATTTAACCGATTGGTTCGACAGTCGGATTCGTGAGGGGCTGCCACCGAAGAATGTCAATACGATGTGTCCGCTGCTGACACTAAGCTACCTGTACGAGGAAACGCGTAATCCAGAGTATCTACGGATATGTGAAGAGTGGGTTAGTTATGCGGCAGATGAGATGCCCCGCACGCCTGAGTTTGGGATCACGCACGAGACGATCGATAACGCGAACGAAGGCGAGTTGTGGGACGATACGCTCTATATGACGGCGCTGTTCATGGGCCGGATGGGCATTTTGTTGACCAAGGATCACTATGTACAAGAAAGTATCCGTCAATTCCTCGTCCATCTGAAGTATTTGACGGACAAGAAAACGGGACTGTTTTTCCATGGCTGGAGTTTCATGGAGGGTCATAATTTCGCGGAAGCGCTCTGGGGTCGCGGTAATGCGTGGTACACGGCTGGGTTGGTCGACTACTTAGATATCGTCAAGATACCGCTAGGTGTGGAAGTATTCTTGCTTTCTTCGCTAGAACGTCAGATTCAGAAGCTGACTGAGCTGCAAAGACCGAGCGGGATGTGGACGACATTGCTGAACGATCCGACATCCTACGAGGAGACCTCAGCAACTGCAGGTTTTGCATACGGCATTCTAAAGGCAGTTCGCAAAGGCTATATCAGCGAAGTTTACAAAGAAGTCGGGTTGAAGGCATTGCAGGCGGTCATGAATAAGGTTGACGTAAAAGGAGCCGTTCACGGCGTATCTTACGGTACGCGCATGGGGCGTACGCTACAGTTCTATCGCGAAATCCCGATATGTCCGATGCCCTATGGGCAATCGATGACATTGCTGATGTTGGTGGAAAGCCTTCATCATGTCGACTAACCGTTGGAAGCGAATGTGGGAAGGTGGGAGGTAAACCTATGATTATTGGGAACGAAATCCACAAATATCGGGATGCAATCACGGCTGGTATTTCTGAACTCGTACAAATAAGAAGCGTCATGGCCACCCCAGAGCCGGGAAAACCGTTCGGGGCTGGCGTTGATCGTGCTTTGCAATATATGCTCAGCCTGGCTGAATCGTTAGGGTTCGAAGTGACTAATGTGGACGGGTATGCAGGTCATGCCGAATACGGACAAGGCGAGGAGATCGCTGCCGTGCTTGTTCATCTGGATACAGTAGAAGAAGGAGAGGGATGGACGTTCCCGGCGTTTGGCGGCGTCATTGAGAATGGCAAGATCATCGGAAGAGGTGCATCCGATAACAAAGGACCAGCCGTAGTTGCTCTCTATGCGCTGAAAACGCTGATGGATCTAGGCATTACCGGCAATCGCCGTCTCCGATTGATCTTTGGTACGAATGAGGAGAGTGGCATGAAAGACCTCGACTACTATTTCGAGAGGGAACAGCTTCCAGCAATGGCATTTGCGCCTGATGCTGGCTACCCAATTTTCAATGTGGAAATGGGCAGTATGAACGTGGTGTTCTCCAGTGAACAAGAATTGTCTTCCACGAAACCGCAGCTGACGATCTTGTCTCTGAAGGGTGGTAATATGCTTACACTCATTCCGGAGAAGTGCACGGCGTCGCTTTCTCTGGCGCAGCTTACCGATAGCCAGGTGGCAAATTTTCACGCTGCGATCAACATTCAGGCGAATATGTCGGTCGCATACGACGAGGATGGCGGTTTGGTGTTAACAGCAGGAAGCGAGTTTCTGGCTGACAGTCCAACAGGATCGCGAAATGCCATCGCAAACATGGTTGCTTACCTAAGTGGACAAGGACTGACTACCAATTGGGACAGCCTCTTGCACTTCCTCAATAGTAAGATAGGCGCGGAGAAAGGCGGGCAGTCGCTCGGTATCGCTTGTAGCGATAGCTTCTCAGGCGCACTGGTCGTATATTTGCGCACCATTTCCTGTGATCTCCATCGTGCGGAAGCACTGTGTAATATTCGGTATCCAGTCAGCCATGACGGCGCTGGTATATTATCTGCGGTTGACGGTCTAGCGGGCAAGAATGGCATCCATATTGAGTTGACGCGACATCTACTTCCCGTTTATGTACCAGAGAGCCATCCGGTCATTGTCCGGTTAAGCCGCGCTTACAAGAAAATCACCGGAGATGAAGCCGTGCTGCTGCGTATGGGCGCTGGCACCTATGCCCGTAAAATGCGGAACAATGGTGTCGCATTCGGTGCGGGGCTACCTGGGGGCGTCGACACCCATGTACATCAAGCAGACGAATTCATCTTTATTGACGATATGATGCAGCATGCCGAAATCTGCTTACAGGGCATGTACGAATTATTGATCGATTGACCGAGAGTAAGAGATATAAAGATGAAGTAAAGAAAACTAATAAAAAGTAAAATTTCTAGCATGTCAATCAGTTTCACAAGCGAGTACACTTGCAACATACCTAGAAGAATAGGCTGTGCAGCGAATTATTTTAACTGTATAGAAAACGCTTTCAATTAAGGGGTTTCGTATTTGGAGAAAGGAGCAAGGGTATGGAAGTACAATCACATAAACGCCATGTAATTGCACAGACGGACAGTAAACCAAGAAACGCTTTTACCAAAGAGCTGTTCAAAAATTACGATTTGTACTTACTGCTTGTCCCAGGCATTATCTTCTTCTTTGTTTTTTGTTATATTCCGATGTTCGGGCTTGTCGTTGCTTTTAAGGATTATAACATCTTCAAAGGGATCTTCGATTCGGATTGGATAGGGCTGCACCATTTCAAAGAGATGCTACAGATTCAGGATTTCTATCGGATCGTCCGCAATACCCTGCTGCTTAATGTTCTAGGCCTTATTGTTGGATTTCCAGCACCGATTATTCTGGCGCTAATGCTGAATGAAATCAGGGCGAAATATTTCAAGAAAATATCGCAATCGCTTCTGTATTTGCCACACTTTATGTCTTGGGTCATCATGGGCGGGATTATTTATAATCTGCTTTCCCCAAAATATGGGATTGTCAATAGTATGATGAGATTCCTTGGGATGGAAGAGATCTATTTCATGATCGAGGAGACCTGGTGGGTCATCATCTACACATTGTCCAGCGTATGGGCAGGAGCGGGATGGGGAACGATTATTTATCTTGCAGCGATGACGATGATCGATCCTTCTTTGTACGAAGCAGCTGTTATGGATGGTGCAGGCAGATGGAAAAAAATCGTACATATTACGCTGCCAGGAATTATGCCGACTGTGATTATCCTGTTGATCCTCAATATCGGTCATATGGTATCCATCGGTTTCGAGCATCCTTTTGCCTTGCAGAATCCTGTTGTTACGAATATTTCGGAGGTCATTAGCACATACGTGTACTCCTCGGGGATTAAACAGGGGCAATTCGGAATTACGACGGCCATCGGAATGTCGCAATCGATTATTAATCTTATTCTTGTGCTTGGTGCGAATTATTTTGCCAAGCGTCTGGGTAAAGAAGGACTTTGGTAAAATTCGAATGAGTAGGAGAGTAGAGATATGGCGGCTACTGCACACAAACATGGAAATAGACGCAGCTTATTCGGCAAGTACTCGGGATGGGATGTAAGTTTTAACATTTTTAATTATACCCTGCTGATCCTATTTACTTTCATATGTATATTTCCCTTCATTAATACGTTAGCTAATGCCTTCAGCAGCAGCCACGCCATACAGACGGGTAAAGTTGTGCTTTGGCCTGTCGAATTTCAGCTTGATGCGATGAAATCGGTCGTCACAGATTCCAATATCATCAGATCGTTAGGGGTAACCATCTATATTACGGTGGTCGGTACTGCTCTTAACATGCTATTCTCGATTACAACGGCTTATCCTCTCTCCAGGAAGGACTTGAAGGGACGCAAATATTTTATGAATTTCATGATTGTGACCATGGTTTTCAGCGGCGGTATGATTCCCAGCTACTTGTTGATCAAGTCGCTAGGGCTGTTGAACAGCTTATGGGCGTTGATGCTACCAGGATTAATCAGCGCGTTTAACGTTATTATCATGAAATCCTTTTTTCAGGATCTCCCTGAAGAGCTGCGTGAGGCGGCCGTCATGGACGGCTGTGGCAATTTGCGTTACTTAGCACAGGTCGTGCTTCCCCTATCCGGTGCCGTATTGGCAACGATAAGCCTGTTTTATGCGGTTGGCCATTGGAACGCCTATTTTGCAGCCGTCCTGTACATCGACGATTCGGCGCTCTATACGTTACAGGTGAAACTGAGGAACATACTGCTGCTTGCCCAGATGGATACTTCATTGGAAACGATGCAATCGTTGGATAATCTCAACGTCATTGAGGAGTCACTGAAGGGAGCTACGATTGTCTTCGCCACGGTTCCGATTCTGATCGTATACCCTTTCCTGCAAAAGTATTTTGTGAAGGGGTCGTTCCTCGGATCAGTTAAAGGATGAAGAACAAAGGTGAATAACAAAAAAACTATCAAAATGTCAAATTTATAGAATAGAAACGCCGAATGAAAGCGCCTATATTTACAATGCAAGCGCTTAAGTTACATGCATTCCCAACCAGATATGGGTGAAATCCCAGTTCAACGAGTAGGCCTGAAATTTCATACTAGGGAGGAAGCGTTATGGTAAAGGTACTTAAAAAAGGGGTATTAGGAAGTATGGCTGTTATGCTCATGCTTTCGGGTTTCTTGGTTGCTTGCTCCAACAAAGATGAGGGCGGAAGCACAGCAACAACTTCACCTAGTGGCAGTAACACAACAACACCAAGCAAGGAACCTGAAAAACCAGCCAAAATCCGTGTCACATTGTGGGACCGCGCGAATGCGCCAGAGGGGCAAAACCTAGGCAATAACCCGATTATTAAATATGTTATTGATGAAACGAAGAAGGTAGGTCTCGACGTGGAATTCGTCTCCCTGCCTAGAGCGCAGGAATCGGAGAAACTGAACGTATGGATGGCTTCCGGTGAAGCACCTGACATTATTCTAACCTACTCCATGGATACGATCTTCAAATACGCGGAACAAGGCGGATTATGGGAGCTGGATTCCTATCTAGCCAAGTATCCAGACTTGATTAAGAATAACAAACTAGCGCTTGACCAAGTGGGCATGTACAAAGGTAAAAGGTATGCGATTCCTGCCCTGAAGGCGAACACATACTCCGGCCCCAACATGAAAATTCGTAAAGACTGGCTTGATGCGCTAGGGATGAAGAATCCGACTACGAACGAAGAATTATATCAGGTACTGAAAGCCTTTAAAGAGAAAGACCCGGGCAACGTAGGGAAAGACAAAGTAATCCCATGGGCGCTTCCTGCCATCAACCAATCTATGAAAGCATTCTACTATGGTCCGATGTTTGGCTTCGGCGTCAATATGGACGGCCCGAGTAACCAGTTCTATGCACCAGATGGCAACTATAAGAATGGTGTCTTCACCTCTTCCGTTGCTACACCTGAAGGTAAAGCCTATTACCAATGGATGAACAAAGTGTACAAAGAGGGGCTGATTTCCAAGGAATTTGTCACGGATGTGAACTCTCAGCAGTTTACGCAACAGGTTAATAGTGGTGTTGCTGGCTTCGTAGATTCCAATGACACACCGTGGAACCTGAATGTGGCCACACGCAAATCGGTCCCAACAGCCAATTGGGTACCTGTAGAACCCTTTAAACGTCCGGACGGAACTCAGCTTATGTCAAAGGTATCGGATTTCTCTATGCTTGTCGCAGTTCCGAAATCCAGCAAGAATCCGGATGCTGTCTTGAAGTATCTGAACTGGATGGTTCAACCGAAGAACCTTGCGACCGTACAAAGCGGAATTGAGGGAGTGAACTGGAAGGATGACGGTGGCGTTAAAGTCCAGATTGATCCTGAACTGAATAAGAAAACTACATGGGTATCTCTGGCGGGAGACCTTGCTATTGTTCAACAAGGGGGACCCGCATTAAACAAAGAACAACTCATTAAGTCAGTAGCCCTTTCACTTCCGGATGAGAAGCAGCGAGAAGAGTATGCCAATTCATTCGTAACCTATTATGATATTTTCAAGAAATTCGGCAAACCGAACACGGTGATCGACTCACCACGACCTGTAGCTCAGAAGACCGTTGCAACCATCGAGAAGAGCCTGTATGAAGGGGTTTCCAAAGTGATTATTTCTACGGATTTCGAGAAGACGTATGCGGAGATGCTTGGCGCATGGGAAAGAGCCGGAGGAAAAGATTACGACAAAGAGATTAGCGAAGCTTATAAAACGATGAAGAAGTAACGAGGTTGCATGCAGGGGAGCGAACAGATTTCTGGTTCGCTCCTTTTGTTTTTACAAACTGCTGTTAATGTGTCTGCCAAATAATATGCCCGGATGAATGATGGACTATTCGGGTTTGGGCAAATGCAGAAGCTCAGCGAGCTGTGCAGCCAAGAATACTGGCGTGTAGGGCAAATCATTGCGGAGCCAGAAGACAATCGTACCAATGATGGCAGAGGAGCCGTACCAGATTGCGATATCTTTCTGGACGTTCAAAGTGGAGGATGTTTCCAACTTGTCTATGCGACTAGTGATATAGTCAGAGATGAGCTTCATGAGTCGTTCTGTGAACACGGGAATCCGCTTGGAAGCTAGCAAGATCTTGTAAAATTTCGAGTTCACCGCGATATGTTCGAGTATGTTGATGATGATCTGCATGTTAAAACCTTTCAAGTTCGGAGCTTCATGCAAAATCTCATGGATTTCATGGATCATCTCATCTGCTAACTTATCAATCATATCTGGAATATCTCGATAATGAAGATAGAAGGTGACGCGATTGATCGTCGCTCGCTCCGCAATGCGATTCACGGTTATTTTCTCAACTTCAAGCTCTTGAAGTAATTCAATGAATGCTTCTCGGATCAAAAGCCTCGTACGAAGCACACGAGGATCAGTTCGTTGTACTTTTGTTGACATAATTAAACACTTCCTTCTTACCTAAGGATAGACGACAATTCCTGCAATATTTGTGGATTATGTATAGAGTAGACGACACATTAATAAAAAACTGTTAACTAATAAACATTTATAAAAAAGCTGTTGCTTGTGAACATAAGGATTGATGACTATAATACTATTTACATCGAGTTTATTATACAACACATTGTCAATTAGTTAGAAATTGAATTTGAAAGGAATATGTGAAATGAGTAAAATTGCAGCATTTGACCCTAGTTCTATTAAAAAAGGTCCCCTATTATTTGTTATGATTCTGGGGGCATTCATCGCTGTTCTGAATCAGACGATTATGAGCGTTGCCTTGCCGCCACTCATGGTCGAGTTCAATATTGCCGCTTCAACAGGACAATGGTTGACCACTGGTTATATGTTGGTTAACGGTGTTTTGATTCCGATCACAGCGTTCCTGATGCAACGCTTTACGACGCGGGAGCTGTTCCAAGCGTCCATGATTATTTTCCTCATTGGAACCATTGTATCAGCCGTGGCGCCAGGCTTTGAGGTGTTGTTGACGGGTCGTCTGATTCAAGCAGCTGGGGCAGGTATTATCATGCCGCTTCTGATGAATGTTATTTTGACGATCTTCCCGGCAGATAAGCGTGGAGGAGCTATGGGCATGGTTGGATTGGCAATCATTTTTGCCCCTGCAGTCGGCCCTGCTCTTGCTGGTTATATTTTGGAACATTATTCGTGGCGTACTCTTTTCTATGGTATCATCCCTATTGTTGTTTTAGTTATTGCTGTTGCTTTTATCTATCTGAAAAATGTTTCTGAACGTCAGTATCCCAAAATTGATACGTGGGGTGCCATTCTTTCAACCGTCGGATTCGGTTTCCTTCTTTACGGTTTCAGCAGTGCTGGTGGCAAAGGCTGGTCCAGTGCGGAAGTTATCGTATCTATCATTGTTGGTGTAGTTGCCTTAATTCTATTTACATGGCGTCAACTCGTTATCAAAGAACCACTATTAGATCTTAGAGCGTTTAAACACAACATGTTTACCTTGACCACTTTAATCAACATCGCAGTAACAATGGTCATGTATGCGGATATGATGCTGCTTCCGTTGTATTTGCAAAATGCTCGCGGCTATACCGCGTTGGAATCAGGTATCCTTATGCTCCCTGGCGCACTGCTTATGGGCTTGATGATGCCAATAGCTGGTAAGCTTTTCGATAAATTCGGAGCGAAGTGGTTGTCCATTATCGGTATGGTCATTACGATCGTAACCACACTAGGATTCATCAATTTGACGGATTCTACAAGTTATACCTATTTAGTTCTCATGTCGACAGGTCGACGCTTCGGGATGGCGCTATTCTTAATGCCGATCACGACGGCGGGACTCAATCAATTGCCTGCAAGGCTGAATGCGCATGGTACGGCGATATCCAATACCATCAAGCAAGTGGCGGGAGGCGTTGGTACGGCACTATTGATTACCGTTATGACAACTAGAACGAAATCTCATCTCATCGAGATCATGACGACAGGTAAAGCAGCGACTGCTACGAAAGAAATGATTAAAGAAGCATCGATTCAGGGTATTAATGATTCTTATCTCGTTATTATTGGAATCGGAGTTGTTGGCTTGGTGCTTTCCTTCTTTATCAAACGTGTAGGTCAAGCGGAAGAAGAAACAGAAGTTGTTACAAATCGCAAACCAGTTCGTGCATCGTAAGACAAATAGAAGCTCGCGGATAAGTACAGTACGCTCCTTTGGAGTGTGCTGTGCTTTTTCTTTTTCATCTAGAGGGATGTCGAATATTTGTGTATAATGAGACAAGTTGACGAACGGACCCGACTTTTCTGAGACTGAAAGGTCAAGAAGTACGTGGAAGGAGTGGAGATAGGTTGTTGGTTCAGCAGTTTAAAATGGCGTGGTTCTCGAACGTCCGTAAGGATGTTCTCGCAGGCATAACGGTGGCTTTAGCGCTGATTCCTGAGGCTATTGCCTTTTCGATCTTAGCGGGTGTAGACCCGATGGTGGGGTTGTACGCCTCTTTTTGTATTGCCGTTACGATATCTATTGTAGGCGGGCGTAGAGGAATGATTTCGGCTGCTACAGGGGCAATGGCTTCGTTGATGGGACCTGTTGTGGCGAAATACGGGATCGAGTATTTATTCGCCGCGACGATACTTACGGGCATTCTCCAGTATGTGATGGGGCTTTTGAAATTTGGCAGATTCATTACATTTATCCCCCATTCGGTCATGACGGGATTCGTGAATGCATTGGCGATCATTATTTTTATGGCGCAGATCCCAAGCTTTGAAGGGGCGAATTGGCAAATGCCGTTGATGATTGCTGGTACCCTTGCGATTATCTATATATTGCCGAGATTCACACAGGCGGTGCCCTCGCCACTTGTGGCGATCATTGTAATGACTATCATTTCTACGAGTTTGCATCTAGATCTTCGGACGGTAGGAGATATGGGCAAAATTACGCAAGAGCTGCCTTTTTTCCATATTCCACAAATTGAATTGTCTTTCGAACTGATCTGGCGCATGCTGCCGTTCTCCTTAGCACTTGCGGTTGTCGGCATGACGGAATCCCTGATGACGGCCACGATTGTGGATGAAATGACAGAGACCAAAAGCGACAAAAACAAAGAGGTAAAAGGCCAAGGGATCGCGAACGTGGTCTCAGGGTTGTTTGGCGGGATGGCAGGCTGTGCCATGATCGGGCAAACGGTTATTAATGTGAAATCCGGAGGAAGAGCGCGGTTATCGACGTTCGTATCCGGGGTGTTTCTGCTCTTCCTTATTCTTGTTCTCGGCGATGTCGTGAAGCAAATTCCTATGGGGGCGCTGGTTGGCGTGATGTTCATGGTATCCATCGGGACCTTCGATTGGAACTCGATAAGAACATTGGCTAGAATCCCACGGAGTGATGCGCTTATTATGATTGTGACGGTTGCCATCGTTGTGGCCACATCCGATTTGGCGATTGGTGTTGTATCAGGCGTAATATTAAGCGCGTTGGTGTACGGCTGGCGATCAGCAAGAATCAAGGCTCACACGACGATCGAGAAAAATGGGACCAAGGTATATCGTATCACGGGACAGTTGTTTTTTGGTACGATGGCGCATTTCGTTGAGCTTTTCGATTATAAAAATGACCCGGAATCCATCGTTATCGATTTCAGCTCATCTCATGTTTGGGATCATTCGGCCGTGACGGCGATTGCCAAAACCATGCAAAGATACGAGCAAATCAATAAAACCGTAACGATGATTGGCTTGAACGCGGAAAGCAAGCATCTGTTGGATCGAGTCGGACCCTTGCAACACTAGGCCTTTCAATGAGGGGTGAGAATTACGTTGAAACATCGTCTAAAGGCACTCGCAGAGTATGCTGCTACATTCCTACATGTTGCATTAATAGGTTCATTCATCAAATGGATTTTCTATGGAAGCCTAGTCGGCATTGTGACGGGTTCCGCTTCTGCGCTGTTCCTAGCCAGCTTAGACCTTGTAACTGAGAAACGATTGCACCATCCGTGGTTGTTGTTTCTATTACCCTTAGGCGGGGCGCTGATGGCTTATGTCTATCTGAAAATGGGCAAAAATTCGGGCAGGGGGAATAACCTGATCCTCGAACAGCTGCATGATGGCAAGGAAGTGATTCCTTTCCGGATGGCACCGTTGGTTCTCATAGGGACCCTTGTCACGCATGTATTTGGCGGATCAGCAGGTCGCGAAGGGACGGCTGTTCAAATGGGGGGAAGCTTCGCCGAATGGATAGGGCGCATCTTCCGAGTGGATGAGGCTGATCGGAAAATCCTGCTCATTTGCGGCATTAGCAGCGGGTTTGGCTCTGTGTTTGGGACGCCGCTTGCGGGAACTGTCTTCGGCCTGGAAGTGGTCGCCATTGGGATGGTGAGATATCAGGCGCTGATCCCTTGTTTTATTGCCAGCTTGGTGGCCCACCTCGTGACCACGGCAGGGGGGATTCAGCATATTCACTATGTGATGGGGAGCGTCCCTGAGTTATCCACAGGGGTTATACTCAAGGTCGTGATGGCGTCAATTCTATTCGGATTAGCCAGCATCCTATTTAGCGAGCTAACGCATGGGGTGAAAAAGCTGTATACGCGGCTATTTGCGAACCCAGTGCTGCGAGCGTTTGTCGGCGGCCTTGTGATTATTGCGCTTGTTGCGGTATTCAAAACGAGGGATTACCTGGGGCTGGGCATTCCGCTGCTGCAGCAATCCTTTGAAGAGCCCGTTGCGCATTTGGCCTTCTTATGGAAAACGTTGTTCACCTCGCTTACTCTCGGTGCTGGTTATCTCGGCGGGGAAGTAACCCCACTGTTCGTCATTGGCGCTACGCTGGGCAATTCGCTAGCCGATCTGTTGGGGCTTTCCGCGCCATTCTTAGCAGCGCTTGGGCTAATCGCGGTATTCAGTGGCGCGACGAACACGCCGCTAGCATGCTTCATCATGGGCGTGGAGCTGTTCGGTTCCGAGGGGATCCTTTACATGTTCATGGCGTGCATCGTGAGCTATTTGTTCTCCGGCCACTCAGGAATCTACACGTCACAGCGAATCGGATTGTCCAAATCGAGAGGACACGCTGTGCCTGAGGGAGCCACACTGGCTTCAATCAAGGTGAAGAAGAAGGAATGAGTGATTGAGTGATTGAGTGGTAACAGGTCGTCCTGTAAAGTAGAGAAGTCTACTTGTGGATGGCCTGTTTTATTTGTTGAAATCCTCGATTTAGTCCGATTTCTCCGAACTAAAACGAAGATTGCTTGTGAAAATGGAGGAATAGTCCGATTATGCCGAACTATTTAGCCATTTTCCTGGCGTGTGGGTTGTTTGAGGCGATTTAGTTGGGTCATTTCGGACTAATTGAGATTTATTGGCGCGCGCGGTGAGATTAATTCGGCAAAATCGAACTAATGCAGAGGAGATAGTCGAAATAATCGACTATCTCGGGCGTAACAGAGCGAATGCAGAGGAGTTAGTCGAAATAATCGACTAACTCTAATGCTTCAGTGAACCCTCTTGGCTCGAAACGTTTGCGAAGCCTTCTCGAGCAACGGCTTGCCGTGGCCGAAGCAAGCGACATTTAACTCCGCCTTCCCTAGGCGGATCAAGTCCTGCTTCGCTTGCGCGAAGTTCTCGCGGCCGATGCTCCAGCCAAGGCCCATCATATTGGCCGCTGCATCCGCGGCGAACATCACGCCGCCTTGCTTCGGCAGCAGCAAGGTCAATTGCCCTGCGCTATGAGCGGGAGTAGGGATCCAGATGTTCAAGTATGGGAGCGTACCAGTCATCGGGCTTAATTTCCAGTAATTGTTGGATGGAAAACAATTCTTGCTGTTGAATAGAATACATAGGGAATACCTTTCTTCATCTCGGGTTGTTGGTTTCGACGCCTTTTACTTCGAGATTTGGGGAGGTAGTCCCTTTTTTTGTGAGAAAAAAGCTAGACTTGGTGCGGGTTTGAGATTGTGAAATTGTCTCATAATTCCCTACTTATATTTAGCTTACCTAAATAATGGGGCGGAGAAATACCTGGTTAATTAAATACCTTAAACGAGGTCATTCCCAATAAACGACCTCGTTTAAGGCTGGTTCTATCGCAGATAGGGTCCATTAAGAATCCTTCGGAAGATGTGCGTGGATCTTCTTCATCCAAACAAGAAGGAGGGACGCTTCCTCTGGTGCAAGCTATCCCTAAGATGCTACTCCAGCTCGGTGATCATGGCCATGCCCGGTTTCAGTTAAATAGACGCGCTTTACCCGTGCATCTTGATCATCAGACTTGCGTAACACCCAGCCTCCTGCAACGAGCGTGTCGATCAGATTGGTCAAGGAGGCTGGACGGATCTGAAGCTTCTCATGCAACACTTTCTGCGTAAGTCCATCCCCGAATGTCCACATGCACAAAATAAAAGCCACCCTGACAAGTGACTTTAACAACGCATATTCCCGTGTTGAATTTACTTAGATTAGCCCCGTTAATGAATTGGATTCCAACGTGTGTGGCATGAATTTAGAGGCACCTGATTTGAACAATCCCGCTAGAATAACGCAGTGCAAGGCAATAATCTCCTGCACCCATACTGGTTTCGAAGGGGAATTAGCAGCAAAGGTATGAAACTCTTGAAGGGCCAATTGCTGCGCAAATAGAAGGAAATCCTCGCGTAAGCAATAGCGATCCTGTTCAAGCTCAATGGCTGATTGTTGCAGGGCATGAAGTCCTCTGCCGATACAAGCGAAAGTCTGTAAGGTAGGCGGCAAGCGACAAGACAGCCATTTGATACACAGTGCGATCTGCCTTTGGTTAGGAGCCCTTCGTAAGTTGAATTGATGATTCAGATCGAGGATGCMGTTGGGAATGACATGGAGGGTTTCTAGTGAGGAGCTCAAGATATGTATATGATTTTCCCCCACATGAATGATATCGAGATGGTTCGGAATTCCTGCAGCCCAGACAGGCTTCTTCAGAGCAGCTAGATGATCTTCCGTTCTATGCTCAGCGTGCACTGTGCTGTCGGCTAACAAATCGGATAATTTGTTCTTTTCTTGACCTAGCGTATCTAGCTTCCTCATGTACTTATCATTGTGCATTCGAATACCTCACCTGTAAGTTACATAGTTATAATTACCGCTTACGGCAGCGGTTCAGAATTTAAATGATAAAGGTATGGAACTGGAAAGTCAACCCATTTTTTACTAATTTTAATAATTAAAACAAAAAATAAGACCCAATCCACTCTTGGATCAGGTCAATATGTAATTGGCTTAGATGACAAATTTATAGCCTACGCCCCATACGGTCTTAATATATTTTGGCTCTTTGGGATTGATCTCGATTTTCCTGCGCAAATTCGTAATATGTACATCGATCGCCCGTTCATTTATGTAGGAGTCGAATCCGCGTAAAGCATTGATCAGGTCCTCGCGACGGTATACCCGTTCAGGATGTTCAACTAGCAATCGAATGAGCTCAAACTCAGAGAAGGTCATTTCGATCGATTCACCTCGTACGTGCAAGGTTCGTTTCTCTAAATTAATTTGGAGCTCCATGGCGGGAACGGTAATCCGTTGGCGAATCGGGGTAGGAGTAGCAAGTTGCTGCTCAGCGGGTAGTTCCTTTTTGAAGCGGCGTAATAGGACTTGGATGCGTGCCTTCATTTCATGCATACTGAATGGTTTGCATAAATAATCATCGGCACCAACGGTAAAGGCTTCGATTTTCTCGCTGACTTTGGAATTAGAGGAGATGATAATAATCGGAACAGGTGTTAGCCCTCGTAAGGAATTGCATAGCTCTGTACCTTCAAAGTCTGGAAGAATAAGATCAAGTAGAATCAGATCGGGTTGGAAATTGTGTAAGGCCGTTAGACCCTCCTGTCCATTGTGGCACCTGAGAACTAAGAAATCTTCCTCCTTCAGATACATGC
The DNA here is from genome assembly GCF_056398345.1 of Paenibacillus sp. 01T442. Lineage (NCBI taxonomy): Bacteria > Bacillati > Bacillota > Bacilli > Caryophanales > Paenibacillaceae > Paenibacillus > Paenibacillus sp. 01T442. The sequence goes on from NZ_JBFTPF010000043.1 coordinate 48,647, forward strand.
AGATCATCTCACCTATAATATCATCGTCCTCAATTAATAGAACTCTGTCCATTAGAAGTTCCCCCTAACGCATAGTTTTCTAATTTGAAATTCGTAAAAGTGATGAGGTGAGTGATGTTGCTAATATTTAGCTAATAATTCTATTATACGCTGTCGAATTTTAAGAGTAAACCGTTTTCATCTAGGAAATTCAAAAAAATGTTAGTAAAATATTAGCGAAAAGGAGGTGTGAAATTCATAAGATTTAAGTAAGTAACCTAATAAGTGGAAAGTATACTGGTAGTATAAGTAAGAATGGCTTGAAGAGGTGGCGGGGAAAATGAGTCTGATAGGCAGGCATGGAGTACTACTAGTGAGTAGGTTGGAACGAACGCAGGGGGTCATTGCGACCATATTAAAGCAGGATGAACAGCTTATACTGTCAGAGGTTGTAGCAGATGGCAGTGCCGCACTAGCATGTGTGTTTCGTGACAGGCCGGACTTGATCCTCATTGATATGGACTTACCTGATTTACTGGGACTTTCGGCGCTTCAATTAATCATGGACCATAGTCCTATTCCTGTAATCATATTAAGTACACTGACATCAGAAGGCTCGGCTCAAACGATCCAAGCGATGCGTTTTGGCGCAGTCGATTATTTCCATAAAGAGATGTTGGTTTCGGGTTTGGAGGGAGGAGGGGTAGTCACCTACTTCCTCGAACGTTGCAAGCTTGCCGTTCAAAATGGCGTTAAAGGCGTATATCCTGCAACCACACACACAGACGGTTACATGGATAGCTTGCAGCCGGGTGCTCCGTTAATTAATGGCGCATTACTGCAGAGACGGATGGATATTGAATCGCATCTTCGACATGCCATCTCGAAGGAAGAATTTAATCTTGTCTATCAACCTGTTGTTGATATTAGTACAAGTTGTGTTGTCGGGATGGAGTGTCTACTACGCTGGGACAATGTTGATGTCGGCTTTGTCCCGCCTTCGGAATTTATTTCGATTGCTGAAGAAAGCGGGCTTATCCACGATATTGGAGAGTGGGTGCTGCGAGAAGCATGCAGACAGAACCGAAAATGGCAGCTTTCGGGCTTGCCACCGATGTTTGTAGCTGTTAATTTATCACGCAAGCAGTTCAATGATTGTCGCTTAAGTGGAATCATAGCAACGATCTTGGAGGAAACCGGCTTAGAGCCCCAGTACTTAGAAATTGAAATTACAGAGAGCCTAAGTGTGGATGCCAGACTAGCCGCGGACACAATAGGGAAACTCAAAGAGCTGGGTCTGCGCATTGCCATGGATGATTTCGGAACAGGTTATAGCTCGCTTGGCTACCTGCGTGACCTCCCGGTGGATAAAATAAAGATAGATCAATCTTTTATTAAAGGGTTACAACACGGCCAAGTGAACGCAATTATTGTGAGTACCATGCTCTCCATGGCGAAGCAGTTGAACCTCTCTGTCGTTGCAGAAGGCGTTGAAACCGAAGAAGAATTGCAGGTGCTGCGCGAGTATGGCTGCCGCTTCGTTCAAGGCTATTATTTTAGCAAACCAGTGGAAGTTAGACATATTGAAGAAATGTTGTATCAACTAGCCTAACCGAAATGATAGAATGATGAAGGATAAGTTAGAAGCGTATCCGCACTAGAGTCAGAAACGGGTTGGTGATTGTTCTGTTGCGTGATTTGATTGTCAATTTTGCGTTAATAACGGTCTTTGTCGTAGTTGTGGAACATTTCTTCCTTGTCATGAAGCTGGATCAGAGGCCAACCTGGTTACATAAAGTCTATATCGGATTGGCACATGGTGCGCTTGTGGTCATCTTGATGAATTTCAGTATTCAAATGGCGCCACAGGTGAGTCTGAATTTCCGTGGTGTCGGTCTGCTGCTAGCTGCCTATATGGGAGGAATAGTTTCTCTATTCATTACGTTTGCTTGCGTATGGATAGCTAGGTTTGTCGTCGAAGGTGCGATTTCGTTGCCGCTTTTGTTCATTGGCCTTGCAGCGATTACTGGAACTGGCATCATTTTCGCCCAAGTAAAAACGTATTGGATGAGATGGCTGTATGCGTCTACGTTCTTTTTTGTCTTTTATTATGCCATGATATGGCTCGTATTCGGGACATCGCTGGATGTTATCTTGAAATACGTCAGTTATCAGTTCATGTGTGTTTTTGTAATCGCTTGCTTCATGCGGTATATGCTTCGAAATCGGGAATATAAAGGGCAGATTCGACAGGTTGAGGAAGAGATGCTGGACATGCTGCGGTTTCAACCGGGATTCACGTTTAAGCTGCATAAACACCGCGATGAATTCGTGTATATCGTTATTGAAGGACAGCTGCTGGAGATGTTAGGTCTGAAACCCAGCCAATTTATTGGCAAGAAATTCAGTGAAGTGAATGTATTTAACGAATCTTTTATGGCTCGTATCCAACAATATTACGAAAAGGCATGGCAGGGCGAACGAGTCAATTATGAGTATGACTATAACGGTTTTACAATCCTAGTCAGTCTACAGCCCATCTATAAATATGGTCACGTGATTGAATTGATCGCTTCTGCTTGTGATGTTACGGAGCAACGCGCTGCATTAATTAAAGCAAGAGCAAGGGATGAACAGTATCGGACTTTGGTAGAAAACTCGGAAGATTTCATATTTCGATTTCAATTGGATGGTACCATTGCTTCGTCCAATAGTAAGATGTATCTGACGTATCAGTTGGATGCCGACCAGGTGAAAGGAAAACGGCTAACAGAATTGGTCCAAATGGACGAGCCAGAAACATGGGAAATAGGGTTCGAGCAAACCATTCTGGAGCGAAAAACGCAACAGTTCGGTATTCACCTCCTGCATCCGGATGGGTCCGAGCATGCCTATAATGTGACGTTGTCGCCTCTATTCACGGAAGGTGAGAAGGAAATTGATGGTGTGACGGGAACGGTCCACGATATTACGGATTTGAAGAAGCGGGAAGAAGCGGATCAGTCCAACAGGGCGAAGAGTCAGTTCTTAGCTAGGATGAGTCATGAAATACGTACGCCGCTCAACGGGATCATCGGTTTGTCTTTGCTTTTACAAAGGACAGAGCTAACGACCATTCAGCAGGATTATTTAAGCAAAATCGATTCATCCTCTAACGTTCTGTTGGCTACGATTAATGATATTCTTGACTTCTCGAAACTTGAAGCGGGTAAAATGTCACTTGAAACGGTAGATTTCTCTCTGGAGGCATCACTCCAAAAGGTAGTTGATCTGACGAGTGTATCGCTAGGCAAAAACCGAATCGAGATTATACTCGAAACGTCGGAGGACCTGCCTGATCGCGTCAGTGGGGATCCGTTTCGGTTAGAGCAAGTGCTCATTAATCTAACGAATAATGCCATTAAGTTTACCAAGAGGGGCTATTTGCGATTGAAAGTCGCTCTAGAGGAAAGATCAGATGAGGGTTATTTACTCTCGTTCTCCATGGAGGATACGGGCATCGGAATCTCTAAGGAGCAGCTCTCGAAGCTCTTCGTTCCGTTCTCGCAAGCAGATACGTCGATGAGTCGGCGATATGGGGGGACAGGCTTAGGGCTTGTCATCTGCCAACATTTAGTACAGTCTATGGGCGGTGTCCTGCAAGTTGAATCGACCATCGGTCAAGGCAGCCGATTCTATTTCAATTTAGTGCTAGGGAAAGTCCATGCCGAAGAGGAATTGCAGCCTGCTAACGTACAGACGAAGCTTAATTCTTGTCAGAGTCAGCGAATTCGGATTGCCGAAGATCATCCTCTAGTTGCTAAGCATATCGCGGAATTACTCGAAGCGATGCACTTGAAGACAGATCGCGTAGCGACAGCGTCGGAATTAGTAGCTGCGTTAGAAAAGGATGCGTGGAACGACTCGCCTGTTGACTATGTGCTTCTCGATATGCAAATGGAAAATCTCGAGTACCAGGATGGGTTAGAGCGAGTGATCGCGCCTATTGACCGTTCACGTACGAAGATAATCGCTTATACGACACTAGATGGCAGAGAATGGATGTCAGAGCTACCAGAGGCTTTGCAAGCGGATGTTGTGCTCGTGAAGCCTGTAAGTAGATCGAATCTGAAGCTGGCTATCGAGGAGTTAGCTCAGAGGGAGGTCCGAACGGTTGCATCGGAAACTACTCCCATGACTCACACGGAAGCGGAGCAGGCAACGGAGTCCAAAGGGAGCATTCTCGTGGTTGAGGACAATGAGATCAATCAACTCGTCATCTCTGAGCAATTGAAGCAATTGGGCTATCACACGGTGATCGCACAGAATGGCCTCGAAGCTTTAGAATTAGCTGACAGCCAGCCATGGAAGCTGATTCTCATGGATGTACATATGCCAGAGATGGATGGCTATGAGGCTACCCAGAAGCTGAGACAGCGCAAGCATTTGAATCTCGTGCCGATCGTAGCACTCACGGCGAATATGCTTATGCAGGATCGCATGCAGCTACTGAAGCTCGGCATGAATGATTTGCTAATTAAACCGATTACGGAACGGCAGCTGACAGATATGTTAGGGAAATGGAATCAATTGAGCTTGTTGAACCAATACCCAGGCGTTGGTGTGGAGCAATTGCTGCAGAATATTGATCAGAAGCTGCATATTTTCCAGTATATGATGGAGAAATTTAAGCAGGATTACCATCACTTCTATGATCAGTTGATCCCATTTATAGATGGCGGGGAGCTTGTTGCCGTTAGAAGAAAGATCCACACCCTGAAAGGGATCGCTGTGAATTTCTACGCAGATGCGCTGGTGACGGAGGTGCTCGCTATGGAGAAGGAACTGGAGAATGGCACCCATCCACAGGAAGCCTTACACATTCTGAAGCAAATTCAGCATGAGATCGATGCAATTCTTGGACAGGGCAACAATCCTAGCATCGTGTTAAGTGAAGCTCATTGAGCATGTGAAAAATGCGGCTAAGAGGCCTGATGTTGACGTTGATACCGAGTAGACGGTAGACGTACATCAGGCTTCTGTTTTTTCGCCATAGGGCGTGAAGATGCGTATATGCTGGCTGTAAGTTTCGCAAATATATGGTGCTCCAAGCAAATAGATGGATTTTATACAGTTATATTTCGAGATTTTCCGATCAATGACTTAATAGATGGAGAACTGCAGCTAGAATAAAAGTGGACACCTCGTTAACAGATTTAAGATAATAGACATAACGAGGAGGTGTTCACAATGGGTGAACAACGGCAAAGGTACAATGATGAATTTAAACAACAAACGGTAAAATTTATTCAAGAACAAACGAAATCGGTAACGGAAATAGCTGAAGAGCTTAACATTCCTGCGGGAACGCTTCATCAATGGGTGGCGAAGTATCGCCAATTTGAAAGTGAATCCCTTGCCAGTCCTGAGAAGGTCCGTCAATTGGAGCAGCTCTTGAAAGAGAAAGAA
>NZ_JBFTPF010000044.1:0-52724 GCF_056398345.1 Paenibacillus sp. 01T442
TCTTCTTCTTCTTCTTCTTCTTCTTCTTCTTCTTCTTCTTCTTCTTCTTCTTCTTCTTCACCAAACGCTATCTTGGAACCATCAGCTAATTCAATCTCAACTTCATCAACTTCTGCCCAAGCGATGTCTTTCATTAAATCATTAATTTCTGTTAAATCAACCTTGTCTTTGTCACCGTTCTCAAACTCCAATGAGAGTTCTGTCACTTCAGGATGCGCTTTTAAATAACTGAGTAATTGTTCCAAACTTTCCAAAAAAATCATTCCCCTCGTCATAAATTAGAAACTTTAATGTCTCCCTGTATACTATGATATTTCCTACCTCATGCTTAGGCTCTTGATAGAGTAGATTGGCGGATTATGATTGTCCACTAGGAGATATTCCATGAACCTTATACATATCAGCTTATTTTCCCTGTGAATAGCCCTTACATTTCCATAATTTTCATCATAAATTAATAATGTCTTCATATAGACAAGGAGGTAAAAGCTTATGAAAGGATTAATTCTCTGTGCAGGCATAGGTACTAGACTCCAACCTTTTACTAATATAAAGCCTAAAGGTCTGCTTCCAGTGGCGAATAAACCCTTAATACATTATGGTATTGAAAAGCTAGTGGAATTAGGCATTCACGAGATCGGCATTGTAATCCGGCACAATCTTCACGCTATGTTTATGGAAGAAGTAGGTGCTGGCGAGAGGTGGAAAGTAAACATCACATATATTTTTCAAATTAATCCTTTGGGTATTTCAGACGCTGTAAAACAAGCCGAATCATTCATGAATAACGAACCTTTTATGCTGCTTCTTGGGGATAATCTGATTACGCAAGATCTTCATGGCTTATCTCACGCCATTACTCATGAGAACCATGATGCAGCCATTCTTCTCAGAAAAGTGACGAATCCAAAGCAATTTGGAATTGCCGAAGTGAATAAAGATCGCATTATTGGTCTGGAAGAAAAGCCTTCAGAGCCCAAGTCAGATCTTGCGGTTCTGGGGAGTTATGCATTTAAACCAAGTATATTTAAAGCTGTTCATGCAATCGCTCCCTCTGCCAGAGGTGAATACGAAATTACAGATGCCATTCAGTGGTTGATTCAACAACAATATTCGGTGTCTTATCAAACGACAGATAAAAATTTCTCCGATGTTGGAACTATGGAAGGCTGGCTAGAAGCGAATAGGTGGATGCTGAAGCAGTTAGACGAAGAAGGTTTGTTAACGACTCCAACAGATTACCCAGGAACTACGATAATCCCACCTGTATGCATCGCCCCTAGTGCTGAATTGATTAATTGTGTGATCGGACCTTACGTGACGATCGGACCCAATGTCAGACTTGAAAGTTGCACATTAGAAAACAGCATTTTGCTAGAGTACGCCATTCTTAATCCTAACCACTATCCAATGACGAACTCGATTATCAGTCCACAGTCGGTGTTTGTGCAAAAAGACGGAGGGTCAGGAAAATGAACATATTAATGATGGGTATGGGGTATGTAGGCGTTACAACTGGATTGGTATTTGCCGAACTGGGATGGCAAGTCACAGGGTTAGATACGGATACGAAGAAAGTAGAGGCATTATCTCAAGGCAATTTATCTTTTTATGAACCAGGGCTAGACCTTTTATTAAAGAAACACATTGAATCCGGTAAAATCAACTTTACGTCCTCTCCCGAGATGGGAATTCGTCAGAACGACATCATTTTCATATGTGTTGGCACACCCTCGGATAAAGATGGAAGCGCTGATCTTCAGGCAGTACGAGGAGCCGCCCAAAGTATTGGAACCTTCATGGATGACTATAAAATTATTACTGTGAAAAGCACAGTTCCCATAGACACAAACCGTAAATTAGCCCAGTGGATTAGAGAAGCTCAACTCCATCCCCACCCCTTCGATGTTGTTTCTAACCCTGAGTTCCTTCGGGAAGGCAGTGCCTTGTTTGATTCACTGAATCCGGATCGTATTATTATTGGAAGCGATAATGAGCAAGCCGCAAGTATCATTCAATCCTTGTATGATCGTATAGAAGCCCCCATTTTTGTGACTAAACCTCGAACAGCGGAATTGATCAAATATGCATCGAATGCTTTCTTGGCAACTAAAATTTCCTATGTCAATGAATTGGCAAGACTTTGCGAGTMGCTGGAGGTCAATGTCACCGATGTCACCAAAGGAATGGGCATGGACCAACGGATTGGCTCTCATTTTCTAAAAGCTGGGATCGGTTATGGCGGATCTTGCTTCCMGAAAGACAGCATGGCACTCTTATATACAGCGAAAGAGCAACAAGTTGAATTGAGTATCCTTGAACGAGTAGTTGCCGTCAATAACTCGCAGTCTTCACACTTTTTGAACATATGGGAACAAAAGCTTGGTGGATTCAAAGGTAAAACGATTGCGATTCTCGGCATTTCCTTTAAACCGAACACCGACGATTTAAGAGAAGCACCCGCACTTTCCATCATTCAACAATTACAGGATAAACAAGTGAACCTCAGAGTGCACGATCCCATTGCCAAGTTGCCTGAAGCTCTTCGCTCTGATCAGGTTCAACAATTCGAAACACTTGAGAACGCATTGCAGCATTGCGATGCAGTCATTCTTTGTTCGGAATGGAAACAATATCGGGAGGCAGACTGGCAGCAGTTAAAAGCGCTTATGAAAGATTATTATTTTTTTGATGGAAGAAATACGTTGATCGGTAAAGAAATGACCAAGCTAGGCTATGCTTACTATGGCATTGGAAATAGATAATTGCTCTAAGATGGGAGGTTTAATGGAATGAAAATACTCGTCACAGGAGCAGCTGGTTTTATCGGATCTCATCTATGTGAAAAGCTTCTCCAGGATCCTCGCAACGAAGTCATTGGATTGGATGCTTTGGTTCAGAAATCGCCAACCCCTGTCCCAGTTAGGGAATATAACCTGCGCTATTTACTGGTGCATGATCGATTCACATTCATTAACCAGGATTTATTACATGTTCAGTGGGAAGCGATTCTCCCCGGGGTAGATGTTGTCTACCACTTGGCCGGAATGCCTGGCGTGCGTTCTAGCTGGGGGGAAGATTTCAAAACCTACGTCACCAATAATATCGAAGCTACGCAAAGACTACTTGAAGGTTGTCGCACTTATCCCGTCAGTAAAATCGTGTATGCATCGACATCCTCCGTGTACGGCGAAAAAACGAATCAAGTGAATGAGGCCGCTACGACGGTGCCGCTCTCGCCATATGGGGTCACCAAACTGACTGGAGAGCAGCTCTGTAAGGTCTATGCTACGAAAGATGAGCTACCCATCGTTGTATTACGCTTCTTCACTGTGTACGGTCCTAGACAGCGTCCTGACATGGCGTTTCATCGTTTTATCCAGCATATTCGGCACAATAAGCCCATCCCGATCAACGGTGATGGACTCCAAACTCGCGACTTTACATTTGTTGGCGACTGCGTGGAAGCCATCGCAGCAACAGCCCATGCAGCGGATATCATTGGCGAAACCATCAATATCGGAGGCAAAGAACGTGCTTCTGTACTTGATTGTATCGCCATTCTTGAGGATCTTTTTGGCCAAAAAATAGACAGGCAATTTCTTGGCAAGGCCTCCGGAGAGCCTCGTCATACCTGGGCAGATATCAGTAAGGCACAATTACTGCTCGGCTATCAACCGAAAACCGATTTACGGACTGGATTACAAGCCGAAATCATGGATTTATCTCATACTCCTTATTTATAAGGTGACACACATCACATAAAACTGGATCTTCTACATGTAGACGTTTGTAGAAACATCCAGTTTTTCTGTTGAACACAGTACTCTTTCTCCGGGCTACGAGCCTCCTCTTCGCTCACGTTAGTCGATTTTATCGACGATCTCGGGGCCACAGGCCTCGAAATTCCCATGACCACTAATTAAATTCGAAATTTGGACAACAAATAGACGCATTTGACACTTCAAAATCCATTTTTTTGTAAATAAAGGTAAAAATCATTCATTTTAGATACAATCAAAACCAGTTATTAGAAAATATCAAATCTATTCCCCCTTCAAATCGTCACAATTACAAGCGTTTCCATCACTTTTGTTAACGAAAATCAGCATTTTCCTGCACAATCACGTGATCTCACGGTTGCATTTCCCACTCTTATCGTTTATATTTTTATCTTGCTGGCCATCCTAATTAGCATAGAATTCGGTTTATTTAACAATATAAGCCAGCAGATAAATAATGATGAGGTGTACCCAATGACATTGAAGAAAACAGCTGCAGGGCTACTTATACTAACGATGGCAGTTACAGGCGCTGCTTGTACTTCCAAAGATTCTACAACTTCTCCTACTCCTGCTGCGTCAGCAACTGCAGCTCCACAAGCAACAGCAGCAGTAACGCAAGATGCAACAAACATGAAAGGCTATATCGCTGCTAGAATTGCACGTGAAAAAGTAGATTACTTGTTCGCTGAAGCAAAATCAGCAGATGGCGCTTTCGTTGTTAATCCGATTGCTGCAACTGATAAAGAAACAGCTAAGAAGTTTCTTGCTAGCTACGTCGATGCCGCGATGCTCGATACTCTTGTGAATCATTATGTGACAGACACGAAGGCTGGTACAACATACGCAACGAACACCAAATCGTACTTCACTTCCAATATTTTAGAGACAAAAAAAGAGGAAATTACTTTCGATAAAGCTAACACGCCTGAGCTTGTGAAGTTCACAACGAAAGATGGCACTACCTATACAACGAAAAAAGTGAACGATAAATTCCTTCTTTCCGAAGTTAAATAAGCTTCTGCTCCATAAGTAAGCCCAGTCCCATGTATGTGGGCTGGGCTTTCGTTATATTTCATAAAGTGCATAACCCGTTTCATGCTAATTTAGATCATACTTCAACCCAACTACTCCAGCTACTTTACCTACTTCAGGATCTCAAACTAGCTAACTATTCTCCTTAAATTTTCAAATAAATGGAAAACCTACAGTTAAATTTCATCATTTCGGCGATTACAGAAGAATAACTGGAAAATACACAGCTAATATTGATGATTTTACTCAAAAATAATATAAACATACTAATTAACTACATATTTTACATCTAATTCAATTTCCGAACCCAAAAGCACTAAATTAGCTGTACTTTTTACAGTTAATCACACTCCCGCTGGGGAGGATGGCATGTTTGGCCCTGGATGACGAGGATCGGGAGAATAGCATGGTTGGCCCTGGATGGCATGGATCGGGAGGATAGCATGGTTGGCCGTAGATGACGTGGATGACGAAGTTCACGAAGATGACGTGGATAGCATGGATAAGGAGCATGGCGTGAAGAATGTGCGAGAAAATCGAATTCCCATACCTAGCCGCGCACAAAAAAGAGCTAAGCATCCGCTTAGCTCTTCTCATTTCATCTATTCCTCAAAATAATTGCTTTCATGCAGCCAATCCGCGATTTGGAACGATCGCAGAATATGATTTTTCTCCGCATCGCCCGGCTCACCGATGAGCGTGCCATTATTAAGAATAGTGAAATTCCGATTCGTATTCACGAGGATTTTGCCCATCGCGGTTGACTCGAATTTCGCTTTATCTACGCCCATCAGATAGGCAAGTGTAGGAAAGGTGTCGATTTGCCCGCCGATAGTGGGAATCTTCTCCCCTTCCATTCCTTTGCTGTAAATAATGAACGGGAGCTGCAGCGAATGCGTTCTCCAGGCTTCATTTTCTAAGGAAGGAATCGCGTCAACTTGGTCTTGATAGTACTTATGCACACCTGTATGATCCCCATATATCGCAACTACCGACTGATCTAACAAACCTAATTGATCCAACTTGTCTAGGAATGCACCAATCTGCTTGTCTGTGTAGTTGATTGCTTGAAAGTAAGCACCCATGATCGTCTTATCCAAGCTTGGATCGAGCTGAAGCGATCTCGTTTTCGCCGGTAAATCGAAGGGGCCATGGCTAGACAATGTAATGACATGCAGCATGAACGGGGATTGGACTTTTGCCATTTTGTCCCCAAGCTGACGGAGATAGGACTCATCTGATAAACCAAGACCGACAGTATCGTCTTCCTTATATTTTCGTAGATCCCAACTCGTTTGGTAACCGATATTATGATGGGCCTCAACCCAGTTCCAGCTGCCCGCAGGTTCCGAATGCGTGGAAATCGTCTGATAGCCCATACCTTCCATTAACTTTGGCAACGAATTATACGTGTTGGTTGGATACCGAAAGAAATTCGCACCCGATCGAATGGGAAACACGGATGTCGTCGTCATTAAATCACTATCTGAACTCGTCCCATTGTTAACCTGCTCATAAAATTGATTGAAATACAAGCTATTACCTAGTATACGGTTTAGGTTCGGCGTAATTTCCTGCCCATTCACCTTTTCACCAATAACGAAGTTTTCTAGCGATTCTACCTGGATGACAATGAGGTTCTTCCCTTGAAACATCCCTTGGTAGCTATTATCCGGAAGGCTTTCTGCGTTCCCTTTAAGCCACTCCTGCACCTCTGTACGATCTTGATCAGCAAGCTTGATACTATTCGATGCACCGAACAGCCGTATCCCATCATACAGATGATAGCCAATCGGTGACATATCTGACATGGATTGAAAAGGGGCCCAGCTCAGATTAAAGAACATCATCTCGCCTTTCGTCGTATTCTTAACATCAATACGATAGTGTTCGTAGGAAACAACACCCACAGCAAGGATAATCAGCAGAGCCGCCAGAATCGGCTGCCTTTTGTTTTCACGTCGACGCGATTGAATTGGTGTGTTTCTAAAGCGAAAAAGTGCAACAGCAGCAATCACCACAAGATCCACAAAGAACCATAAATCAAACGTGYGAATAAAGGTCCACAGATTATAATCGAGAGGATTAAATCCATTGGGATGAGCAAGGAAGCGAAGAGATAGAAACGCTGAATAAGCTCTGTAATACACTAAATCGCAAAACAATACTAAACTAAACAGCACCTGTACACAGATCAAATAGTTGCGACGGCCTCTTTTTTTGAAAAATAGTCCAAAGGCGACGACAAATACGATGAACATAAGATGCGACATGACAGGCGGAATGGTGAAATACATTTTGCCAATATTAATTCCCGCCATATCGGGTGCATGAAGAGCTGCCAGCAAGAGCTGGGACTTCCATAGAATTGCAAAGAACGTATACAAGGTCAGCTTCTCGCTACTCATGACCAATCGAAGAACATGCCCGATCGTGTCGCGGAAGGTCTTTCTTTTATAGGATGATAATTGCAGCAAAAACAGTTCACCTCATACTTCTTGATTTCAAGCCGATTTTCCMATTTTACCACAAGTTATTCGCGTATGTTGCTTAAAATATTGCAATCTACCGACAAGCAAAGCAATATGCCGCTCTCCACAAAAAAAAGAACCTGAGACGAGTGCCCCAAGGTTCTTTGAACTGCTACGTTCTCCCATAAAATCTAATCGTCACTTGATATAAGTTAACAAATTATAGATCAGAACTGCAGCCTGTGCACGATTCGTCGTATCCTGTGGAAACACTTGATTCGCGTAGCCATGTATCAGCCCTATTTTAACCAGCGTAGCAACACTTGTGAACGCATAATCAGATATCAGCGAGACGTCTCCAAATATCAATAGATCCGATTGTTCTCCTACCTGGGTAAGATGATTCGATACGCGTAATGCTCGATCTGTGAGCACCATCATATCTTCTCTTGTAATCGAAGCTTTAGGATGAAATTGATTCGCTTCGTCTCCTTGCACAATGCCCAAATTTCTTGCAATAGCTACTGGCTGTGCATAATAAGCATCAGCTTCAATATCATCAAATGGTTGGCCTACAGTCCCCTTCATGCCTAGAGCTCTCATCAAAAGCACAAGGAAATCCGCACGCGTCACCGCTGCTTCCGGACTGAACTGCCTCTCACCAGTGCCATTCACGATCCCTTTGGAAGCCAAATCTTCAATCGCCTCCACGGCCCAGTCGAAGGAATCAAGATCATCGAAAGCATATGGATGATGTATCGTAAGTGTGGATTTCGCATTTATTTGCTTCGTAAAGTTACCAAGTTTGGAATCTACAAGCTTCACACTGCTTAGTGTGAGTTCATTGTTCCCATTCTGGATCGCTTGAAAATGCAACTTGAATAGGGATTGCTCACCTTCTAATCCTTTCCCTTTTCCAACCTTTGTATGCGCAAGTTGAATATGTGAATCCTTCACAATCGGTGGTACAGAGAACCCAGGTGCATCGGATTTGGCATCTATGAATGTTAACCTTGTAGGATCATACTCCAAATTAATTTCGAAAGCATAGACATCAGTCAATTTTTGTCCCGAAATGACCACTTCAATGGTGTCACCATGATTCGGCATGAGTGTTGAAACCTTCATCGTAAATGTGCCTGATTCATCGGCCTCAGAGGCCCAACTGGTTGTAGGAAGAATCCAACTTATAAAGAGTACTAGTACAAAGCTTATTTTCATCCATTTTCGCAAAAACATGTTCGATGTCCTCCCTCAGCACTCTGAACTCAGAACGATTCATCCCCGTAAAATGAAGATCGCCCGCCATGAAACTATACGAAATGTATCATGACGGGCGATGCTGAATCTGCTTAACCTTACTTAACCCTTATTGAAAGAATGACACTTACTGTTGCAGAATGCGTTGTGCCACAGCAGCCAAATCAACCAGATCCACTTTGCCATCCCTGTTGAAGTCAGCTTTCTTGAACTGTGCCCAATCGATATCTGCGGATGTTTTGCCGTAAGCCGCTGCTACGTTTGCCAAATCTATGACGGAGAGTATGCCATCATTATTCAGATCTCCTGGATCGCCAACGTATTTCAGCGAGTCAAAGACATCTATAGCTTGTTGCAAATTCGCTATCGCTTGCGTCACTTGCGGTTTCGTAACCGCCACATTCGCAGCAACACTTCTTGCAGCGTCGATCGCAGTCTGCAGGGCAGCTTTCGCTCCTGGCGCGTATTGACCACTGCTATAACCTTCTGTTGCGGCATCATGCAAGGATTGCGCCGCATTGATCTTACTGTTTAGAATCGACAGATCGACGATCGCTTTCACCAGAATCACTTCCGATGCTGAGCCAAGGTTCGTTGCCGTCTGCAAATCAGCTAAGGCAAGACTGTCTAATACGATCGTTGTGGACACATCGTCACTGGGCGCTAACGCTTTCCAATGTAGTAACATCAACGGTCCGTTGACATCACCACCAGCCAAATTCGCTGTCAGGATGCGTATATGTCCTGCTCCAACCTTTTGCCCAATGATCGTAATGGCAGGATTTAATGATTCCACCGAGTCAAATTCAAGCAATCCAGCGTCATAAGACAATTGAATATCTTGTGCATACACACTGGAAACAACATCAGACAAATTAATCGTCGTCTCAAAGGATTGCCCGCTTGTGACTGTCGTAGGTCCCTCTATGGAAGCTGATGCAGGTACGGAACCGTACACTCTCACTTCATGAACAGACCACCAGCTGGAATTCGTTCCTGTTTGAACAACTTTGAAGAATCTCGTCACCTGTGGAGCAAAGTCAATGGTGATTAGCTTGTTGCTACCCACTCCTGTGGCGATCGGACTGCCCCAAGTTACACCATTATTGGATACGTATAACGCATAACCCCGTGCATAGTCATTATTGCTGCCTGTAGAATCCAACTCAATACTATTGATACTTGTAGGTACCTTCATATCAATGGTGAACGATTGCTCTGGCGTTGGCGCCATCGGTTTGCCTGCGCTCCAGCGCGTACCCATATCACCATCTATGAGATGAGCTGCTGGATCCGCTGATGTCGAGGTTGCTGTCCATGCAGAGCGATCTAAGGCTCTCTTAGGCGTTGTTACACTTAACGCCGCACTTAACGCGGAAACATTGTTTCCACCATCTTTGGCTTTCACCGTGTAGCTGTAAGTTGTCAGTGGTTTTACCGTAGTGTCCAGATACTCAGCCGTAGTTGTGTGGCCAATGAGCGTCCCATCACGATAAACATCATAACCGGTGACATTGAGGTTATCTGTCGATGCTGTCCATCCAATTTTGACACGATCATGTGCCGCAGTCTCTTTGAGGACCAAATTAGTAGGGACGCTCGGTGCTTCCGTATCCCCAGCATCTGTCCCGTAGAAGTTAATCGTTTGTCTTTGAGCGCTGCCTGATGTCCCGTACACACGACCGCCGATACCATTAATAATGTGTGTGATTTCACTGCCCGCTTTACCATTTAACCAAATAGTCGTCGCATGATGAATTTTGACGCCTGCCGTATTCGGCACTTCGATGGCATTCTCCAGCTTCACCGCTGCATCTCGGAAATAAGAATACACCCCAAGTCCCCAAGCTTCATGGGTCGTAACGGTATCAGCTACTTTATAAGAGGCATATCCATTCTTGCTTCCATCCATCCAAGCCGCTTGATTCGGAACATCATATGGAATCTCGGACTGATAGAAGTAAACGCGACCGCCGTTCCCATTCCATAGGGTTTGATACTCATTATGATGCTCATTAAATAAACCATATAGAGTAACATCATCACCATTCACGATAAGACCATTGGTCGAAACATTCTCTGTCCAACCTGCACCTGCACCGTGGTCTGCGCGCCACATCCAGAAATGATCACCAATGATGTCATCGCTGTTAATGGTCATTTGCGCTTTATTTTCACCAACAACGGCTCCGCCAGTACGGAAGAATAAGTCATGCAACGAGGTTGGGTTAGCTGCGTGATCTAATGAACTGCCCGTTGGTCCGACTTCTAATAACGACGAGGTTGCATTTGGTCCCGCCTCATACAGCAATCCGGCCAGCTTCACGCCATCCACATCAGCAATTGTCATCGCTGGCTTATCTGTCGTTGGAATGAGTGTCGGCATCCCGATGCCCAGCACAACTGTATTCGCATTATTGATACGAATTGTATCATCAATGTGATAAATTCCTGGCGTAAAGAGCAAATTCTTGCCATTCGCCAAAGCAGCATTGATATTCGTAGCACTTGTTGTTGCGGGCACATCTGCACGTACAATATAGAATTGATCAATACTAATGGAATTACCTGGTGTTGCGCCATTTGCCCAGCTTGCACCTTGCGTATTCTGAGAAAGTGACGGGACGAATACTTGATATTCATTCGCGTTATTGATATAGAGATACGGCTTCTCTCTTATGACTGGCGTCTTCTCGACTACTGTATAAGGCGGATCCGGAAAGTTTCCAGTTGGCGTATTCTTGTCACCGACGAACACCATGTTCCAAACCCCGTTGGACCAACTCGACCACTGACTGTTTCGCGAGAACCATTGTTGTTGTGAAGCCGGTGTAACTTGACCATCTACGATGGAGTCCGCGAGGAAACCGCCACTTGCCCATCCAGCTCCCCACCCTGAATCAAAATCGAACAAATTTAATTTCCCTTTAATATGTAAACGCCTTAGTGGTGCCGCTTGTGAAACCGCGATTTGCGTTGTCCCTGCTGAGAAGTGGGCTGGCGCTGGCGGTGTATAATTGAAAGTCGGATTAATGCTCAGATTCTCTATCCCCCGCCAAAAATTACGTGTCGCATTCCCATTATCCCAATCCGCATTCACATTCAGTCCGCCATTGATCAGCACATCATCTGGATTGAGCCCGAGCCCTGAAGCTTGTGTGTTAAACCCAATAAAGTAATTGCCATTATACGTTCCCGGTTTAAAAAGAAAAGCATCTCTTTCCGTACCAAATTCATTGGATTCCTGTCTTGTGAATACCGCATTCACAGCACTCTGAATGTCCGCTGCAGGCATATCAGGATCAAATACATACACATTTGGACCAAAGATCGATGAATTGGCATCACCGATTGGTGTTGCTGCACTCGAAACTCCAGGACTCCACAAACTAAGAACGATAGCCATCATCGATACGGATGAAACCATTTTTTTCAAACTACGCATTGTATACCTCCCTTAGATTAGAAACGATCTATCCTGCTCCACATTCCATTGGTAAGCGATTACATAATTGCTCCGATCACCCTCTCGTCTTACAAAGTAGGATGCTGACTCGTAGTTGGTATCTCCATCATAGAAAAATATGGATCTTAATGAAAGCGGTAAACTTAAGAAGATTAGGAGAGTTACTTAAGGTATTGGGATATTTTAACTATAACGACGACCTTGCCTTATTCTACCTTACTTATGGATATGCTGAAGAATAGCAGGTCGATATCCGATCATTTTCTACCCTGGTCCTTATCCTGTTCACCTTACGAAACATCCGAAAATCCTTAGAATGAAGTAGAGTCAATCAATCAGGAGGTCGAACATGAAAAAACTAACACTTATCTCTACAGCTTTACTTGCAACAACCGTTCTTGTATCCGCATGTGGAAATGGCGAAGAAGCTGCTCCCGCAGATAAAGGCACATCCGGCGAGAAAGTAAAGCTTACCATTTGGCACAACTGGTCTGGTCAAGATGCGAAAGCTGTTGCTATGCGTAAAATTCTAGATGATTTCCAAGCTCAAAATAAAGATATCACTTTGGAAATTGAAGGTCTTCCAACCGACGGTTTGAAAACGCGACTGAAGACCGTTGCAGCAGCMAATGAAATGCCTGACTTATTCGTGATGTGGCCAGATGCGATGACGAAGGAATTCGTTAGCGGTAACTTGCTCCAACCGATTAATGAGTTCTTGGATAGCAAGCCAGAATGGAAAAACAATTTCATTCCAGGCGCTTTAGACGGATATACGGTAGATAGCAAAATCTATTCCGTACCTATGAACTTATCTCCAACTTCCTTTATTTACTACAATAAAGCGCTACTTGATCAGTATCATGTTGCTGTTCCAAAAACGTKGGATGAGCTTATGGCAGCTGTCAAAACGTTCAACGACAACAAAATCATCCCAATCGCGCTTGGTAACAAAGCAAACTGGGCTGCCCAATCCACGATTTTCAGCGGACTTGCTGATCGTATGACGGGTTCCGACTGGTTCCTTAAAGCTGCTAAGCAAGATGGCGTGAAGTTTACAGATCCTGAATTCATCCAAGCTTTGAAAAAGCTGCAAGAGCTAAGCAATGCCAAAGCATTCCAAGATGGCTTCAACAGTATCGATCAAAACCAAATGAGACAACTGTTCTATCAAGGTAAAGCAGCGATGTTCATCGATGGTGGATGGGCGATGGCTGACGTCGTTCAGAATGCACCGAAAGATTTGCTTGCCAACACCCATATCGCTCTAATGCCATCCATTGCAGGTGGAAAAGGTGATCCTCAATCCACTTCTGGTGTAGTTGGTACTGGACTTGGCGTTAGTAAGAAACTTACTGGGGCTAAAAAAGAAGCCGCTCAAAAATTGTTCTATGCACTATCTGGTCCTGATGGTCAACAAGCAACGCTGAACAGCTCCACTTTGGTTAGCTACAAAATTGATCTTGATCCTTCCAAAGCAAACCCGTTATTCGTTGAACTCAATGACCTTATGAAAACAACGAAAATCACACCGGTTTATGATGCTAAACTAAGCTCCGCTGCAGTTGAAGTTATCAATAATGGTCTACAAGAGCTTCTAATGGGTGGAAGCCCCGAAGCGATTGCTAAGAAAATTCAAGACTCACAAGCTGCTTCACTAAGTAAATAATACGTTATCACAACCAGCCCTCCACATCTGTGGCAGGGCTGGCTAATTTCATACATGAAGGAAGTGAGATTGATGAATGCTGCTTACGTCCGCAGGTTTGTTTTTATGAGCCTTGCCCCTGCGATACTTGTTTATGCCTTATTTGTGTTTGTCCCCGTTCTCTGGTCAGGCTACTATAGCTTCTTCGACTGGAAAGGTATTGGTACGGCGAAATTTATCGGTTTGAAAAACTATGTAGAAATTATTCATGATCCTATTTTTTGGACATCCTTAAAGAATAACTTAATTTTTCTTGTTGTTGCTGTGCTCGGCCAGCTGCCAGTTGCTCTTATCCTGGCCATTCTGCTGCATAAAAGCAATGCGCTTCAACGGTTCATCCGTTCTGCCGTCTTCGTTCCGATGGTCATGTCCTCGGTCGTTATCGGAATGATCTGGCAATATATTTATCATCCGCAAATCGGAATTCTGAACCTTCTCCTAGAGAAGCTAGGTTTAGAATCTTGGAAGCTGCAATGGTTATCAGATCCTAAGATCGCTATCTTCGCATTAGCTCCTCCTCTGATTTGGAGTTTTGTCGGTTTGTATCTCATTATTTTCATCTCTGCTTTTCAAAATATTCCTGGTGAAATTCACGATGCTACGCAAATCGATGGCGCTGAAGGAGCACGTAAATTATTCTCCGTTACGCTGCCGATGATGTGGAGTACGGTTCAAATTGCCATTATCCTATGTATTTCTGGCAGCTTGAAATCCTTCGATCTCGTATATGTCATGACCAAGGGCGGACCCGCTCACGCTACTGAGCTCCTTGCTACGTATATGTATAATTCAACTTTTTCCTCATACCGATATGGATTTGGCAGCGCCATTTCGACAACAATCGTCTTGATCTCCCTTATTTTCATTGGGATTAGCCAATGGGCCACAAGTCGTAAATCCAAAGTATAACGAAAGGAGGAAGCTGACTATGTCTTCAATTCCCATTCAAGTAAAATCAACTGCGACAACTCGCAAGTTCTCGTTTCAAGTATGGAAACAAGGCGCACTATGGACGTTCTTAACCCTGTATGCGATTCTCACGCTTTATCCATTGTTTTGGCTCGTTATTTCCTCATTTAAAACGAATAGTGAATTCTTTAACCATCCGTTCGGATTGCCCCAAGTATGRAAATTCTCGAATTACGTAACCGCATGGCAAGCATCCAAAATGGGTACGGCTTTTCTCAACTCGGTTATCGTCTCGCTGGTCTCACTGGCACTTACGTTATTTTTGAGTTCCCTCGCCGCGTATGTGCTTGCCAGAATTAAATTCCGTTTCAAAGGCATTATCCTAGCATTTTTCGTCATCGGGATGCTCATTCCCATTCATAGTACATTAGTCCCCTTGTTTATTCTCATGAAACAAATTGGACTATTGAATACGTACTGGGCACTTATCTTACCTTACACGGCTTTCGCATTACCGACGGCCATCTTCGTTCTTACAGCCTATTTGGCTTCCGTACCGAAAGAAATCGAAGAAGCTGCCTATATTGATGGAACGAGACTTTGGGGCGTATTCTGGCGTATTATGCTGCCAATCTCACTGCCAGCCCTTTCAACAGTCGTCATCCTGAGCTTCTTGCATTTCTGGAATGACTTCTCGTTCGCACTTGTTTTTATTAGCAAAAGCAGTTTAAAAACGTTACCGTTAAGCATCGCTAATTTCGCTGATGGCTACCAAACGGATTACGGCTTAACGCTCGCCGCTATGACGATCGCTGTTATTCCGACAATTGCCGTGTACTTAGCCTTCCAAGAGCAAGTTATGAAAGGGATGACCGCGGGAGCTGTAAAAGGCTAATTGATCAACGATCCAGACAACGAGTTAGGAGATGACACCTGTTGCGCGAGTGGTTCGGCTATTCTTTACAGCGTAAGCTATCCTTCATTATGCTTGTCACAACATTAATCCCCCTCTTGTTTCTGGGTACTTTCGCTTTTACAACATCATCGGATATTACCAAAGAAAAGGCGCAGCAAGCAGGCTTGAATTCACTCGCTCAGATGGATGCCAAATTTCAATTCATTCTGAAAGATGTTGAGAATATTTCTATTTTTCTGATTGGGCAACGGGATATTCAATCGTATTTGAAACGAACTGATGAGAACTTGGATGCGCAAGCACAAATCCTTGGGTTAATGACGAATCTGGTGTACACCAAGGATTACATTTCAAATATCACCATTTATCCCAGCAATAACACGATGCCTCTCTCTACCTCTACGATCTACAATTCGAGTTTGGATCAAGAGATCGCCATCAAACAGATAACAGATAAGTTGTGGACGGGCTTATATCACATTGAGAATTATTTGGGGAAACGACAAGTATTTTCCTTTATACGACCCGTACGCGCTATGAATACCTTTCAAACACTTGGTTGGTTATCGATCAGTGTGGATGAGCAAGTGTTTTCTCGCATTTGGTCCGTTCCACAGTTAGCTGATGGCCAAGGTCAAGTTGCTTTGTTAAATGATCGGAATGAAATCATGTCTTCAACCACCAAGAGTTGGCTGTCACAAGAAGCCGATAGCTTGTTCCCTGGCATAAGGGATCGCGTTCGCGGCTTTTCTTCCGGGGTATGGACGTCAGGCACCGGGAACACTCAACAGAGCATTTTATTTTATCGAGAACCAATGATCAACTGGACGATTGTTGGCATTATTCCGTCAAAGCTATACAGTGCGCAGAATCGGTACATTTTGCAATTAACAGCCGTTGCTGTGGCGCTTTCCGTCCTTACCAATGTGTTTCTCACCATATTCGTCATTCGTAAGGTCACCACGCCTCTCGGATCGCTAACCCGACTGCTAACCAAAATCAATCCTGATGAACCTTTACCCCACTATCCGGTGTACACATCAGATGAAATTGGGCGACTAGCTGGCAGCTACAATTTGTTAAGCACACATATTGAGGCCTTGAAGAAGCAGCTCATCCACAATGAAACACGCAAAAAAGAAGCAGATATGCGGGCATTGCAAGCTCAAATCAATCCGCATTTCCTCTATAACACGCTGTCCTCGATTCATTGGATCGCTTTGCTCAATGAAGAGAATCGCATAGCCGAGATGGTCGGTGCCTTAAGTGACTTCTTGCGTTTCAGCTTGAATAAAGGCAAAGAATATTGCAAGGTCTCGCAGGAGCTAGCCCATATTCGCAACTATGTGCAGGTTCAATCCATCCGTTTTCCAGATGAATTTACCGTGGATTACGTGGTAGACGCCCGACTTAGCGAAACGATCATGCTGAAATTGCTGCTTCAACCATTGGTTGAAAATGCGATGATTCATGGTATTCAAATGAAAGAGGAAAGAGGTGTTATTTCCATTTATGTTGAGCTAAAGGGCAATTCGATGTATGTCAAGGTGATGGATGATGGCATCGGGATGACGGAAGAACGGCTGCGCGAAGTCACTGAAAGTTTATACCCTACTGAGGGCATGGAAGCTAACGATGCCAGTTATGGGCTGCGTAATGTGCACGAGCGACTGCAATTGCATTACGGGCTTGATTCGGGGATTAAGATCGAGAGTCGATTAAATGAAGGTACTTGCGTGTCATTTGTGATCCCAGTTTTGGAGGATAACCATGAAAATCTTGATCGTTGATGACGAGGTCATCATCCGAACAGGCTTGGCCAAAGTCATTAATTGGAAAGAGATCGGACTCGAGCTGCTTAAACCAGCCGTTTCGGCCGAAGAGGCGCTTCGCCGCATGCCTGAGGAACGTCCGAACATTTTATTAACGGATATCCGCATGAAGCATATGAATGGGTTAGAACTTGCCCTTAAAGCGAAAGAAATCATCCCCGATATCGAGACAATTATCTTATCTGGGTACGATGATTTCATGTATACACAGCAAGCGATTCGGCAAGGTGTCAGCGACTATCTCTTGAAATCGAGTCGTCCTGAAGAGATTATGAAAACCGTCCTCCAAGCCAAACAGCGTATTGAAGATAAATGGAAGCATCTCAATCAGGATCAATACAAGAACAAAGAAGTTCGCAATCGATTGTTTGAACGCTGGATCATCGAGGGGGAAGCCGCCGCTGTCGATGCAGCTATGCTGCCGGACTATCTTCCTCTCTTATTTCGCTCACATGAGCATGAGCAACCCAAATTTCAAACCTACGTGGTTACCGCTGAAGGATGGGGAGAAACAGCATCGGAAATTTCTCTGCTGCTTTTCGCCGTTGACAATATGCTGCACGATATCTTGCAATGTGAAACGTTGATTTACAGGCAGCGCATTGTCGTGGCGCTTCCCAAAACAAGCGCATCCGACTTCTTCGATCATCCTGATTCTGCGAAGCAAAAGATCGAGCGGCTGCTCAAATGCAAAGTCAGTATATCCGTCGGCGAGGTCGTTCAGCAACAGTCCGATTTATATAAATCGTATGTCACGGCGGACTATGCCTTTAGCTATAAACATCACCTAGATGAATCTATTCTGATTTATACAGACATTGTTAGGCGTAAAGGTGGCAAAACTGTCTGTACGCACGAGGAGGAGCTAGAGCTCTCTTCGATCCTGTTGGAGGACGACTCCGTTGCATTGAAGAACTGGGTTCAGCGCTATTTGCAATCGGAACTGAGCGACCCGCACATGACGATCGAATCCCTTGAATCATTGGTCCGTTCAGCTGCCMTGTCTGCTCATCGTTGGCTGGAACGTGTATTAACTGCAACGGGACGACAAGGCGCACTGGATGGTCAAAATATCGCCTTCATCGTCAAACGGGATATTGTACTGAAGGATGCCTTATTCCAATATTTGTTGACCCTTATGGAGCTGTATCATCATCGATTAGGTAACGGACAAGCCACACATACACAGAAAGCTATGGCCTACATCCATGAGAATTTGGGGAAAGATATTGGCTTACAGCAGGTTGCTAAATATGTGCATCTGCATCCGAATCATTTAAGCGAAGTGTTTAAAAAGGAAGCCGGCATTACGTTTGGTGACTATGTGACACGACAAAAAATTAATCGTGCCATGGAAATTCTAACCGTATCCCCTGCCAAAATAGCCGATGTCGCAAGCTCCGTCGGATTTGAAGATATTAAATATTTCAGTCAAGTGTTTAAGAAATTCACTGGCAAAACGCCGAGTGAGTTCCGGGAGGAAGCAGTCCTTCACCCTGCTGCTCCACCTCCAAAGTTTTAACAATATCATGGTCTAAGAGGAGAAATCACAGATGGAACTATCAGGATTATGGCGATTGCAGCAGTTCGAAGTAGAACAAGTTCGGCCACTTGAAGTCGCGGCAGCATGGTTAGACGATCGTTTCTGGATTACAGCGAAAGTTCCCGGGGATGTCCATTCCGCCCTCATTGTACGAGAGTTGATTGAGAATCCGTATTTCGGTCACAATGATGCGAAAAGCCGTTGGATCGAGCAAAAAGAATGGTGGTACCGCCATTCCTTCAATTACTCGTTAGGGCATGGAAACGATGAGAAAGAAAAGCATGAATTAACCTTTGAAGGTCTTGATACGTTTGCTACGATCTATGTGAATGGCAAAGAAATCGGAACAACGAACAACATGTTGATGGCACATACCTTCGATGTTACACGCGTCATTCAGGATGGTAAAAATTCAATTGCCGTTAAATTCGATCCTTTGCATTTACATAACAAGGATAAAGAATTATTCCAATGGTCCTCGTATACGAAAGAGCGCCCTTGGCTCCGCAAAGCTGCGATGAACTTTGGCTGGGACTGGGGTCCACGTATGGTCACTGTAGGGATCTGGGGCAAAGTATTTATTGAACGATACCGCCGCGCGAAGCTGGACAGTGTTTTTGCAAGAACGCGCACGATTCGTGATACGCAAGCTGAAGTCCAAGTCGATGTCGACGTGACTACACTTCGCAAAGGAGTACAAAAGTCGTGTGACATTCGTTTAGTGGACGCAGCTGGTCAAGTTGTTGCTTCGGCGCAAGGGAATGTGCAGTCATCTGAATCGTTTATCTTACAAGTCGCTGATCCCCAACTTTGGTGGACACACGACCTCGGTAAGCCTTACTTGTACGAGCTGGAAGTTGTTCTCTATGCAGACGGTGAGCAAGTTGATGCGTATCGCAAACCAATTGGTATCCGTACGATTGAGCTGAAAGTAAAGGATGCGGAAGGTCAGAATGCCTTTGCTTTTGTACTCAATGGTGTCAAACTATTCGCCAAGGGTACGAACTGGATCCCAGCGGATCACTTCATCGGAAGTATTCCCGATCAACGCTATCGAGACTTAATTGATTTATCGGTTACTTCGAATCAGAACATGCTGCGCGTATGGGCTGGCGGCATCTATGAGAAGGATGTCTTTTATGAGGAGTGCGACAAGCGTGGTGTTCTGGTTTGGCAGGATTTTGCCTTCGCGAATGCGTTGTTCCCTGATTTCAACCGTGACTTCATGGAGAATGTCCGGAATGAGGTTATTTATAACATCAAACGTTTGCGCAATTATACGTCCCTAGCTTTGTGGTGCGGGAATAATGAAATTGACTGGCTGTATGATATGAAATCCGCTGGCGGTGACATCAACTGTCCATTCTATGGGGAAATCATTTATCACGAGTTGATTCCTGATGCACTTGAGCTGCTCGATGACAGTCGTGCCTACTGGCCATCTTCCCCATTTGGCGGCAATGATGCCAACGATCCTGATGTCGGCGACCGCCATAACTGGCAAGTATGGCATGGTTCCGTGTATCCGCGTCAATTCGGTGATGTGCCTTTGCTTGATTACAGTATTCAAGGCGTCACGTTCAAAAATTACAAAAAAGACTTCACTCTCTTCAGTAGCGAATTCGGTATGCACGCCTCTGCCAATCGTTACACGTTGGAGAAAAATATTCCAAATGGCCAATTCTACTGGAACAGTGTTGAGATGGCTTATCGCAACAAAGATACCAATCACCAAAAGGGTATTCTCCTTATGGAAGGATATACAGGTATTCCGACCAACATTGAGGAATATATGAACTTCTCCATGCTGACACAAGCCGAAGGCTTGAAGTATGGTATTGAGCATTATCGTCGGAACAAGCACCGCACGAGCGGTTCCCTCATCTGGCAATTGAACGATAGCTGGCCAGGCACGAGCTGGTCGCTCATTGATTATGAATTATTGCCTAAGGCTTCGTTCTACTATGCGAAGAAGTTCTATCACCCGTTGCTGCTCTCGATCGATCATGAGCCTGGGCAGGACTTGAACGTATGGGCTGTCAACGATACGTTGGCTGCGTTACAAGGGCAAGTTCACGTAACGGTTTATAACTTCGCCGGGGAGATCGTGTTTACGCATGGGTTCGATGCTGCCGTGGCGGCGAACTCTGCGATCCAGCTGGGAAGTTTGCCAGAGGCAGCGGTCTTAAATGGAGCATCCGCGGAGCAGGTTGTTGTCCGCGTTCACACGTCCGACTGGGCTGCGCCCGATAATCTTCATTATCTGCGCGACCAGAAAGATCTTCAGTTCCCTGCGACTTCGCTCAGCGTGAACGTCGATGTAGAAGCGCAAGCTGTGCATATTACCGCTAATGGTGCACATGCGCGGATGGTGAAACTGGATCTGCCACAGGGTAACATTCGCTTCAGCGACAACTTCTTCGATCTGCGTGCCGGTGAGCAAGTGACAGTTGAGATTAGTGATCCTACGGGGGATAAGGTTGATTTGAGTCGTTTGCGTGTTAGTGCGATTAACGGGTGAGGAAAATTGCGGATGAGAAATGCTGAAAACTGCTACAGAGAATCAATTGCTCATGATCTTCTGATTTCATGATTGGATTACGAAAAAACTGCTTATTTGCAGTTTTTTCTTTTTTACGTGCAAAGCTCCGTCAAAGCTGCTTTATTGCAGTTTTGGCGCAGCTTTGAAGTTAAATACCCATATACCCATACTAAAAAGAAATAAGCATGCCTTACTTCTACTTAATACCTACTTCTGCTACCTATGCATCAACCGTCTGCCTTTTCTCAGACGCAGCAAACAAATTAATGGATTTTATGTAGCTATTTTTGCTCATTTTGTCCATTTAAGAGCATTAGATGGATTTCCTACAGTTAATTTCTTCCAAAATCCACTAAAACTCCAATCTTGCTCAATTTAACTGTAGGTTATCCATCTATTCAATAACTCCCAACCGTTACGGCAAAATTAGCTGTACATTTTACATCTATTTGAAAGCTAGCTACTCAACTGAGCACTACTTCTACTTCTACTTCTACTTCTACTTCTACTTCTACTTCTACTTCTACTTCWACTTCTACTTCTACTTCTACTTCTACTTCTACTTCTACTTCTACTTCTACTCTTGCTCCTACTCCCCCAACTCTACTCACAATCAACATATCATGGTAAAAAGAACATCCCCCTCAAGCGCGCGATACTCGTGAAGAGCTCCGCATCCTGGAGGATATCCGATTTCCCTATCTCTTACTTTACTACACCTCAATTCGTAACCAGCAACTCCAATGGCATAAAAGCATACTCCCCATTTCTAACAATGCTGCCCTTGCGAACAGGTATAGAATGCTTGAAAATAGGACCATCAATTACTGTTGTATGGAACTCGCCGCCTTCACCACACGGGTCTATACCRCGAGCTTGCAGTTCTTTTATGTAATCGTGGGTTAGCGTGCGTCCCAGATCTTCTTCCCGCATCCCTAACGACAAATTCACCGTAACCAGGACGGAAACAAACCCCAGATCTATAAACTCTTTCACGGCTTGGGCATGGTCCATTCTCCATAGCGGCATGCCAAGTTTTAGGCCAGCATTCTTGGTAACTTTGTCATGCCAACAGCCTTCAACAGGCATATCCAAGTCTCCGGTGACTAACACTTCTGCACCTTGACGTTTGGCTTGTTCCAAAAGGCCCATAAACACGTCTTCATAGTCATCCCAACTGGCAGCAGCCGTATAAACGGGTAAGCCGATGGAGTCTGCTTKGGCGCGAATAAGCTCTGGAGGCATCCCGTGAGATCTGGAACGTTTCCCTTCTTCCTCCAGCATGACGATGAGTCCGATCGCTTCGCCAACTTTCATTGATTTATACAGCGCCAGAACGCTATCCTTTCCCCCGCTAAAAGAAGCTATAAATGTATGCCCGTGAGCACCATTTTTCCAGTTCACAATGTGATTCATCCCTGATGTTCTCCTTTGTTTGTATGCTCTGATCATTATATCACGAGCTGCTCTGGGATTTATTGAGCTCTTTCGCAACAGCTCGTCCCGCTACTCGGCCAGTAAATAAGCACCCTCCGAGAAACGTCCCCTCCAACGCGCGATACCCGTGAAGGCCTCCACCTCCGAAACMGCTTGCCTCTCCGGCAGCATATAGCCCAGGAATCACCTCTCCCGCCTGATTCAGCACACGACCGGATAAGTCCGTTTGTAAGCCTCCCAACGTTTTACGACTTACGATATTCAATCGCACCGCGATAAGCGGTCCATTAGCAGGGTCCAATAGACGATGCGGCTTCGCAACACGAATTAATTTATCCCCGATATAGTTACGAGCGCCTCGAATGGCTGTGATTTGCAGATCTTTGGTAAAGGGATGCGCGATCTCCCGATCTCTCGCCTTGATTTGCCGTTCAATATGGTCAAAATCAAGCAATTTCTCCTCCGTCAACGCATTCATCCCAGAGACCAGCTCAGCCAATGTCGGAGCAACGACGAAATCCTCTCCCTTATCCATAAAAGCTTGCACCGGAGCCATCGCTCCTGGCAGTGCTCGAGACAACACTTTACGGATACTTTTCTCTGTTAAATCGGGATTTTGTTCGGAGCCTGACAACGCGAATTCTTTTTCAATGATTTTCTGGGTTAAAATAAACCAAGAATAGTCGTATCCAGACTTTTGGATAGTCTCCAAAGTTCCMAAGGTATCAAACCCCGGGAAGTTAGGGGCTGGAAAACGCTGACCCCGTGCATCTAACCAGATTGAGGAGGGACCCGGAAGAATACGAATACCATGGTTATGCCATACGGGATTCCAATTTTTGATCCCTTCTGTGTAGTGCCACATCCGGTCGCGATTCACAATCCGACCTCCGGATTGCTCCGTAATGGCCAGCATGCGGCCATCGACATGTGCGGGCACACCAGAGAGCATCCGCTTAGGTGCTTCACCAAGCCGACTCGGCCAATATTGGCGGACTAACTCGTGATTAGCGCCTATTCCGCCACTGCTGACGATGACCGCTTGCGCATGGAATTCGAACTCGCCAATTGCCTCACGTGAGCTCACTTCTCCACGAGCCGCCGTGCTAGCCACAAGCACGGAACCTCTAACACCCGTGATAGCACCACCGCTTTGAATAAGCTCGTTCACGCGATGACGCGGTCGGTACACAACGAGTCCACTCGCCATATGCGCTCTGACTCTCTTCTCGAATGGCTCAACGATGCCAGGCCCTGTCCCCCAAACGATGTGGAAGCGAGGCACAGAGTTGCCATGCCCATCTGCCAAATAACCACCGCGTTCCGCCCACCCGACAACTGGGAAGAAGCGGATCCCCATGACATGCAGCCATTCCCTTTTTTCACCAGACGCGAACTCGACATAAGCCTCCGCCCACTTGCGGCCCCAGTAATCCTCGTCGTCTTCACGATCAAATCCAGCTGAACCTTGCCAGTCCTGCCAAGCTAGCTCTTGTGAATCTTTAATTCCCAACCTGAGCTGCTCGGGGGAATTAACTAGAAATAAGCCGCCGAATGACCACCAGGCTTGTCCACCAAAGGAGGCCTCCGGTTCTTGATCCAAGAGCAGCACCCTCTTACCAGAATCCGCAATCTCCACTGTTGCCACTAAACCCGCGAGTCCTGCTCCAACTACAATAGCATCATAGTCCATGATCGAATTCTCCTTTGATTCAGTTTCTTCTCTAGATAGCCTTAATCGATCTTTTGCCAAAAAAAAATAGCCTCCCTCTGACCACTATAGCCAAAAAGGAGGCAATTCAAAGGATGGAATGTCCATCCGATTACGAATCCTTGAGATCTTCTTCCATGTCGTCAATCACGACAAGTGATTTTTCAAGCGTAAACTTCCGCAGAGGCTTCACTTCAATTGCTCTAGGACGCGAGTCGCCATAAAGCTCAGTGAAGATCTCTTCAATTTCATCACCTGTCAAATCTTCACGTTTCAGCAGCTCTTCCGCGATCTTGTGGACGAACTCTGTATATTCGTTTACGAGCTTCTTGACCTCGAGCATTTGCTCTTTGAGCAGCTCATTAATTTGTGGCCGCAGTGCCTTAAGTCCATCCGTCCGCGAACCGACCGCTAAGAAGCTGAATAGTTCATCGCCCATCCCCAGCATCCCCAGATACGCACCTGCAATTTGGGTCGCATGCTGCAAATCTGACGTTACGCCGTTTAATTTCTTGTGAAGAAATTCATCTTCTACCGCACGGGCAGCCAGACAAACCTGAATCTCTGCCAACATCTCTGAATCGCTGCGGTTATATCGCTCATGGGTCTCTTTCGTAGCCGAAAGTCCAAGAGCGCCCCCACGTCGAATGATCGTCACTTTCCAAACTCGTTCATGAGGCTTCAACAGAAATTGTGCCACTGCATGACCCGCTTCGTGATAAGCGACATTCCGCTTCTCATCATCGCGCATCGAGCGAAGCGGTTGTTTGAGCCCCCACTCATAAGTCTCCATAGCGGCTCGGAAGTCCTCATAACTCGCCGCCTGTGCGCCACGTTGATGTGCGATAACAACAGCTTCGTTGACGATATGTTTTATTTGAGCTGGGCTGTAACCGATGGAATCAAGACCCGCTTTTTCCGCAGTTAACGATGCGTCCAGCTTGACCTTTTTCAAATAGTATTGGAAAATATCAACCCGACCGTCGTAATCCGGTACATCCACCCAGAGTTGTCGATCGAAACGACCTGGTCGCAGCAAGGCTGAATCGAGCACATCAGGCAAGTTGGTAGCAGCTACCGTTAGCACTGGCGGGCGTTCTGCCTTTTTACGACGTAGTCCTAGAGAGCGCAGCATCTTTACAATTTTGGAGGTATCAATATTAGGTGGGTCCATTTGCAGGAGCAGCTCGTTCAGAAGGCCTGAACCTCCACCCATCCCCATCATCCCCATGCCCATACCGCCACCGCCGCCTTGACGACTCATCCCAATCGCATCGATCTCGTCAATAAAGATGATACAAGCGCCGTAGACGCGCGCAAGCTTGCGGGCCTTTTTGTAAATCCCCATCACCTTGAGGTTACCTACACCGAAGAACATATTCTGAAAGCTTGGTGCAGACGCGTAAGCAAAAGGAACTTGTGCTTCATTCGCAATAACCTGTGCTAAATATGACTTCCCTGTTCCTGGCGGTCCACAAAGCAATAATCCGCGAATAGCTTCGCCGCCCATTTCCTTGAACTCTTTGACACCTTTAAGCAGGGTAACAATCCGTTTCGCATTTTCCACAATTTCAGGGTTTCCACGATAATCATCCCATGTCGATCCGGTTTCTCCAGGCAGAATCCAATACGTTCGTCCTCGAGCAAGGAACCAGAACAAGGCAACAAATTGAATGATCATAAAGGCCATAGCGAATACCAGTTGCATCAGCAACGACGCGACACTTATTGCTATCCCCCAAGCGGTTGGCCCACCTGCCCATAGCAGCCCGCCAAACAACACGATGGCTGCTAGCCAGAGGATGAACTTTCGCCATCTAATCCATTGATATCTCCTCATGGCTACACTTCCTTCATATGATTAAGTTTGAATATCCCTATGAAAAAACAACATTCTTGGCCCCGCAAGAAGCAGGGCCACAGCAACGGTTATTGGAATCTTTTAATAATATCGAGCACGTACTTGGTCATCACAGCGAGACCGCAAATGAAATAGAAAATCACCACAATCCACCCTGTTGGATCGAAAGAAATCATAGATAATAGGACCGTCAGTGGCAGCACATAGTATAGGACATCTTTCAAATAACCTAACACGAGTGTAGGACCAAAGGAGCCAACCCAGAAGGATTTGAAGAACGCAATCAGAAAATCAATCAACATGAAGCCAAAAATACCCCACAACGTGTAAATTATCCAGCCCTCAATTGTATTTGTCACTTTTCATCACCACCTTCCTACATACTATGCTAGGATTACTGACGGGTGAGAGATCAGTGGGCAACAAGCGTTGAACCAGAAATATTTACCTTCTATTACTTACTTCATACAGCTTTATTTTCCTTCTCAATTCGGATTGTTTTAAGAAAAATATATTACTTTTTTTAGGAAATAAGACCGAAGATTGTAGCGGAATCTTTGAAAATACACCAAGAAATAGCTTCTAAATCGCGAAAGCGCAACCAAGCTAATGATATTCAGCGATAGAAACCGATTCAGTTGAATTTAATTTTCCTTTTTTTAAAATCAACACCCAGAAAAACCCATCTACTCCCGAATGCTGTTAGTAAGATTGACTAACTCAAGCACGCACCGCAGGGTCGCAATTTTCTACTCATATATTTTATTAAGGAGAGAAGAAGAAGATGAAGCATTCGCGAATGAAAAAACTGCTTATCCCCACGCTAGCCCTCACACTTGTTATGACGACTGGCACAACAGCCTTCGCTCAGAACGGTCGCGACCACAAGGACGATGATCGTAACAACAACGCACGCCAATCGTATGACAAACGCCCACAAGCACCTATCAAATTTGACTTCAAAGACATCAAAGGGAAAGAATTCGATTGKGCCTTAAGCTACATTATGAGTCTAGTCTCTAGGCGTATTTTCGATKGGTATCCCGATGGTACTTTTAAACCGCAAGAAACGGTCTCACGCATTGAGGCCATTACAGCAGCTGTACGGTTAATGGGACTCCGCGATCAAGCCGAATCCGATCAAGAAAAAGCGACTAAGCTGAATTTCAATGATGCAGCCAATGTACCTGCGTGGGCCGTCGGCTACGTAGCTGTCGCATTGGAGAACGATCTTTTCGCCGAAACCGATACGAACGTCAATCCAAATCAACCTGCTGATCGCCTCTGGGCCACAACGCTCCTCGTGAAAGCTTTGAAGCTTCAAGACGAAGCTGAAGCCAACATGAACGCAAGGCTTCCTTTCTCCGACGCATCTAGCGTACCTGCGGGTTCGGTGGGATATGTTAAGGTTGCCGTCGATAAAGGTCTCGTGAACGGCTTTGAGGACAATACATTCCGCCCTAAACAGCTTGTAACTCGTGCACAAATTGCCGCCTTGTTGGATCGTGCAGGCAATCAATTGCCGGGCAGCATTGATGGACTCGTGACAGGAACTGTCGTCTCGCCAGTCAATGGTAATGTACTAACCGTCCGAACGAACGGTCAAAACATTAATTTGACATTAAATCCCGATGTTTTTATTTACCGAAATGGTGCCAAAGTCAGTCCTTCCGCTTTGCAAATTGGGGACGTCCTTAAGATTCGTTCCAACGACAATTCCATCATTTACATTGAAGTTTCCCAGCCAACTGGCGGCAACCCGACAACGCCTACTCAAGCTGTAGGTGTAAAAACGGGCATGGTATCTTCAGCGGTAACTGGTAATACACTCACCCTTTTAACTAATGGGCAAACGATTTCCCTTCCTTTGAATAGCAATGTGCTTTACTTCCGTAATGGCACTCCGACGACGGCCGCAGGCTTGCAAGTAGGTGACATCGTAAGCACGCGCTCCTACAACTATGGCATCAGTTATGTAGAAGTCACGCAATCTGTGGGCACCGTTGGAACACCAACGAATTTCGCTTCGACTTTAACCGGCACGATGACTTATCCGATTAGTGATAATACGTTACTTCTAACCACGTCTAACCAACTTCAAGGCGTATCACTGAACAGTAATACCATCGTTTACAAAAATGGTGCATTTACAACTCTTTCAGCGCTTCAGGTTGGCGATATCCTAACAACGTACGCTTACAATCATATGGCTGCTGTTATTGAAGTAACCAAAAGTGTCTCTCCGGTAACGACGACAGGTGAGATGACCGGTACGATTGCTGGCCAGATCAGCAACAACTTACTCACGCTCACGAGTGGCGGACAATCTTACAGCCTGCAGCTTCACGCAAACACCTCGATCTACTCCGATGGTGTTCAAACGACAAGCGGCGTATTGCTGCCAGGTCAAGTGATTAAAGTGCATTACTATAACGGCGTTGTGCTCCATGCCGAAGTCCTACAGCGTGCTGATGGCACCTCGGTTACACAGCCAACCATTGCCCAGCTCACAGGTACGATCATTTCAGCTACAAACAATCTCATCGTGCTTGTCAGTGGCAATCAGGCGCAAGCGATTAATTTGAACGACAAAGCTTTCATCTATCGCAGCGGCACCCAAGTCAGCGGTTCAGCTTTGCAACCAGGTGATATTGTCAAAATCCGCTCCTACAATAATTCAGCCATCTATGCGGAAGTCACGCAACTCACCAATGGTAACACTCAGAACTTTAGTGTGTCTGGCACATTTAACAGTGTAACCTTTACGAATCAAGGTAAAATCGCCACAATCACCATTAACCAAACAGGAACAAATGGAAGCAACGTAACAACGACTTACAACGTGTCCTCATCCGTAACTATTACTGGCAACATGTCCAATTTGGTGCAAAATCACGCCATAACGCTGAAAGGCACAGGTGCGCTGATTACGAACATCAACATTCAGTAGTCAAAGAAAAAACGGTCCCCCATAAGCCATGGAAGTGGCKGGGGGCTTCTTTTTTTGTGAAGATGGAAGAACAATACACCAGATCGTTACTCCTCCAACTTTTCTTTTTTGAGTCGTGTACACTTGTGTGGGCCTCAAAAGTGCAAAAGAGCATCCTTTTAAATCGGAGTAGCTTAACTTGCTGAAATACGTGCGAATAGGCAACTATTTCTGGAGGGTTGGATTATTTTGGGACTTTTTGGTCCAAAAGGTTGCCTTTTTGCACTAATTCATCTAAATTCAGCCTATCTCGCTTAAAATAAGTGTATTTTTGCATCTTTGACCATTTATTTCATCGTGGCAACGCGATGGTGGGGGTGGGAGGCAAGTTGGAAGATGGCGATTCGGGCGCATTTCGCTGCTGTAAGCGTGTTTTTCATCGTTACAGCGCAGGTGGATGGCGATTCGGGCACATAACACTGCTGTAAGCGTGTTTTCATCGTTACAGCGCAGGTGGATGGCGATTCGGGCACATAACACTGCTGTAAGCGTGTTTTTGATCGTTACAGCTCGGGGAGATGGCGATTCGGGCGCATAACACTGCTGTAAGCGTGTTTTTCAGCGCTACGCGCGATGAGTCTGGTGCTTCGAGGCGATCGCCGTAGCCACAAATCCACAAAGAAAAGGAGCTAAGCGCAAACACGCTTAGCTCCTTTTCCACTCTATTTGGGCAGCAATGGTGCGCCCTGAATCACCGCAAATACAAGCTGAGCGGCTGCAGCTTCAAGTCCTTCAAGCCGGCATGAACCAGCTTCGCGACTTCAATCCCGCCTTGCTGCTGGAAATGCGTGTTGTCTTCCACGCCATCCGGGAAATTCATGAATTCACCTGGCGCCAGCCACATGAATAGCCGTTTCGTTCCCTCTGGCCCTAAAGCTTCAAACAATGCCTTGCTGCTAGCTGCAAGATCGATCAATGGCACTTCTTCCGCCGCAGCCAACTCACGCATCGCGATCAGGTAATCGCCGTGTGTATCACGCAGCGTACCATCTTCCTCGAAAAACCGTCGTTGCACGGATGTGATCAGAATCGGATATGCGCCTCGCTCCCGAGCGCCGTCGATATAGATTTTCAGCGTTTCCTTGTAGGTGGAAAATGGCTCCGTAAACCGCGCTTCATCCGGCTTCTGGTCATTGTGACCGAATTGGATGAGCAGGTAATCGTGGGGCTTGATTTTGCCCCAAATCGTATCCAAGACACCTTCGCCTATGAAACTCAAGGAGCTGCGTCCCGACAAGGCATAATTGGCTACCGCTGCATCTGCTTTGACGAATAAGGGGAGCATTTGTCCCCAGCCTGCGTACGGATACCCGTCAGTCGGCTGATCGGTCACGGTTGAATCTCCTGCTAGAAACAGCGTACAAGCTGTAGGCACAGGCTCGATTTCCAGCGCATTGATGCGCGGTGCTCTACCTGTGAACGTAAGCTTCAACTGAGAACCTGTCACCCATACAGAGAAACTCGAACGGGCAAAATGCCCCGCCGAAGTACGTTGCTTATGAAGCACAAGCCTTCCTTCACCTGTGGTAATTGTTGTTTCTGTTTCAGYGATCTCATCGCCTAACAGGATCGAAACGCGATAGGTCCCGTCAGGAACATCCACCAGAAACGAAGTGTCCAGCGGGATGCAGAAATCTCTGCGCAACGCGCTAGGCTCCTCTCGATCCTTGGCATGCACATTCTTCACATGGCTAAATCCATATCCTACCGATTTCTCGTACTGAGTAAGTGGGGTGATCTTCGTATATCCTATGTCAGCACTACCGACCCCGAAATCGAACTTCAATGCGTGTGTCATCGTAGATTTCCTTTCTCTTATAACGGAATTTCGCCGCCAGGATATAAGGTTGAGCTGGACAAACGTTTGGGCTGCGGCAGTTGTGTACCGGATAGTCCCTCTCGCAATGCAAGCGGCCTACTTGCATAAATGGCGGCAGTTCCGTCATTATAAATGATCACTTGCTCTGTCCCACTACCACATACATCGGCATGAACAGCATATCCATTTAGCGGAAATTCAACAACAACGTTCATTTCCCCATCATATAAGGATGGCCATACACCACCGCCTCTGCGATAAGCAAGGATCAGATCTGCAGCATCAGCTTTCCATCCGCGAAGTGGCTCAATAATCGTCAACCAACCATCGGTTTGACGATCTTCTTTCCAGATCTCTTGACCTTCACTGTCCAGCAAAAACAAACCGTCCTTCCCCTTCAATCCCTTCCCATCATCCTCACGGACGAGTCGATCCAACCCAGCAATTTGCAACCCAGGTTTATCGCTGCAGAACCTGCCCAAGGCGATATGCTGCGATTCAATCGAGCCTTCATAGCGCCAGAGCTCTTTGCCGAAGCGGTCATACATCACTGTGACACTTCCGCCGATCACTAACTCTGGATGGCCATCTCCATTCACATCTCCGACCCAGATACAATCAGCATGATCATCGAGATCCTGACAGCTCCACAGCTTCTGACCATCATGGTCCAACAGATCATAGCCAGCCATGACCTCGTCTTTCCCATCACCATCCAAATCGTATACCCATGGGAAGTGACCAGGATTTCCTTCATGCGTCCATAATAGATTAAAATGACGATCGAGCGCCCACATCGTGTGATAGCGGTCTTTCAAGATAATATCACTCGCATATGCCCCGCCAGTCAAATTCGCCACGATGATGCAATCATGGGCGTGCTCATGCGGCAGCTCGTGCGAGGCTTTCACCTCGCCAGTCCTCCCGTTCAGGATGAGAAAGCGCCCATCCATCACGCAAAGTACTTCTAGCTGACCATCGCCGTCGATGTCAGCGATTTGTGCAGGGTAGTCGGACCCTGCACTTCCAGCTCCGGAATCGGGCTTGCCTGTCTGCCACAGCAGATTGCCCTCCAGATCAAATGCCGTCAGGCACTGCACCTGATGGGGAATATATCGAACATCCTGACGGTTGTCAGGATGCACCAACAGCATCTCCATGCGACCGTCACCGTTCAGGTCGCCTAGAAGCATTTTGCAGCGCGGACCAGCCTCACGAATGTCTATTTTACCAATCAAATAAGGCTCTTTGCTCGCTTGTTCCACAGCCCATCTCTCCTGTCTATTGAGGTAGCCAATCCGATATAAGCTCAAGTGCGATAATCGTATTCAATGACCATTGTGCGGCCTCATTCGTACTCATCCAATCGATCTCTTGCAAAGTATCCACATGCGTGACGATAGACGCTTCCTCCTGAAGATCAACCTTAGCGAATGCGCTTCCCAGCAAAATAGCCCAACACTTCTCAGCCGTCTCATCGTCCCGCTTATAAAAGGCTCCATACGCAGTGATTGCTGCACTGAGCACAGGATGCTCGAAATTATTCGTGGATATCTGACCATGGGTCAGCTTATCCTTCTGCTCCTGTGTTTGATTATAATACACGCCAAGCTCCGCCATCATGTCTTCCCATTCGGGATCCTTCAACATGCCAGCAAGTTCGAACCACACCTGCGGTCCTCCCATACAAATGGCCAAATGTCTGCCCMAATTATCGTCACCAAGTGGCGAGAGTACACCTGTTTTCGGATCATACCCATAGGTCGGGCCAGAGATAAGCCCATAATTAGCATCCTTAATACAATTGATGCCCACCAAGATTTTATCCCGATACGACGTATCCTCATAGCGCTCCCAACGTGTCATCCAGTTCGAGCTGAAAGCCGCCCAATCCGGTCCCACACGGATATGCGTTGGATGCTCATCCTTCGGAAAGTAAGCGCGCATCGGATCCAAATTCACCGTGGTGAAATCCGAATCACGCACTTCATCCATAATATCCCCGACCCGCTCATCGGCGGTCAAATAATAGAAGTACCGATGTAAGCCCGCCATCCCGATGCGAGCCTCCTTGCAGCCGCAGCCCCAATGGACCACATTATGCCGAGAGCCGAGTCCCGCATATTCGCCAAAATGGTACAGGTCTACTTCACTTGTGTGCCGAGTCATCGCTTCTGCCATCCGGAAGATATCCGCTCGACCCGTCCGCAGGAACATCACCCATAGCCACATGTTGGGCGCAAGCTCTGTATTTTGCCAAGCACAACCGCCTAAATCATAGTTCCATACATGCCTGACAGGATCATAACTATGCATGTAATCGCCATAATCCCAGAATCCATACCACTTTCGTTGCTCAACTTCATCTTGATAAAAGGTAATAATGCCATCCAGCCTATTCTCTAGTTGCTCTTTCACTGGATGACTACGGTCTGGTAAACTCCAATAGCCAAAGGCACCTGACTCGTGATAATACCCAGGCTCGCAAATAAGAAGGGATGGATCTTGCGACTCTTCCTGCATGTGCTGCAACATCTCCATGCCCGGCGTCTCGCTCGTACACCACAGCATCAATTCACTCGTATTCGCAATTCCGTAGGGTGTTGCCCGTAACTCTTCAGCCCCTTCATACGAAGATTCCACGTGTGTTTCTGTATCATAATGGCGAAGGTCCATCGGTGTCCCGTCCGGGGACCACAACCAGATCGTTAATGCAGCCTCTGAAGCTGCTGTACCATGTACCTCAAAGCTAGATGGATGCTTCTCCCAGAAGTGTCGCAATCCCACCGCTAAGCCGCCGCCTTCACCGCCGACATAGCCCAGACCGCCAGCGCGCGCGCCATCTGTTACCTTGACCCAGCTGCATCCGGGTTTCGTCCGCTTCCAAATACGGTAATGCTCGGATGAATCTTGTACGATTTTAAAGCTATCCCACGTTGCCGAATCATCCAGCAGCCCAAGGAAATACGCATCCTCTGCGGGGTCAAATGTCGTTAATTCGCCTGCCGTTTGACGCTCAAATAACGCTCTATACTTCCCTTTGGTTCGACGGGTATGTAAGGTTTTGGGGGATTCGCTGAAATAGCCACGATCCCCTGCAAAACGAATATGCCGATTGTATTGGGCCCCTCTCATCGGCACCGCGAAGCGAATGCCTAGACCTTTAATGAAATCCTCATGAGGATTTCCATCATAATGAAACGTATGCACGAGTTTAATTGTTTCCTGCCCCGCATACACATACATACGCAGTGTAAAAGGCAGCCACTCTCTTGTTCCCGTCGTCGAGCGGAGTCTGCCGTCCAGCTTAACGACGGCCCGAATCGGTCCGGCTTGTTCAACAACAGCGCGTAGGACACGGCTTTCGAAAGCCTCCTCACGACTTATCCGTACACCTGACGCCTCGCTCATTCCTTCTTTCAAGCCAATCAACTCGCCGCCACTGCATATTTCGTTGCCCTCACGAACGATGCTGCGAAGCCATTGTTTCCCCTGCTTGCCTATTGTGCAAATCATGACGCCTGTATCCAGCGTAATAGTATCATCCGTTTCCGTTACGGTAATTTGCTTATCCGACTCGGGACCCTTGCCTTTGCGAATAGCAAACCCTTCACCAGAACCGGGAAGGACTGCCGCCGCATGCGCAGACCATTTCACGCTGCCATCCGGCCAGTAAGCCGTCGGCCAGCTTTGGACGGGTACGGCTCCTTGGCCGTCATCCGTATCCAAACGCAATGACTCATCTCGTCCAAGCTCACCCTCACGCCATGGTATTCCCCATGTTATCCCTACAGGCTTTGATGCCTCTTTGTTTAACCAACGCAGCTTAATTGCCGAATTCGAAGCCAAGCGAATCATCTCCTTTTCACATGTAGCCCTATTGTAGAAARGAGATCTCTTGCGAACAAGCGGACATTATTGCTAAACAGCGATTTAGCGGTTTGCACTTTATTGGCAAACTCATACATTGTTGCTAAGTTGTTCGACTGAGCTCACGATAGCGCGTTGGCGTCATGCCTTCCAGCTTTTTGAAAATCCGATTGAAATACGTATGTTGGTATCCGACCTGATCGGCGACATCATTGATTCGCATTTCCGAATCTCTTAGCAGTTCTTTGGCTTTATCCATGCGCAGCTCCGTCAAGTAATCGATAAAGTTTTTGCCGGTCACTTGCTTAAAGGATCTGCTAAGGAAAAATGGATTCGTCCCCGTATGCTCCGCACAATTATCAAGCGAAATATCTTGTCTGTAATTATTTTGCAAATAAATCATCGCTTGTTCGATAATGCGTTTCACTTGCGCGTCCGAACGACCAGACATCTCCCTCATGAAG
Organism: Paenibacillus sp. 01T442; assembly: GCF_056398345.1. Taxonomy (NCBI): domain Bacteria; kingdom Bacillati; phylum Bacillota; class Bacilli; order Caryophanales; family Paenibacillaceae; genus Paenibacillus; species Paenibacillus sp. 01T442. The sequence continues at coordinate 35,616 of NZ_JBFTPF010000044.1, forward strand.
GGACTTAGCACTTTATCCTGAAACCAGGCAAGAATTCTTGTAGACTCTCGAATCTGGGAAAGCTGTTCATATAAGTTCGCACCCTTGAAGAGGCGATTCGGATTAATTCCGGACACCATGATGGCGTGCTGAACATTGCCAAGCAAATGCAGCATCCCTTGCTGAACCTCAATTTCTTTGGCCCCTTTGCAGGTTAAAACCTCCAAGAAAGACACCAGCATCTCACTTGCTTCCCCTTCTTTTCCTGTCCGTATTGCTTGAATGAGCTCCCGCTCCTGTGTAAATGGATATTGCAACTCCATGTCTTCATCTCCTGCATAATTGTCATGCTCCAAATCGATAATCTGATTCACATTCTCGAAGTAACGATAGCTAACCGCTTGCTTCGCTCGTTCAAATGCGATTGGGACATCTGAAATCAGTGATACTGGCCGGCTGATCGCCATGGTCATGCGCATTTTCAAAATACGGTTAATCGACTGCTTCAAATCGTCACTAAAAGCTTGGGTGGCTTCCGTATAAGATTGATCCTCAGGCAGGATGAGAAGAATACCCGCTGTTAAATCGTGAAAGTTTAGGGTATGACACTTGTCAAAATACTGAGCCGCCAGCTCATCAATCATATTCACGGCCGCAAAAGTAACAAGTCCCTCTTCACCTAACCGGAAGTTCCCCTCCATGCTCGACATCCCAATCAACTGGACATAGAGGACAACGAATTGTTTATGCTTCACGTCCCACTTAAAACGCTCCATTCGATGTCGTAAATCATCTTCTGAATACGCATTCAAATATCCTTGCAGCAGTTGGTGCAGAAAGCTGTCCTTGAGGTGGGGAAGCTGTTCTGTCAGCTTCGTGTTCAGCTCGAGACTCTCGTTATGCAAATTCATCCACTTCGACTCCAGCAATGTGAATTCGTCCGCATTCTCGTGGTGAGTCGTGTTTCCACCCAGCATCGCAACAAGCCTTTTGACAGGCAAATAAATGCGACGTGAAGCCAGCCATGCGAGAATAGCCGCAAGCAGTAATACAGCAAGACTTACCGTGATAATCAACTTGGAAATAAAGACTACCGGTGATGTGATACTCGAAATCGGCGATGCGGATACATAGGTCCAATCTTCCGCAATTCTGGCCAAACTACCGTACGATACCGTGTATGTAGAGCCTTTCCAATCCATAAAAAAGGAACCTTTATTTCCTTTTAGTGAGTCAATTTTGTCACGAAGAGCGCTTACAAATGGAGATGACGACGTATGCCCGTTTGCTGAAACGAACAGTTCACCAGCGTTCTGAATCAGAAACGTCTCCCCGCCATCATAAGGCGTTAGCGTATTGAGCATATTGGCCACCTTCTGACTATCAAAACGGAAAACTAAGACCCCGAACGGTTTCAAACTTCCACCCGGAACTTGATGAACGAGCGTTAAATCTTTGTTATCAGGACGATTCGCATCAAATGACCATTGCGTCCAGTAGGTCGTATTTTGACCGTGGATGAGAGGTTCATATCTAGATGCTGTCGCTGCTGTACGATTATCGATCTTCATATATTCAGGGTTGAACAGAACAGAGCTTGTTCCACCCACGTATAATTCAGCATGCTTCACCATCGCATTAGATCCCTGCATGGCGACCAGCGTTCTGGTAATATCCTGTGTCCGTTCGAAATTCCTTACAAAATCAAACCCATTTAAACTATAGTCAAATTTATTATCAAACGCCCAATGGGATAGCAGCAGCTCCAGATTGCCTAATTGGTCGTCGATATTTTGTGACCGTTGTTCAATTTGCCGATAATGGAGTTGAAGCAGCTCACTTTCCACACGCCCACCTGCCATCCAATACACGAGGACGCCCATCAGTAGCCCAGGAATACCCGAGACGATGAAGATCGTTATCAGACTCTTTTTGTAAAAGCGGCCTTGTCCACCCATCGTTTTGCTTAAACTTCTTGCCAGACCTTCTTTCATTGCTCGGAACATGCTCTCACCAACCGTTCGAAAGTTTAGTTTGGAGCGAAGACTTCAACTTAGAGCGTATACCGATTGGTGTATGAATGGAAGTTAATTTCCAGAGGAAATACATGACTTTTCCGACTTTTTGTGTTTAAAATGCAGTGGTGAGGGAGATTCAGTTTCTCCACGCCAACTCAGCGTCCGTAAAAAAGCAGCTCCCTAATTGTCAGGGAGCTGCTGCCGGTGCAGAGACAGATGTGAATTGGGCTAGAGTGGGACGCTGCTCGTCACTTAAATCGAGAAATTTTTCATTAATGGCATTATAAACGAAATAACACCCATGCCCATCTTCATAAAACTGCCGATGTTTCCAAAGAGGCCGCCTGCAGAACCACCTCCGCCAAGTAGCCCCCCAAGACCTCCACCTGATCCTCCTCCACCAAGCAAGCCGCCAAGCCCTCCGCCGCCTAACATCCCAAGCATGTTACCCAATCCACCTAAGCTGCCTAAACTAGAGATTTGGGCTTTGGATTTGCTTTTATTGCGTGGAAGCTTTTTTGTTGCTTTGAAGCCTTGGAGAATGACTTGATTGGCCTCAATGTCTTCCAAAATACCGTAGTATACGGAACCATCTTTAAGCCCAATACATACCGGTGTTCCTAAATGAGCTGCTGCTTGTGCAGCGATCGTGGACGTCGTTCTGACTGCTGATTTTTGTACGGCATGACTGCGTTTATGTTTACTTTTGGACTGATGTAAAGGTTTCATACTGCTCACGCATCCTTTAAAAGTAGTTATTCTTATCATCTTATGTTCAGCAGACAAGTTTTGACTAAGCTTTTAAGCACATTTATATAAACAAAGACCAGTCTTACACACTATTCCTAGTGGTGGACTGGTCTTTGTTTCAAACTACTATTTCTTCGCAGCAGCATACAAATCGTTCATTTCCTTCACCAAATCATCACCACCCGATTTCTTCCAAGTTTCAAAAGCAGCCTTCAGAGCCGCTTCGTCACTTTGACCGACGATGAATTTAATACGCGCATCGTTGATGATGTTATCCAGCTGTTGACCTTTTTGCGAGTACACGCTGGAGATGAATGGCTCAACTGGATTGGCCACAATGTTCGCTTCTGCATCTTTTTGAATCTTCGTCGTTTGCAAACGAAGCGGTGTTTGCTTCACTTTCAAGCCGCGATCTTCCGGAATAAATGGCAGCATTTGGTTCAATCCTTCGACTTCGGACTCGAGAAGAGCTGTATCTTTACTCACCACAAGCGCATCGCCATCCTTCGTATAATGCTTGCCTTCGATACCGTAGCCAGCTAACGTTTGAAGATCAGGCTCATTCATTTGATCTAAGAATTTCAGTACACGCTTCAGTTCCTCTTCCGTCTTCACTGTCGATTTCGAAACAGCTAGAATACCTGCAAATCCGGAGGTAGGCAATGCTTTCAAGCCATTTTTGCCTGTGACACCAATCATATTATCTACATAATGAATGTTCGGATTATCTTTGCCATCCTTGGCAAGCGCTGCATGTATTTTATCATCCATACGTGCGGCATTGTCGGTTACGTCTACGATGACCCCTGCTTGATTGTTGGCAATTGGATCGTTCCACTTCGCTGAATCAAACACAGCAAAATCCTGATTAATTAACTTCTCATCATATAGCTTCTTCATAAATTTAAGGGCTTCCAGATATTCGGCAGTTTGATGCTCAGGTACGAGCTTCCCGTCTACAACGCCCCATTTGTTCGGTGCACCGAACCAGAGTTTCATAATATCAAAGCCGCTTGCCCATTGCCCCGTCCATTTGACCAATACCATGCCGTATGTGTCGTCTTTGCCGTTTTTGTCAGGATCTTTTTCTTTAAACGCTTTGAGCATGTTGTAGAAATCATCAATCGTTTTTGGAGGTTGCATACCAACAGCTTCCAACCAATCTTTACGATAGTTGATCCCATTCCGACCCAAAGCACGTCCACGGTAAATACCGTAGTTTTTACCATCGACCGAAGAGTTGTTCATAATGACTTGGTTCGCTTTGCTGAGGTTCGGGTAATCCTTCAAATATTTCCCAATTTCCCAGAACGCTCCCGATTTGGCCGCATTCACGAAACTCGGGTTCTTTACATCACCAACATAAATGATCTGAGGCAGCTTGCCTGAAGCCAATGTAATATTAAATTTATCTGTGTAGGAAGCGTTCGGGACCCACTCCAGATGAATATTGGTGTTCGTTTTCTTCTCAATTTCTGTTGTAACAGGACCATCATCTTTCGGGAAATTCGTTTTGAAGATCGGAAGCATGATGCTTAGATCCAGCGGGGCTAGATTTTCTGGTGCTTTGGTCGGTGTAGCTGCTTGTGTGGTTGAGGCGGATGCTGCAGGTGTTGCTGTTCCCTCTTTGTCACTGCTGCAACCAACGATTGTTGTCATGACAGCTGTGCCTACGGTTGCTGCGGCAACCCATTTTTTCGCATTTCTCTTCATCTAAACATGCCTCCTCTAAGTTATGGACTTGCCTTTATCGTAATCCGTTACCCCTTGACCGAGCCGATCAAGACCCCTTTGGCAAAATGTTTTTGCAGGAACGGATAGACAAGCAAAATTGGAATGGTGCCCACGACGATAACAGCCATCTTGATGGATTGCTCGGGCGGTTTCACGAAATTCGGATCCATGGCATTGATATCCCCAGCTGCCGCCTGAGACAGTAAAACAATCTGTCTGAGCATGACTTGCAGCGGCCATTTGGAGGGATCGTTGATGTACAGTAATGCTGAGAAGAAGTTATTCCAATGACCTACGGCATAAAATAAGGTGAAAGTGGCCAATACGGGCATTGATAGCGGCAGCACGATCCGCCACAGAAGCCCAAGCTCTGTGCAGCCATCAATCTTCGCGGCTTCCTCCAATTCGGGAGGGATCTCTTGGAAGAAATTTTTGACAATAATCAAGTTAAAAGCGCTAATCGCGCCAGGAATCATTAAAGCCCAGTAAGTGTCCAACATGTGCAGCTGACGTACAACCAAGAAGGTCGGAATTAAACCGCCGCCAAACAGCATGGAGAAAATAATCAAATTTAGCACCGTATTTCGTCCCATTAACCCACGCTTCGATAAGGCATACGCCATCGTTACGGTGAAGAATAAGTTCACAAAGGTACCTAGAACCATTACGTACAGCGATACCCCAATACTTTTCAAAATCGTATCTGTTGAGAAAATAAAGCGATAAGCAGCTAAAGTAAACGTCTCTGGTATGAGGAACACGKAACGTTGTGTTAGTTCTGCATCCGAAGCGAACGACCCTGCTATGACATATAGAAATGGTAGAACGGCAACGATCCCTATAACGCCAAGTACAACATAATTCGTTACATCGAAGATGGTTCCGGGAACGCTCTTATATTGCTTTGCCAAAACCCCTCTCCTCCTTTACCCATYATATTCGTATTAATAAATGCCGGATTGTCCGAACCTCTTCGCTGTCCAGTTCGCGCCGAGTACCAAGATGACGCCAATGACCGCTTTAAACAATCCAACAGCTGTACTGTAACTAAATGCTCCTTGCGTAATCCCCATCATATAAACGTAGGTATCAAATACTTCAGCTACCTCCCTGTTCAATGGATTCAGCATGAGGAAAATTTGTTCAAATCCGTTATCCAACACATCCCCCATCCGCAAAATAAGCAGGATGACGATCGTACTGCGAATCGACGGCAGTGTAATGTGCCACAGCTGTCTCCAACGGTTAGCGCCATCCACGATGGATGCTTCGTATTGTTCCACATCGACTCCCGCAAGCGCTGCAAGGAAGATAATCGTACCAAACCCGCATTCCTTCCAAATCGTTTGCATAATAATCATCGGCCGGAACCATTCCGGACTAGCTAAGAAGTCAATTTTGCGACCCACATATTTCTGCAAAAGCTCATTAACCAATCCGTCTTGTGTCGTTAGAAAAACATAAGTTAAGCTGGCMACGATAACTAATGATATGAAATGCGGCACATAAATTAATGTCTKAATGGTTCGTTTATACATATTGACTTTGATTTCATTTAATAGGAGTGCAAGCACAATCGGTGCCKGGAAGTAAAACACCAAATTATATAACGAAAGCAACAACGTATTACGGAGGAGCATGACAAACTCTGGATTTTGAAAAAACACACGGAAATGCTCCAAGCCAACCCAGTCACTCTTCCAAAAGCCAAGAAAAGGCTGATAATTCTTAAAGGCAAGCAGCACGCCCCACATGGGCACATATTTAAAAATAATGAAATACAATAATCCTGGTGTTAGCAATGCATAGATCCATTTATCCTTGCGCAACCTTGCCCACACCTGTGATCTGCGAAGCCCTTTCGCCTCGGTCACCTGAATCAGCTCTCTGTTGTTAGGAGCAGCTGCCTGCTTCATCCTTTTCACCTCCATGTCATGATCGCCTTGTGAGCGTTTGTAGCCCTATTATGCATCGCCTGTGATTTACCGCCTATCAGACATTCTTGTAAGCCCTTCCAAATGGTTGAATTCGTGTTGCATCAAGAAAGTGCAAACCMGTCAAAACAGTTGAAACTTCCTTATTTACCCAGCAAGAATGTGTTATTGCCCCTGAGTAAAATAGCACTTATAGTAGAAACTAACTTTCTGATGAAAAGGATGGATGAAGATAATGGGTAAAAAGCTATATCATGGAGCGGCCTGGTATCCTGAGCTTTGGGATCAATCGGTCATTGAACAAGATATCGTTCTTATGAAGCAAGCAGGTATGAATGTCGTGCGCATCGGCGAATTCGCCTGGTCTAATATGGAGCCAACGGAGGGGAATATTGACCTTGGATTTTTTGTGCAAATGGTTAACCTCCTCCATCACAATGGGATAGATACTGTTATGTGTACACCGACGCCAACACCGCCAATTTGGTTCACGCACGGTCATCCGGAACGGATGTATGTGAATGAGCAGCTGCAAGTGATGGGACATGGGTCTCGTCAGCATGCTTGTACGAATCATCCTTATTTTCGTGAAAAAGCCGCCATTATCACCGAGCATATTGCACGGGCTATTGGACGCTTGCCAGGTCTGATCGGTTGGCAGATCGATAATGAATTCAAAGCGCATGTATCCGAATGTATGTGTGGAACCTGTCTTGTACAGTGGCATGAATGGCTGGAAGCGCGTTATGAAACCGTTGAAAAGTTGAATGAGGCGTGGGGCACGCAAATTTGGAGCGAATACTATCACAGCTTCGAGCAAGTGCCGCAGCCTGGTCCTGCGCCGTTCTTGCACAACTCTTCGCTGAGTACGATGTACCAACTATTCTCGATGGAGAAGATTGCGGAGTTCTCAGATGCACAAGCGGCGATAATCCGCCAATTCTCGGATGCACCGATCACGCATAATAGCAGCGTCGCTTTCAGCGTAGATAATGAGCGTTTATTCCGCGAATTGGATTTCGCATCGTTCGATACGTATGCAACCTACGATCATCCAGCGAACTATTTATTAAATAACGACCTGTGGCGGAATTTTAAGCGCGGTCGAGATTACTGGATCATGGAAACGAGTCCCTCCCATGCTGCCTCACTTGCAAGCTATGCAAAGCCGCATCCTAACGGCTATCTCAAAGCGGAAGCTGTTGCCGCTTATGCGCTGGGAGCAGAGGCCTTCTGTTATTGGCTCTGGAGACAGCAGCGAGCAGGCTGCGAGCAGCCACACGGCTCTGTTATCAGCACATGGGGCAAGCCTACGGTTGGTTTCCCTAATGTGTTGGAAGTCGAGCAGGCTAGAAAAGAAATCGAAGCCACGATCTTAGCGACTCGACCTACGCAAGCCGAAGTTGCTATGACTTATTCGGATCGCTCCAAAGCGTTTCTGAAAACCGAACCGCATCAAAAGCTCAATCATCGCGGACTTGTAACCAGCTTCTACGAGCGGATACTCCATCTAGGACTTCACCGGGACATCGTGCCAGAAGGTGCCGATCTGGCCGGGTACAAGCTGCTGTTTACACCATTCCTCCCTTATATCTCATCGGATCTGATGAAGCGTGCTTCTGCGTTCGTTGCCGAAGGCGGTGTATGGGTGGTTGGCCCTCTCTCTGGCGGACGCACCGAAGAACACACCATGCATACGAATGCTGCACTCGGTGAGTTGGAGCACCTAGCCGGTGTAGAAACGGTCTACACGTTCCCCATGGACGGCAGCGGATCCATCGGCAGCGCCTTTGGCGTTGCTGCCCCGCTTTCGCTTTGGAGCTCCGTCTTCGAGCCGAAGGAAGCTGTCGCCGTTGGAACCGTCCAATCGGGGCTGACACCAGGCCTGGCCTTCATTACCGAGCGGGCGTATGGAAAAGGCAAGATTGTCATGCTTGGTTCTATGCCGACCGGCGAGGAAGGCGAGCAATTGTTGAACAAGCTTATCCTGCGCTATGCGGATGATGCTGGGGTGCAACTGCGTACTGATGTAACAGCAGGTACCATTGTTGCACCGAGACATGGTGATGGCCGCGATGTATGGGTCGTGGTTAACATGGACGGTGCGGGCGGCAGCGTAACTCTTCCACGTGATGGCGTCGACCCGATTACAGGAACAGCCTACCTGAAGGGGCAGCTAACACTTGGCCGATATGAACACAAAGTGATTAAATTCACAGCTAGGTAACAAATTTACTTCAGAGGTTATCGTTATGCAAATTTGCTAGGTTCAATGGGTATAAGTACTGACAAGCAGCGTACACCTCACATACGCTGTCTAAAAAGAGGTGTACTCCTATGCCCACGTATAAAAGCAGTTCAATCAAGAGCAAATCCTGATATTCAAGAACGGGAAGCGCAATTGAAGCAGTTAGGCTTGGCAGTCGGGTATGCTTTTGAAGATCATAATCGAGGATTCCGAGAACTGGGTCTCGACGTCGCGATTGATTCCAAAGGGAGACCGTGGATTCTAGAAGTGAATACCCGACCACAGTTCTATCCGCTGAAGAACATGTCTAGTCATAAGCTGTATCGACGTATGGTGAATATCGGGAAGCAGTATGGGCGAACCAAATGATGTGAGGACATAAGCGAAAAAAAAGCGGTATCCACGGACAGAAATAGGTCCTGGATACCGCTTTTATCAATTCTCACTTTCCATTTTCATCCTCCTGTTTCGTGATAAAATTGAATTAGGAAATCCAAGTAAACTTCCCTTTTCATCTCAACTRCTGTAGGAAGAAAATATATTTTTCGTTTTTTTCAATAAATGATAGAAATCATATGTCCTTTGGCATCAAACATTGTAATGGGAGAATGAAAGGATGGCAGGTCATTGGAAAAGGTTAGAATAGATGAGCAACAGGAGCTCGTACAGCGCGCGCGTTCTGGTGATCGAGAGGCATTCGGTGAATTAGTACGTTATCATCGGAGTAAAGCTCTCGGATGGGCGAATACAATCGCGCAAGACAGCTCGCTTGCCGAAGATATTGTGCAGGAGGCCCTCATTAGAGCATTCCTACACATGGGTACCTTGATGAATCCGGAGCGTTTTATTCCTTGGCTGCAACGTATCGTTCGCAACCAGGCATATATGAAAATGCGACGCGGTGGACCTTATGGCAAGGAACGACCTTTCTCTGACTTCAGGCAAAAAGCTGGAGACACGTCGACTGTTGATACCAATTGGAGCGACATTGACGAAATCTTATTACGTCTATCCCGCTCTGCTACGGAAGAAGCACAGTTTCGTGATGATCCAGCGGTTTCATTAGTACGAGCGGATATGTTGCAGTGTTTACGCGATTTACTTTCATGCCTTGGCAAGCGGGAAAGAGCTATATTTGAAGCTCATTTTTTCGATGAACTGACGCCAGCCGAGATTGCCTCACTGTTCCAAACAACGACTGCCAACGTTTACAACATATTGTCCAGATCCAAATCCAAAGTCTATCGAGAGCGAATCCGTGTTTCCCTTAACAGCTATGTACAGAAACGAGCAGCATTAGGTCGCCCAAAACGTGCCATTCTGGCCTCTCCCCCACTCTAACATTCTCATGAAGGTGGTATCCTAACATGATTTCTGAACGACTTATCCAGCGTGATTGGACGAAAACAATGACTTCCGCTGCAAGTGCCGTATATGGAGCGGTCAGTTACACCGATAAAAAAGCGCTCTCCCTTGTAGACGTTATGGGGTTCACTGGACACGCCTTCCGGCTTAATATCGATCCAATTGAAGTAAACGTCGCAGGTCCAACATCTTTTCCTGGTGGTTATATTCTTCGCAGGAATTTATGCAACTTGGGCTATACCAGCAATATGGGAGAAGCCTCTACACCTGTATCTCCTGACAATTTGGAGCAAACGATAGCACTTATTCAGCGATCTATTGACAAAGGCTATCCAGCTATCGTCTTCGATCTATTTATTCCGGAATTCGGACTGATTTACGGTTACGACGACGATATGCAAATCTTTAATGCTAAGGATGTCTCGCAAGAAGGTACAATTACATACGCAGATTTCGGTCGACCTAAAATTCCTGTCCTATTTTTAGTCACAATCGAAGATAGTCTTCCTCACTCCAAATATGAGATGCTCCGTATGGCACTGGATATGATTGTGGAACACACTCGTGGGCGCGAGTGGACATATAACTTCAAAGACCGTTATACGCAAGGACTAAAAGGGTATGATGCGTGGATCCAAGTTATGGAGAATCGAAACGCTGACGAGTTCGGTAATGCTTACAACATTGCGGTTGTAGCTGATGCTAGAGAATTTGCTGTCAAGTTCCTTCGAGAAATGTCCATCAAATGGGACGGCAGCAATGTCGTGGAACGAACAGTCCGAAGCAAAGCGGCAGAGGCTGCTGCTCATTATGAAACCGTGGCAGAAGCTTTAAGTGATTTACGCGAAATCTTCCCTTTCCCTCAAGGCKGTCAGCCAAAGAATCCAATCCTAGCAGATAGCGCTATTAAACTATTAAATATTGCGAGAGAAGCGGAAACTAAGGGTATTGAGGTTCTCGAAAAGCTATTGCACTTTATGAAAGCTTATCACTCGGATATTTGGATTAAACCGACGTCGAATTGATTATTTAATAGCTATTAGAACACTATGCGAATATGAAATAATTGAATCTCATGCTAAAAGAAAAGTGTCGGCCCATGCGTAGTTGCATGGGCCTCCAAGATTTATCGATGTTGTTCATATCTATTCAATTGAGTTAGCTTACGAAGTAGGGTAACCTCATCTTCTGTTAAAGGCGGTCCCTCTGCTGCGTCGATATTGTCCAACAATTGATACATCGAGCTGGCTCCTGGGATGGTCACAGCGACCGTTGGATGCGATAACGCATAGCGAATTGCAAGCTGGCTTAGATTGCGATCACTTGAATCGGCTAGCTCCTGTAATTGGGGATGAAGGGTGAAAAGTGATTCTGCTGTGTAATCAAGATATCCTTTCTGAAGACGCCCCTGTCCTCCGCTCGACAGAATTCCTTTCGCTACTGGACCGCGAGCTATCATACTGATCGAATGCTCGGCAAGCCAAGGCAACACGGCTTCCTCCGGCCGTCGATCCAATAAGCTATATTGACTCATGACGCTAACCATCGACGAACGGTTTGTATACTCACGAATGACATTAGGACGAATCGAGGAAATACCATAATAGCGAATGATCCCCTCACGCTTCAATTGTTCAAAGGCTTCGATCGTCTCATCGATCGGGTCCTCCAGCGTGCCCCCGTGCAATTGATATAGATCAATGTAATCCGTACGCAGCCTTTTCAAACTATCTTTGACCGCGGAGACTATGTATGCTTTGGACGCATCCCATGCCCAGCCATCTTGGCCGGGAATTCGTCGATTACMAACTTTTGTGGCTAAAATAAGTTCCTCACGGCGGCGATCAYGAATCGCTTGTCCGACGATTTCTTCATTGAGACCTTCTTCGTACAAATCTGCCGTATCTATAAAATTTACCCCTCGATCCAATGCTGCATGAATCATCTCGATTGCGAGCCGTTGATCTGTGCCTAACGACATGCAGCCTAAGCCAACCTCGCCTACCATGAGCTCCGAAGTGCCTAATCGATTTCGTTTCATTGGTATGTTCCCCTCCGATATCGTGTTCTAATACCTATATGATATCTCAAAAAGGGCATTTCCGGCTATGGACGAAATAGACGATTTGAGAAACGAATACCCGTGAAAGCGGACAATAATAAAGTCTTGATAGCAGTAGCGATGCAGTTGGCCGGAAATAATCCTTGATGGAAAAAACACAAAAACCTCCAGCTATCTCGAACAATTACGGTATGAGCCGTAAAATCCGAAACGAACTGGAGGTTTGATGTCAACTATTCTCTGCTTAGCAGCCGTTCCCAAAGCTATTCTTCTTCGATTGCAAAACCTCAGCAAGGAATGTCAAGGTTAAGCCTTGCCCCCATCCTTGAATGCGTTTGTCCGGCACGCCTTTGTAACCTTCAGCATTTTTCATGACAGCCGTTCCCGCGGATACACCAGTTACTGTGCCATCCTCGGTAATTCGTGCTAAGATGCCGTCGATCGACTTCTGTGTATATTTGTTGTACAATCTGCCCCGCGTAAGCAAAGCAGTGGCAATTCCGGCTGACCCTGACGTCTCCAGCGGAGCTGTCGGATCACTAAGAATGGTGTGCCACAAGCCTGATTCATCTTGCAATCGAACAAGTGCGCTTAGTTGATCACGCAATGAGCCATCAATAATCATGAACGAAGGATGCGTAACTTCAACGAGATGAAGTGCGCGCGCCATCGTGAGCGCAGCCCAGGAGTTCCCGCGTGCCCAGAACATAGCGGACATATTATTTTGAGCGATATTGTCCCATCCATGATAGTACAGGTTGGTTCTCGCATCTTGCAGGACGTTCTCATGTCCATGATACTGCTTCAAGCCAAGCTCGAAATAGTCATCATTATTCAGTAGTGTACCAACACGAAGCAGGAAGTAACCAGCCATAAACATCGTATCTACCCAAGCTTGTTCTGGAAAGTTATACGTTTCGGAATTAACCGTATGTTGGAGGATATCTTCTCCAAACCGCTCCGCTTGTGTCGCAAGGAATTCCGCCATTTCCTTCACCGTATCTAGATATTTTTCTTCTTTTGTCACGTCATATAGAGTAAGAAGGGAGTGTCCGATGGACACCGCATTGACCGAAAGCTTCGGCAAGCCATCCTCCATATTTTCATCCACCCAAGCCTTCAACCTAGTTAGATACGATTCATTCCCTGTTGCCGCATAAGCTTCGCAAACCCCATAAAATGCGACACCACCTGGCCAATCCCATCCGAAGTCCATACGAAACGTGCGATCTACCACACGGTCGATGGCTGATCTGATATCATTTTCCTCAAATACTAATTTCGGCATGTCTATAAGCTCTCCTCTCATCTTCTATCCTTTCAAGCCGCTTGTGCTGATCCCTTCAACAATGTACCGTTGGAAAATGAAGAACACGACAACAATCGGTACCAGTGACGCGGATGCCATTGCGAACATGCCCCCCCAGTTGTTCACTGACTCTCCATCCAAGAAAAGTTTCAAGGCCAGGGACACAGGGTACATACTCGGCTTATTTAAGTAAAGCAGCGGGTTTATGAAATCTTCCCAGCGCCAGTAGAAGGAGAAGATCGTTGATGTAATGAGCGCTGGCACGATTAGTGGAACCAAAATCCGGAAAAAGATGCTGTATTTACTACAGCCATCCATTTTCGCAGCTTCATCAAGCTCAATTGGAATCGTCCGAATGAACTGCATAATCAGGAAGATAAAGAAAGGAATCGCAAAGAACTGCGGTACGATGATCGGCTTAAAGGATCCAATCCATTCTAACTTCGCAAACAATACGTATTGCGGAATAATTGTAACATCGTGCGGCAGCATCATCGTAAGCATCATACAACCGAACCAGAAGTTTCTTCCGAAAAATGGGATACGGCCAAACGCATAAGCAACGAGGGCTGAACTGACCACCGCGCCGATCGTAGATAGGATCACGATATAGAACGAGTTCATGAAAAAGCGACCGAATGAATTACCTGCGAATCCTCTCCAGCCCGTTTGAAAGTTCTCCCAAGCGATCTTGCTCGGAATCAAGCTGTACGCGGTTGAAAAAATTTCACTATTTGGCTTCAACGAGCTCGCAAGTAACCAAATGATTGGGTACATCATCACAAGTGAACATAGGACTAAAAGGAGATGATAGCCAAAGCGTTTGTAGTTAATCGAATGTGCCATGTTATTTCTCTCCTTTGTTTTYGTAGTAAACCCAGTATTTCGATGTTTGGAAAATAACGAGTGCAATGATACCKACAAGTATTAACATGACCCATGCCATTGCGGAAGCGTAACCCATTTCGTAGAATTGGAATGCTCTGCGGTATAAGTACAAAGAATAAAGTAATGTATTGTCCAGCGGTCCACCTTCGCCACGTGAGATGATATAGGCTGGCGTAAAGGTCATGAACGCAGAGATGGTTTGCATAATCAGGTTAAACAGGATAATTGGGCTGAGCAACGGAAGCGTAATTTTGAAGAACTGGCGAATTTTATTCGCACCGTCTACGCTAGCTGCTTCATAGTAAGACGCTGGAATGTTTTTGAGACCTGCAAGGAAGATGAGCATGGAAGAACCGAACTGCCAGACGGACAAAGCAATCAGTGTCCATAGCGCCGTCGACGGGTTGCCGATCCATGATGTATCTGTGTGAATCCCAATAACACCAAGTGCGGAATTGACCAAACCTTTATCTCCGAATACTTGCGTCCACATGATGGAAACTGCCACGCTGCCGCCGATCAAAGAAGGCAAGTAGAACGAGGAGCGATAAACGCCGATACCTGAGACAGCTTTATTAAGCAGAACCGCTACCATTAATGCGAATGCGAGTCGTAGTGGCACGCTGGCGAACACGTACGTAAAGGTTACACTGACGGATTTCCAATACTTATCATCCGCGGTGAACATTTTTTCATAGTTGTCAAAACCGATAAAATTCGGTGCATCAAACAAGTTGTAATCCGTAAATGAATAAAAAAGTGATGAAATGATCGGATACAGTGTGAAGATGAGAAATCCCAGAATGAAAGGGGAAGCAAATATGTACCCCACCAGGTTATCGTTATAACGCAGCTTGTTCATTGGTGATCAACCCCTAACCTTGATTTATGAAGCGGAAGCCTCGCTTCCTCTCTTCTCTACCTTTATTATAAAAGAGTTGATTCGCTGCCAGAAGGCAAAAAACCGTTGTGTTTGTATAAATAACAGAGTGATAATAGCGGTTACATCGTACTATTGGAAGGTCATTTCTATCGTGGGATGTGGCAGGCTCGGGTGTTACGTAGCCTCAACTTTCGATTGAGAACTAAAGCTGACGACCTCGACGGAATCGCCTCCCCACCTGCTCTTTAGTGATGAAAAACATCACTAAAGCTGACGATCTCGTCTGAACGATGAAAAGCCTCCGCACGATAAACATGCGGAGGCTCTCGGACCAAGCTTATTTTTTGTTTTTAGCTAAGATTGCGTTCGCGTCCTTACGGAATTTCGCTGCGCCTTCTTCAACAGTTAATTTTTTGTACATGATTTGTTCAGCCGTATCTTTAAGCAGTTTCTCTACTTCAACGGAACCAATTGGGCTTGGCGGATCCATTGGAGAAGCGTTTTTCTCTGCCCAAGCTACGTACTCAAATACTTTCTTTTGTTCTGGCGTCAATAGCGGCATCAAAGCTTCTTTCACTTTGGAGGAAACCGGTACACCGCGCTCGCCCATGATGATCTTGTTCGCATCGATATCATTGATCAAGAAGTCAACGAATTTGGCTGCTTCTTCTTTATTCTTAGAGCTTTTGGACACAGACCAGAACATACTTGGTTTCAAGAATAGGGCTTTGTTTTGACCCCAGCTTGGCGTTTTCATTACATCCAGTGTACGTTTAGCCGCTGTATTGAAACCAATAAATTGGTTGGACCAACCGAATGTAGCAAGCGCATTGCCTAGTACCATTTCGTCGTCTTCTGCCGTTCCTTTTTTCTGTGCTAGCTTATCAAGCGGCAGCAAGTAACCGGAATCATACAATTTTTTATACATCGTGTAATAGTCAACAAAGGCTTTATCATCGGTATAACCAAGACTAGCTCCATCTGCCGCGTATAGTTTCTGACCAACACTTCTCAGATAGAATGGGAAGTATACGTCATGACGAAGATCTCCTGCAAGCAACTTGCCTTTGGCTTTCAGCGTCGCGCCAACTGCGTCCAAGTCAGCGAAAGCCCAATCTTCTTTCAGTGTAATGCCATTGTCTTTCAGCATTTGCGGATCAATCGTAGCGCCAAGTGCATTGGAACCTGCATTCATCGCAACCAGTTTACCGTCAATTTTACCGCCGGAAATGTTGTTTTCAGCAATATCTTTCACATTCAGCACGCCGCTCGTTGTAAATGGTGTCAAATCTTCCAGTTGCCCTCTAGTTCCGTATTGAGTCAAGTAGGAGATATCCATTTGAAATACGTCAGGTAATCCATTCGCAGCAGCCTGCGGTGCAAGCTTCTTCCAATAATCGTCGAATGCGGCATATTCCGATTCGATTTTCACATTCGGGTGCTTCTGCTGATACAATTCAATTACTTTCAATGTATAGTCATGACGTGCTTGTCCGCCCCACCAAGAAACACGCAAAGTAACTGGATCTGCTTTGGCACTTGTCGTTGGTGCTGCACTTGCTGCTGGGCTTGTGCCTGTGCTCGGTGTGCTTGTTGATCCGCTAGAACCACTTGTACCACAACCTGCAAGTAGTAACGCGGCTGAGATTACTGTAAACATGACTTTTTTCATCTGTCATTTCCTCCCCAAAGTTGTAATCGTTTTCTTTCTACTCGTATTATGCCGCTGGAAGGAGCAAACGTTAATCCAAAATACAGACCTATTTGTTTAAAATGCAGAGGTGTCTGTCGATTTCATGTACTCCGATGGGGTTGAACCTCGGTATTTTTTGAATACTTGACTAAAATATTGTGGATTGTCTCCGAAACCAAGTCGTTCAGCGAGTTCGAAAATTTTGATATCCGCATCCTCAGCGATCAACTCGGTGGCTCTATTAAT
>NZ_JBFTPF010000045.1:0-52434 GCF_056398345.1 Paenibacillus sp. 01T442
ATGAAAGACATCGCTTGGGCAGAAGTTGATGAAGTTGAGATTGAATTAGCTGATGGTTCCAAGATAGCGTTTGGTGAAGAAGAAGAAGAAGAAGAAGAAGAAGAAGAAGAAGAAGAAGAAGAAGAAGAAGATGAAGAAGATGAAGAAGAAGAAGAAGTAACAACATCGGTTGTAAACGCTGAAGAAGAAGAAGAAGAAGATGAAGATGACGATGACGACGACGACGACGACGATGATGAAGATGATGAAGAGGAAGAAGCATAAGTAATCGTATTAAAGTTATCCAATAGATTAGGCAAGTAAGGAAACCTCTTACTCTTGCTATGGCTTCTGCTATTTGGCAGAAGTACCATACTTGTAGAAAGGGGTTTTCCTGCACTTCGGTATCCGTTATTAGCCATACTTGCTCTGAGACTCACTGCACATAAAGTGGGCTGTCCCTAAGTAGAAGTGTCTACTTGTGGGACAGCCAGTTAAGTTAACTAGAAATCTGCAAATGTATACTTATCGTTGTTCCCAGACGGCAAGAATTTCCTGAGCAACGCGTTCCCATGGGAAATATTGTTCTGCCAATCTTCGTCCGTTAAGTCCCATATGTCGTGCATGGTTCATATCAGACAACAAGGAATTTAGTTTCTGTGCGTATTCGCTCGGGTCTTCTGGGTTATTGATGAGTAATCCGTTATTATTCTTAACAATCTCTGGATTGCCGCCTCTAGCTGTTGTTAGGAAGGGTAAGCCAGCGGCCATCGCTTCATAATGTACACGTGCTAACGGCTCCTGCCAAATCGAAGTACATACAAAGACATCTCCTGCACAGAACCAGCGGTGGACATCTTGCGCTTGCACATAGCCGGTTGTTATGACTGGTAGAGGTGAGCGCACGGCAAGTGCTCTGACGTAAGCGACATAGTCACTGACCGAGTTATCGCTGAACCAGGCACCACCGACAACAACGAGTACTGCATCAGGATGGTTGATTTGAGACATTGCTCGCACCAACACATGAGGACCTTTATTGCGAGTTAGCCTCCCCACAAACAAAATGACTTTCTTATTGGAGAGGTTGTGTTCTGCTCTAAGGCTCTCACGAGCGCTCCTTGCCTGTTCGGATTCCAACCATGGAGCAAAGCGATTCAGGTCAACGCCGGAATATATCGGTTTTATTTTACCAGCTGCTTGTGGGTAGTAATCACAGATGGCCGTTCCGATATACTGGCTAATCGTAATAATACGTTCAGTTTGTTCAATAACTTGAGTACCCTCGGTAAGGTTGATCTTAAAAGGATTGAACATATCATTATGCATACTAAGAATAATCCGCGATGTAGGTGCTACTTCCCTAACAGGAAGGACTAGTAAAGGGCGGTTGAAAATTTGAATAATATCAAAGTGCTCCGGCGTATGTTGTAGAAATTGGATAACCCCTGCAGCGTATGATTCAAGTAGACCATGTGATTCCACACGAACATAGTGGATACCATTCGTGACTTCATCGTTTGGCAAATCTGGGTCCGTTCTACCTAAAATAGTAATTCTGTGATGTTTACTTAATAGCGAAGCCACACCGTCAATATAGGTTTGAATAGCTCCCCCTCGAATGTTGGGGACAGGCAGCTTTTCCGTACAAATCATCAGAATGTTCACGAGTTAACAGCTTCCTTTCTCAGGCAGTCCTTTTTCTAGGGGGAATCTGCCTTTTAATCCACGGTGGAGGTACTTTCTTAGTTGTTCGAGGTTGTTGTATTTTTTTCATTGTTGGTTTCACTACACGTTTAATAGGCTTCTTAAGTCCTAGTTTACGTTTCATTGGTTTTTTTCGAGAACGAGATACAGGCTTCATTTTATTCTTAGCAAGCCATTTTTTGTAACTTTTGTATCCGTAAAAGATTCTAACATCCGAGGAACGCTTCCATTTTGTGAGTCTTCTTAATTTTCTGCGTTTCAGATAACGAGTTTTCTTGATGATTCTAGTTTTTCTCATAGCGCGTCGCTTCCTTGGAACGCGAAGTTTAAATTGCTTTTGTCCGCGAGCAGGGAGTTGAATGAGTACTGGCATTGGAGTCTCCTCAACAACTGGTTTCTTGGCGTAAACAGGTTCCTCCGCAACAGGAGACTCAGCATAAACAGGCTCTTGCACAAGTGGGATCGGTAAGATCTCTTCAACAGAAGGCGAAGTTGGTACGATTGGCGTAACGGGCATTTCGGAGTAAATAGGCGTTAACACATCTCCTGGAAGTACAAAAGACGGACGTTGGATAGACGGTTTGACGTATTCCGACGAGTAGTCTCCAGCAGGGTAATTTGCCTTATCTTTTTCGAGCTCGGTTAATGCTTGCCATTTACTTGTTTCCGTTGTCATCACTCTTTGAAGAATCGACGCAAGTTCAGTGTCAAGGAATAATTGAGGATTAAACACGATTTCTTTGACATGCTTATAAAATTCATTAGGAAAAGCCATATCGATCCACAAGATTTCGAAGGTTTCTTGGTCAAGAGGGTTGGCTTTATGATAGGCCTCAATCATGCCGCGAATCCAAGTTATATCCCACACACCCATATCATCCATGGTGCTCGTAATTAATTTCCTTAGATCTCGAATCGGCAAATCGTAGGAAACACCGTCTAAATCGATGACCCAGATACCGCCAGGTCCCATTTGACCGTTCGACCATCCAAAATCTTGATGGGCAAGTCCCCAATGGGGTTCACCTTTTGCAATCATCTGTTGGTAAGGGGAATTCTGGAAACGTTGATACATGTCGTTAGCTTGCTTCTTGAATTCTTCAATAACGGCAAGTAAGTCTGCGCTTGCTGCAGTGTCAGAGTAGGCGAGGGCGATATCCTGAAACCAACCAATTTTGGCAATTATTTTTTCGTAATATTTGCCCCATCCATAGATGCGCGAGGATTTCTCCGAACCGCTAGGAGGGACATAGCCTTTGGAGTTATTATGGAATTCCCCTAAGCCAAAGCACAGCTGAGAAGCGCCTTCCAAGTCGACTTTGGATACGGGCACTAGGGGTTCAATCCAGTCAGTAACGATCCAGAGTTTACCGCCTGCTTCAACGTAGAAATTCCCTTCCCTCGTTGGGATGAAAGATGGAACTCGGTGGCCTAAACCAGACATGTAGGATTGAGCTCCAACACTGAAAAGACTTCTTCTAGGTCGTCTGTGCAAACATTTAATACTGAGATTGCCCTTACTTGTGCTGATTTTCCAAATAGCTCCACCTTTATCTGGCTTTGAAGTAATCAAGAGCATATCATTGACTTGAAAATCATAATGTCCCATGACTTCTCGTGCCAGCATTTCTAACCCAGGAGGAACATACATGTTAGCTACGATTCCTGGCTCTAAGACGTCATCGATCCAGGGAACGATTTGATAATTTTCCACCACCATCACTCCATCACGTATTTTAAAGTGAATTGTACGTTCTAAAATACTTACTTCTGCAGCGAAAATACGCTTGTGTCCACTACAGGTATACCTTTTCATTGCTGTGAATACGAAAGTTCACCTCACATAAACCAGTTTAGGTTTATCTAATTCTATGCATATGTCATTAGGTGAATGGTTGATATGTACAAGAGTGGAACTTCACGAAAAACGATTAGACTTCTGTATACTTTTTACAGAAATAAGGAATTGACATGAAACCAAATGGTTGTATATAATGGAAACGAAACCAAATGGTTTCGCATAACGATATATAGGTGAAGAGGGGATTGGAAATGTTATTTCAAGAAATTAATTATTGGGCCGTATTCGTTACGGGGATTTTATCATTAGTGTTAGGTTTTCTTTGGATGGCTGTTATATGGGCCAAACCTTATCAGAAGCAGATGTACGGCAAGGGAGTGCAAACCGATCTTAACGTAAGTAAAGCGGATAAAATCCAGTCTTTTGTGATTTATATTCTTGTATCTTTCATAACTTCCATTGCATTCGCAGTTTGTTTAGAGCTTTGGAAATCAGGTGGACAAGCATTTGGTTATGATGGCGATAGTCTGAAGAATGCTTTTTGGTTCACTATGCTAGTAGCAGCAGGTTACACGCTTCCGTTTACAGTTGGTAAAAAGGTTTGGCAGTTCAAAAGTTGGCTAGTCGTGGCTGTAGACACCTCTTATGAGATCGTTCGCTTTACGATGCTGTTGCTTGTATTCTGGTTTTGGGTGTAAAAAAGTTAAGAACCTGAAGATATGCTAACTTCTTCTAAGCTTACGATAAGCCTCCGGATCCTATTTCAGGATATAGTTAGTGTGTAGATGAGATTACACTTTCAGGAGGGGCTACAATGAGTAAATTAACACAAGAAGAAGTCGCGTTTTATAAAAAGAATGGGTATTTTCTCTATGAGAAGCAAGTATTCTCCCCAGAGAAATTAACCGAATTAACGGAGCTGTTTGAAGATCAACTGAAGCAAAAAGGCAGCAAGCTCTCAGACGAGTTAGACACCCCGCATTTCCGTGAAGAGCGTCTATTACAGTATCTTTTAGCTGATGAAGTATTGGATCTCGTTGAGCCTATTATCGGACCTAACATTGGTTTGTGGTCTTCTCACTTTATATGTAAGGATCCATTCGTTGGACGAGCGACGCCATGGCATGAGGATTCTGCTTATTGGAAGGGCCGCGTTAGTAACTTCGATAATATTATTACAATATGGTTAGCCATCGATAATAGCACGAAGGAAAATGGCTGCATGCAAGTTATTCCAGGCACACACAGTAATGGGTTCTCTGAGTATGAGAAAGTAGATGGTGCCAAGAATCTCTTCACTACGCAAATCAAGAATATGGATACATCGACTGCCGTTCATTTTGAACTGCAAAGAGGTCAATGTTCCTTGCATGATTCACGAATTATTCATGGTGCGGATCCGAACAAGAGTGAATTCCGTCGCTGCGGATATACGATGCGCTATTTCTCTACGGATACGAAGGTCTACGCGGACAAAAATCCAAATTTCAAAGTATGGCTCGCTCGCGGTAAAGACTTAGCAGGAAATAGTTACGCGAATGTATAATAGAAGAGATTAAGTATTCATTCATTCATTCTAAACGAAATGTGGGATGAGGAGGACTTGGATGAAAAAACAACCGGTAAGACTAACGAATGAACAATTTATTCATCCTGCTTCCTCCTTTCAAATTTACTTTCAGTATATCAATAAGTACCATGAACTACATTGGCACGAATTCTATGAGCTTTGCTTTGTAGTTCGAGGCAGAGGTAAGAATGTTGTGAATGGAACCGAGCATGAGCTGCGGAAAGGCAGCTTGTTTCTACTAACTCCTGCTGATTTCCACGAAATCTATTCGTATCCAAATGAGCCGATGGAACTTTATAATCTAGTGTTTGATGAAGAGTTGCTCGATCAAGAACTGCGGGAATTCATGTTTGGGCAAGTTGCGGAATATATGGTAGATCTGAACGAGACGCATCATGAGATTATAGAGTCCGAGTTTCAACTGATACGTGATGAGGTTCAATTAAAGAAGCCAGGACATGCTATTCTGATCAAAGGGGCTTTCGAGCGGATCCTTTTGAACTTATTTCGAACTTATCACGAACGTAAAGATCAGCCAGAGTTGCAGGTTACACAGTCTCAGTCTTCAACGCTTCAGCGGGCGCTTGTTTATATGCATCATCATTTTCGGGAAGAACTCCGTTTGGAAGATGCTGCTAAGCAAGCTGGATTGGCGCCGAATTATTTTAGTCTCGTTTTTCATAAAATGACAGGTATTTCGTTCCAAAACTACTTGCAAGGGCTACGGTTGCAATTTGCCAAATCACTTCTGCAAGCTTCGGACATTCCGATTACTGAAATCTGCTTCGCCTCAGGCTTCAACACATTAACGCATTTCGAAAGAGCATTCAAGCAGAAATACGGAAGCTCTCCACGAACGTTCCGCACGAACTAAAGGTGTGGGATACGTGCCAGAAGTGTATAATGGATATATCTTATTTACACAAAGGGGACAACATCTCATGATTACTTGCAAATCGTGCTCCAAACCAACAGAACTCCATATGCAGCGTTGTTCGCACTGCGGGGCTTTGTCTCCCTACACGGTTGCTGAGAAATTCGATATGATGGCCGAGTTGGTGGAACAAGCATTGAAGCAGGAGCTCGAAGCGAGAAGAAGATTGAAACATTAGGCGAGTAGAATCACATCATAATGACTGGGACTACCCAGTGTGAAGCACCCGACATGGTCTGGTGTTTTTTTAGTTTTTGGGGGAGCACGTTTCAGCGGCGGATAGATGGATTTGTTTCAGTTGGTGTTGAGAGTGGATCAGGTTTGGAGATGGATAGTGTGATGGTGAGTGGGTAGGGAGTGAAGAGTAAAGATTAGCTAGTATGGGGCTGAGAGTAGAGTAGAGTAGAGTAGAGTAGAGTAGAGTAGAGTAGAGTTTGCACTTTGCGACATCTGCCTTACTCGCCGCGAATAAATGTATTTCCTCCAGTTAATTTCCATGAAATTCCGTCTAATCAGACATTAGATGGATTTCATACAGTTAAATTCAGTCTTTTTTGTCGTAATGGTCAAATTTGAGTAAATTAACTACATAATTTCCATCTAAAACAAATTATCGCGTTAATTCCTCCAGATTAGCTGTAGGTTTTCCAGTTATTTGGCTTGAGCATTCCCAACCCAACCCAACCCAACCCAACCCAACGCGGCTTAATCGACTGCCACTGCAGTACTACCAAGCTCGCGCATCGCAATTTGGTACTTCATATGGTTTGCAAGAGAGCAATGAAATCGAGGTCGGCATCTCCGGAAGGATTGTCCACCCGATCTGGAAGCAAGAATATCAAAGTGGACAGTGTGCTTTTGGCAACCATTATGCCTGTTTAGACTAAAGATTTTCGCTAACCGTTGCAGTAAAGTAAAGGTATCAAAGTTATTTGAGGAGGTTGTTCGCATGAGCCAACAAAAGATTCATATTCCTGAAGCTGATGCTTTACTGCAAGATGAAATTACAAGCGAGCAAGCGCAGTTTTTCTTAGAAAATGGTTTCCTTGTTATTCGGAATGCGGTAGTTGGAGAGGAGCTTCGACTCCTGCAGGAGCAAACGATGAAGGCCGTTGACATTGGAATGGCTGGTAGTGGTGACGAGGATTATCTGTACCGTGTGAGGAAAAATGGTGAACGCAAATACTGGCGGACAGAGTATATTATCGACAAGCAAGAAGCGAATAAGGCTTTGCTTGCGCATCCGTTTATTTTGCGATCAGTTGCGAAGATTCAAGGGATTAACTTCATTCCTACATGGGATTCCCTAGTTGTGAAAATCCCGAATCAGGCGGCTAGCGTGCCTTGGCATCGCGATGCGTTAGTGCCTGAGGGCTGTACAGATCCACGGCCGATCTTCAATGTTGATTTTTATTTGGATGAGGCGGATCTGAAGTCATGCTTGTKGGTTATTCCTGGTTCAAACCATTKGGCAGCTGAGGTTGCCGAGGAACGCTGCGCACTGCCAGGCTTCGATGTCAGCGATGCTGTACCCGTGCCAATGAATCCTGGGGATGTCATTTTCCACAATATTCAGCTGCTGCATGGCTCACCTGAGGGGGATGGCAATGCGCTTCGCCGTACCGTGTACTACGAGTTCCGCCCAGGTGAAATTGAAGCGGAATATGGTCCGCATACGCTAGAGTATCTATCGTTGAAGCAGCATATGCTCGTCGATTGTATCGAAAAGCGCAAAGAAGCGGCCTACACGTCAGGTGAAAAACCATACGAGTATCAGCCGAAAGGCGCATTCGCGATAGGTACGAAGCAAGTACCGAAGACTTACCGGTATACGCATACGGAATATTGGCGTGCATAAGTGAAGATGAGGCTGTTCCTCCAAGTAGATGGATGGGGGACGGCTTTTTTGTTATGTGGGCAATGAGGTGCCAACCAAAGATTTTCCAGTTAATTTGCGTGGGAGGGGGGAGCAGCAATCCAAAGTAGTGCCCGACCAGCCGCGTCCCAACGAGCTAAGAATAGATCAAATTCGAACAAAACTGGGTTAAACTTTGCCCCGTTTTTTTCTTGAACATACGCCCGAAGGTGTGGACATCCGAATAGCCGACACGATCCGCGATCTCACTGAAGGAAAGGCTGCTGTGTATGGCCAACTCCTTGGCCTTGTTAATGCGAATCCACGTCAAGTACTGCATAGGAGACATGCCGACATGTTGGCGGAATAAGGTCAAAATGTAATTTTTGCTCAGGCCCGAAACGTCTTCCAGTTCTTTAATTTGAATTTCGCGGTTGTAGTGCTCGGTGAGATAGTTTTTGATTAAGACGAGTTTGGGCATCGTGATTGCGTCAGTTTTGGCGCGGGTTGTTCCCGTTTCGAAAGCTTGCGCGGCTTCAGCAAGAATACGCATGAGTAAGCTTTGACAGTGCATTTGATGCACAAGTCCTGGTTGGCGATAATGCGAAACAAGCTGGGATAGCATCGTTTCTACCGGATGATCCGCGAAATTACCGAGCAGATGCTTATGTTTAAAGAGTTCCTCGTAAGGGAACGCAGACGTACCAAAATGGAAGACAAGTGAAATACATACATAAGGACTGTGGTCCTCTTTGATAATCGAGTGGCGTTCATTCGGACGATGAAATAAGAGATCCCCGCGGCGCGTCTCATAKGGAATGTCGCCAACGGGATAGTGAGCAAAACCATCGACGACATATTGCAGGATGAACTGCGTCATCTCTCGGTTGCGTATCGCCCATCCCTGAGGGGCATGGAACATATGAGCTAACGTAATATATGGCGGGAAATGATAATCCGCAAGCATGCCGATCGTTTCTGCCGGCTGCATGGTTGTCAGGTTGGGAGCCATCTGATCAGCACCTTTCTTAGTGCTAATTATAGCATGTAGGGGTTGATTTTGGAGTGTGCCTTTGGCAACAGAAAGTGGAGTAGTAGGGAAGGGGGAAACTGAAATAACTCTCGATATATCCCTTTTGGGTCAGATTGAGTTGATTTCAAGAACAAATCTAGCTTCTAGTTGGTGTGTATTTTGTGTCCATGTAGCTCTTTCCCATATGTGTAAGTGTGAATCGTGTATGTTTGGAGGGGATAATGTGTGGAGTAGCTAAGTTTTGAAATATTAAAGTGGAAGAGGATGAGTTTATGCAGTGAGAAAGGTTGTGTAGGCTTTAAAGTACCTGAAACGCCAGGGAAGCGAGCGCAGCCAAGGCAATAGCGCCCTTTTAGGCGCTATTGTGAGTTCGCCGGTCGGCGCGCGAGGAAATAAGGCCCTTTTTGGGCATTATCCCCTCCACAGCATCAGAATTCTAGCCGCGCAATCGGCCCCCGCCCCGCTAACCAAAAAAACTCCAGCCCCCAAAAAGGGGCTGAAGCTCTTCCTTTTCCTTATTCCGTTACTTTCTGCATCTTTCCCGGATTGTTGATCTTATACGGCACCGGGTGCTTACTCAGCTTCTTCGCGACGATTTTGCACTCGAAAGTGACGATGTCGCCGACGGCGAGTTCGAGCTTTTTGAGTGTTGCGCTGTGGCTTGACCACGCAGTGCCGATGTCCAAAGCTGGATCCAGAATGGATACAGTTTCATAGATGATGACTTCATCATCGGTGTCTGAGAAGTTGTTCGGCACGGTCGTAAACTCCATAACCGTTGCCTTCATTTTCACTTTTTCTTCAGGAAGCTCCAGTTTAGGGGCTTTCTCTTTTTTCGTTTTTTCCTTAGCAGGCGCTTTCTCAGCAGGAGCAGCTTGTCCATCTTCAGTTGTAACTTCAGCTTTCGCCGTTTTTGCAGCTTTGGCTGGCTTTTCTTCCGGCTCAGCAGTCTCCAATTCATCCGCAACAGCAGCATCTTCAGCTAGAGCCGCACCACGCTGGCTATAGTTCGCTGCTTGCATTTCCTTCAAGTAGGAAGGATGAATGCAGTGCAACTGCTTCGTATCCAATTCAATGACAGCTGTCATCGGATCTACAAGACCGACGATATTACATGCCACATTAAGGCTATTCCCTTTATAGAAAAAGGCTTTCGCTTTTACCGCTTTTTCAGAAACTAAACCCCATTCTTTACATTGCTCGATCAGCTCGGACTCTTCATCAAAACGAGTAAACGCAGCCGGTTCAATAGCGAACGCATAATCCATATGTAATCGTCCTTTCTATGTGATATAGAGGGAAAACTTATTTCACTTCTTCCTCATTGTCTTCTTCGTTAACCAGATCCACGTCCTCATATTGTACATCATCTTCTTCCAATTCTTCCTCTTCTTCTAAACGGAAATCATCGGTCTTTTCCCCGTCTTCCCAAATTTCCACAAAGAGTGCATCGCAATTTTCAAAATCAGCCGGTTTAAACGCAAGCGCTTTTTCCTCGTCGGGACCGACATAAACATTCTCAAGTGTTTCCCCATCAAAAGAGAGGATGACATAAATTTTCATAAATAAGGATGCCTCCAATAAGGTGATAAGCAATATTATAACATACCGAGTGAATTGTTCGCATGAGAAGCGATTGAACTTTCATATACATCTATATAGCCTGTATTCCCGGATCGAATTAATGTCTCGCTCAGGATCCGTTAACAGTGAGATGTGAAGGAGGAGTTCCAAGGATGACGTTACTAGTCATATGTGTCGTAGGGTGTCTGTCTGGTTTCTTGATCTTCAGAAGACAAGTGATACCGCGCAGCACCGATCAAGCTCTGAATGAAGTTAAGTTGTCTGTTATTATTCCGGCTAGGAATGAAGCGGACAATCTCCCTCACCTTCTTCATGCCCTGAAAATCCAAACCTTGGAACCCTATGAAGTCATCGTGGTGGATGATTTTTCGGAGGATCACACGAAGGAAATCGCTGAAAGTTACGGCGTTACCGTGATTTCTAATCCTCAACTGCCTGACGGATGGACGGGCAAAAACTGGGCAGTATGGAACGGTTATTCCCACGCCACCGGCGATCTTATTGCTTTCCTGGATGCCGATATTCGATTTGCACCTCGAGCATTAGAATGTTTGGTAAAAACACGGAATAAATTAGGTGGAGTCCTGTCGATCGTTCCCTACCATTACACAGAGAATCTAAGAGAGAAACTAGCGCTCATCTTCAATGTGCTCGGTGTATTTGCGTTTACGTCTCCTTTTGAGAAAAATAATAAACAGAAAGGCCTCTATGGGTCTTGTATTTTGACGACTAGGGAAGATTACGAATCGATCAAAGGCCACGAAGGCATCAAATCAGAAATGTTGGACGACCTGAATCTCGGCGCTACGTATGCAAAATCAGGTATTCCGGTGAATAATTTTATCGGCTATGGACAGGTCTCTTTTAGAATGTATCCTCAGGGTCTAAAAAGTCAAATTCAAGGCTTCGGCAAAGGCGCTGTCCTAGGCACGTCTAAACTTAAAGCAGGTACCCTTACGCTAACCGCTATTTGGGTGATTGGGCTGGTTCTCTCAGCAGCATTCCMTTTTTTCCTAGCGACATCATGGGGCATTCCGCTATTCATCGGCTATCTCTTATACATGGCGCAGCTTTTTTATTTTGTAAAATACGTTGGAATTTTCGGCATTGTTACGCCCGGGCTGCACATCGTGTCGACGTTATTTTTCATTATGGTCATGCTGTACTCGATGTATCAGGTCGTATTTCTAGGGCATGTGGCCTGGAAAGGGCGGCATGTCAAAGTAGGAAGCAGGCGAGAGCAATGATCATTGTTTGGACGATTTGTGCTTTTGTATCAGGTGCGCTCATGTTTAGTTACTGGTTAGGTCGGTTAGCTCGCAAAAACCTAAAAACCGTCGGGGACGGCAACCCAGGTGCCCTTAATTTGTGGAAAGCGGCGGGATATCGGCTGGGCATTGCTGGGGTATTGCTTGATTTTATCAAAGGGTATCTGATTATTCGATTGGCGGTGGAAGTTGGAGGGATGTCAGGGTATGGATTGATCCCAATCGCGTTAGCACCGATATTTGGGCATGCATTTTCGCCATTTTTGCGTGGAAAAGGGGGCAAAGCCATCGCTGTCACTTTCGGCGTCTGGAGTGGATTGACACAGTTTGAAGTGTCACTTGCGTTGGCGGTTATTTTGGCTGTCATGCTTGGTGGGATGAAGATGATTAACAAATGGAAGCCGATATCTTCGGAGGCAGATGGTCAGCAGGTTGTGATCGGGATGCTACTGTTAGGTGTTTATCTGTATGTGAGGGATGCGGCGGCGATGCTGCTGTGGATCTGGGTGGGAAATACGCTACTCATCATGTTCAAGCATCATAAAGAGTTGGCTGCCTTGCTGCTTAAAAAGAAGAAGGAACATGAAGGTTCTCAACTTTGAAAAGTACGACATTAAGACGCTGTCTTTCAGGAAGAGAATCAAGTTTGTTTTGCGAAGTGTCCTAGAGTTTGGTATTGTGAAGAAGCAATCATTTAAGCGTGAAGCACACGCCGCTAGCTCCTGTTTGTTGGAGTTGGCGGCGTTTTTATTTTTCTAGGAGGCGGTTGAGTTGTTTGAGAAGAAGTATGAGATCTTTTGGAGTGAGCAAGTTCGAAATGCACAAGGTCAGAGACTGGAAATGCTGCGAAGGGATTTGACGGGAACGAAGAAGCTTTTKGAGGAGGTCGTGTTGCCGGTATTGGGGACGTTTGAGGGTTTGGAACTTGAATTTGAAATGATAAGTTTGTCTGAGTGAAAATATATGGGGACGTGTGTCATCCCAAGCTGCGAATCGTGTTCGAAGAAGACAGTTTTGTCACACACGCTGAGAAAATTACAAGAGATCGCTTCTCATTCGAAAGGGCACGTGCTCGAAGCGTTGCGATGCTCGGGTACACGTATTTCCCATATAGCCGAGACGAGCTCGAGAAAAAAGCGAGTTTCTGCCAAAGAAATCTGTATGAATGGATAGGCAGATTCGGTAATGTCAAGGCGGCAGGGTTGCTCGAGTTGCCGGTGTATGAGCGGGAGGCATTGAGGTTTGCTATGCTATGTAATAAACCTTTTCAAGTGACGGAA
Source organism: Paenibacillus sp. 01T442 (assembly GCF_056398345.1). Lineage (NCBI taxonomy): Bacteria > Bacillati > Bacillota > Bacilli > Caryophanales > Paenibacillaceae > Paenibacillus > Paenibacillus sp. 01T442. Next base: position 13,012 of record NZ_JBFTPF010000045.1, read on the forward strand.
GTGAGCCAATGGTTGCAGCTTAAAAGAGATGCATGTGGAAAAATTTTACGAAGGTTAGAAGGTAGAGGACTAGTTCAACCCATTGGAGGCGGGTTAACCAGAAGCCATAAGTTCATGTTTACTGAAAAGGCGGTAGCCCTCTTGCATGGCAAAAACTGAGGCAAACGGTCGGTGAAACCGACTATCTCGGGAGGAGCAGCAGCAATTGGAGGGGAGTTAGTCGGTGAAACCGACTATCTCAGGTGGAGTAGCGGCAATTGGAGGGTAGATAGTCGGTGAAACCGACTAACTCGGGAGAAGCAGCGGCAATTGGAGGGTAGTTAGTCGGTGAAACCGACTAACTCGGGAGGAGCGGCGGCAACTGGAGGGTAGTTAGTCGGTGAAACCGACTATCTCGGGAGAAGCAGCGGCAATTGGAGGGTAGATAGTCGGTGAAACCGACTATCTCGAGAGAAGCAGCGGCAATTGGAGGGTAGATAGTCGGTGAAACCGACTATCTCGGGTGGAGCAGCAGCAACTGCCCCACATTCCATACATACGCGCTACCTCCATGGGAAAAACTAGGACAAACAAGCGAGGGGAGTGTCTTGGCCCATGGAGGAACAACTTGCACGCAAAGAGGAACGCTTAAACACGGTTAGTCATGGGATTGGCGTGTGTTTAAGCGTCTATGGGCTCATACTGCTCTTGCAGCGGTCTGTGCTTTTTGAAGATTGGCTGTACACTGCGAGCAACGCGGTGTTCGGAATTTCCTTTTGCCTACTCTATGTGTCTTCGACGCTCCTGCATGCTGTGCGTTCACCMAAGTGGGGGAAGCGCTTTGAGAAACTGGACCACGCAGCGATATTCATCGCCATGGCGGGTTCCTATACGCCTTTCCTGCTCATTACCTGGCATAGCCGCGTTGCTATTGAGCTGCTCGTTGTCATTTGGGCGCTAGCCTTCGGCGGCGTAAGGTATGTGCACTATATCATTCAACGTTTTATGCCCTGGGGGCTAATAATGTATCTGGGCATGGGAGCTTTCATGATGCTCTTCATTATCCCACTTTATGTGCGACTTCCACATATGGCATTTGCATGGCTGGGGCTCGGTTTGGCGAGCTATCTTGGCGGTGTACCTTTTTTCCTCTGGCACAAATTGCGCTATCATCACACGATCTGGCACCTGTTTGTGCTAGCGGGAAGTACCTGCCACTTTATTGCCGTCTATAGCTACGTTATGCCTGCGCTTTTATAAGGTAGGATCGATGTGATTAATACTGAACGCCTGATTTGCAACAAGATTAAGATCATTGTCGCAAAGTGTAAGGCGGATAATAATACCTTAATTTTGTGCTAGCACGGATTAAGATTGTTTATTTAATGTCCGGTTCATCATTCATATAATAAAAGCATGGTTCACTTATTCCTACATGCCAAGGAGGCAGAGACAATGCAAAGCAACACACCTTTATTATTGACTGATGAGCAAATGAGAACGTTTATTACGAATGGCTGCCTGATTCTTAAAACTGATTTTCCGCGTGAATTCCATGAAAGTTTAGTAGAGCAATTGAACACGGTTTACACCGAAGAAGGCAATCCTGGCAATAATCTTTTACCTCGAATCCGCGAGCTGCGCAAGGTTTTCGATCATCCCGTTGTAACAGGTGCGTTAACGAGTGTACTAGGACCTAATTATATGATGCATGCGCATCGGCATGGGCATTTTAATGCATCTAGCGTAGCTGGTGGTTGGCATAAAGATAGCTATTGGGGTTACAAAAGGGCGCGCAACCATCACCCGCAATGGGCGATGATTATGTATTTCCCACAGGATACACCTGTGGAATTAGGGCCGACTGGCGTACTGCCAGGTACGCAAAACTACGAATCTCGTACTTTTGAAGGGAATGAACCAGAGGGTGAGGTTTTGGCGAGTGGGGAAGCGGGGACTTTTGCGCTGATTCATTATGATATTTGGCACCGCTCCACTCCAAATGTGTTGGGTCAGCCTCGCTATATGTTGAAGTTTGAATTTATGCGGACTGAGCTGCCACAATCGCCAAGCTGGGATAATCAAGAAAGCGGCTGGCGCAAACCTGAGGGGTTACAGCTGCCGATAGGTGAGCACGATTTGATGTGGGAAGAGACGTGGAATTGGCTGTCGGGACAAGTGGGCAGCATCGCTAACACGATTACTTCTGATCCGCAGCGAATCGCGGAATTGAGCGCGGGGTTGAGCAGTTTTGAGCCTAGTGCCATTAATGCAGCTTACGAACTTGCGGCAAGTGGTCAAAGTGGCGTAGACGCATTGCTTCAAGCCCTTCATAGTGAGGATAAAAATGTGTCGCGACTCGCTGCGTATGGCTTATCTGTTGCGGGAAGTGAAGCTGTTAGCGGATTGGTTGCAGCATTGACGGCAGGGGAGAATGAAGCGGCGGAAGCGAATTCTGAGGAAGTCATCGCGAATGCCGTATTCGCGCTGGGTGAATTGAGAGGCCTCACAAGCGAGGCAGTACCTGCACTTGTTAACTTGATGCAGCATCCGTCGGAGACGATCCGCTGCGCTGTCGTTGATGCCCTTGGTCTTATGGAAGCTGGCCACGATCAAGTGGTGGCGTGCTTAGGGGACGCTCTGCAGGATGAAAGTGCACAGGTGCGATTCATGTCCAGCTTGGCGCTGTCCCGTTTAGGGGCAAGTGCAGAAGCAGCGATTCCACAATTGGAAATCGCTCTGGACGATGAGAATCGCTACGTGCGTGCGCATGCGGCGGAATCCTTACGCTATGTTGGCACGGAGCGTGCGAAAGACACGCTCATTAAGTTCCTGCTTAACGCGCGTTGGTGTCCAACGACGACGGCGAAGAATGCTTTTTATCCGTAAGATGCTAGCAACAAGAACCCCCATCGATGTGATGGGGGTTCTTGTTTTATGGGGAAGTGGTACCTCACCGTTGGATCGGTAACGATTACCGCTGAAAGCTCCCTTTATGAACGAATATGCAGGCTAACCGCCACTATTCTGCTATTCATGCTATTTATTCTTTCAAGTAACTAATACTCCCAAGTAATTCTCACTCGCTAACCTAAGCGACCAACTCCCAAGTAACTAACCCCTTGCAAACCAGCCACGCCAACCACGTCCACCAGGCCCACCAACGTCCACCAGGCCCACCACCATTAAATGGAAAACATACATCTAATTTTCTCGAAATCATCTTTAATAATGAAATAAACGGAAAAAGATCAGCTAATCCTGCCATATCAAGCTGTAAATGGCAAATCTCTCGAAAATAGATGGAGGTTATCCATCTATTTCGCTATTTAGCTAGTTTTACAAGAAATTAACTACCTAATTTACAGTTAAATTTGGCGCGGAGGCGTTTGGATACAGGAGCAGGTGTGAGTGTTGCGGTGGATGTGGATGTTGTCTCGCCCTCCAACCGCATCCAAAACTCACCGCGGCCGCAAATCGCGGAACGCCGTTGGTTTAAATCCCGTTTGTTCCTTGAACATGCGGGAGAAATACGATAATTCCATGCCGAAGGAATCGGCAATTTGGGAGACATTCAGCTCCGTTGTCAGGAGCAAATCTTTCGCTTTTTCCGAGCGCAGATGGTTCATATATTGGATCGGGGAGTATCCCGTAAATTGTTTGAACGCATTGATGAAATAATTCGGATGATAATGAGCGAGCTGGGCAAGCGTTTCAATCGAAACCTGATCAGCCATATGCTGCTCCATGTAATTCAGAACTACACTCATTTTCTCGTGGGTTGGCGTAGTAGCCAAATTCAGCTTCACGGCAGCATTGCCATCTATGAAATCCGCGATTAGTTCATGAAGGACGCCTGTCACCCGGAATTCTGCGGATAAAGCATCGCTGTGACGATAAGCAATCAACTTTTCGAACGTTTGCCTAAGGGCTAACGCGTCCTTAACGACAATCGAAGGGCTGGTGTGCAAAATTTGAAAGAGATCCAAATCACCGATTTTCGCAGTGAAATGGCACCAATACTTGCCGAAGGTATCCTCACTAATCGTGCCATAGGCTTGGTCGCTGCCAGCAGGTAGAAGGTAGAGCTCGCCAGGACGAGGATAATAGGTTTGATTGCCTATTTTAACAAAACCTTCACCTTCCATAATAAAATACAGCCGATTGACAGGGCATGCCGGGTTCTCATCGTTCCAACTACGTGATACTTTTGTGTAAGCCGCATAGTCGACATCTATTCTGGCTTTCGCCATATATTTCTTCCAAAAGGTACGTTGGCTCGCATTCATATCTGATTTCATCGATTTATATTCCTTTTACAAAGAGTCGACATATGCCTTCAGTAAATTGCTGCTTCGTATAGCCAAGTACATCTCTATGGTACGTGTACTGTTCTGGAAAAAGGGAAATGAGCAGCGTATTGATCGTCAATGTGACGTCAATATCTTCGATCTCGCCATTTTGAATGGCATTTTGGATGAGTGGAGCTAGGATATTGTGGAGTCTGACAAAAAAAGGCTTTTTGTGAATGCTGTAGTTGCGCTTGTCTGCATGCATGGAAGAGATGACAGACAACAGGCTGACATTCTCGTCAACGAAATCAATGACATCATGGATACAAGCGGATAGCTGCGCTAGTCCTGATTCTRGAGGTCCAGCAATGAGGTACTTCTCCTCCATCATATCAATAAACCGATTAGTCGTAGATTTGATCAAATCGCTGCACACATCGCCTATATGGGTATAGCGGCGGTATAAGGTTCCTTGGCCCACGCCAGATTCCTTCGCAATTTGATGCATCGTGACGGATTCTATTTCATTCGTTTCTAAAAGCGTGCGCGCAGCAGATAGGATGCGTCGGCGATATTCCGTATCACGTTCTCCACGGCGGCTGCTTGATGGAATGGCTTCTTTTATAAGTTCACAGACTCCTTGATGATCATCTGGATGTGTCATATTTTCGTTCCTCCTGGTAGAAAGATCGTCCATAAAAAATTTATTTGACTTTGCGGACAATTGTCCGTAATATGAGGTAGCGGACAATTGTCCCCTATATTGTAACACGTGAAGAGAGAGATTGTCTAAGGAGGAGTTAGGATGAGTCAAACGGCTGTATCCGGTGGAAGTGAGCCGGAATTTAAGATTACGAGCATTCTGGTGCCGTTAATCGCCATTATCACAGGCATATTCATGGTTATCCTCGACACGACAGCAATGAACGTTGCATTGTCGAAGTTAGTGGTTGACTTCAAAACTGATCTACCTACAATTCAATGGGCGGTAACAGGCTATATGCTGGCATCCGCTGCGGTAATTCCATTAGCGGGGTGGTTATCTGACCGTTTTGGAGCGAAAAATGTTTTCCTTACATCCGTATTTTTATTTACGATTGCATCTCTTTTATGTGCGACGCCAAACACAGCTGAAATGTTGATCTTTTTCCGCATTCTGCAAGGCTTAGGCGGAGGCTTCGTGATGCCAGTCGCTATGGCGTATGTATACAGACTTAGTCCGCCTAACAAGATTGGGCAAGTGATGGGTATGCTTGGCGTACCTATTTTATTAGCACCAGCTATTGGGCCAATCTTATCAGGTTGGTTAGTGGAATACCATTCGTGGCACTGGATTTTCCTAATTAATTTGCCTGTCGGTATTTTCAGCTTAATTTTTGGATTATGGAAATTACCTGTTGTGGCGCGTAAAAAAGTTGCCGGATTCGACCTGCCAGGGATGATCCTGGGTCCGATTGCTTTCGCTTCGTTATCTTATGGTATTTCACAAGGTGCTTCAGGGTGGACGTCTGATAAAGCGCTTGGCGGTATCATCGTTGGTGCCGTTGCATTGATTGCCTTCGTCATCGTTGAGCTCAGAACGAAAATTCCATTGCTTGAGCTTCGCGTTTTTAAATCATTCGATTTTTCCTTTAGTATATTCATTCAATGGGTGATCCAATTCTGTATGTTTGGCGCGATTTTCCTTCTTCCGCAATTCCTGCAGCAAGCCCGTGGTTACGGTGCATTCGATACCGGTTTGACCCTGTTCCCGCAAGCGATCGCGTCTGGACTTATGATGCCAATTGGTGGTTATTTATTTGATAGAATCGGTATTCGTTGGTTAGTTGTCATCGGTCTTACCCTGGTGTCAGGGGCGATTTTCCAATATTCTCATTTGGATCTGAGCACACAAAGAACAGATCTCATTCTACCACTAGCGATGGCTGGAGCGGGTATGGGACTCATGATGATGCCAATCAACTCCCATTTGATCAAAAAAGCTCCGCAAGACCTCGTCAGCCGAGTGACTTCGTTGACAAGTGCGATGCAGCAAGTTATTAGCTCCTTCGGTGTTGCTATCGTCGTTACAATTCTGACTTCACGTGTGACAACGTTGATTACCGAGCAGAAGCTTCCAATGAGTTCCCCTGCAGATATGCAAAAGTCGATGCTATCCGTAGCTCCTGATGCATTCGGATATACGTTCACATGTATGATGATTATCGCGATGTGCGGAGTAGTTCTTGGACTCTTCCTGCGCCGCGGCAAGACGGAAGCACATCATGAAACAAGAACAGACGTTGCGCTAGAAGGTTTGCACTAAGCTAGATTGGTTGGATTGGCCATATATTTTAGATATAAAAAGACAGCCTGTAAGTAGATCTTCTACTTACAGGCTGTCTTTTTTATTTCATAGTACTAGCAATAAAAGTTCGTTGGTCGGCGGTAATTAAAGATAAGCCTTTCTTGGGAATTAATGGATGAACAATGATTCTAGCCGTTGCAGGCGGACCTGCCAGGGCATATCTTAGGAGCAAGGTTTTCGTTTTGAACCAGGAGCAGAGAACATGAAGTCCTTCAAAGTAAAGGAGTGTCTGGGAAGGAGGCACTAAATGAACCGGTGGGACGTGACTTTTGAGACGAAGTGCTATGAAAAGGATTGGCGTTACCTTCTTCAGACACCGAGACTGGAAGCTAATCTTCGCTACAATCAGTTTCCGTTCAAGGAAGCAGTTTTATACATCAATAACGTGAACGATCCGGAAGAGGTTAGCTATTATGCCGACAAGTTGGTTCAGAATGGCGTACTCACTTCCTATAAAGTCGTGGATCTTTACGCAAAGGAGGCACTGGACTTCTTTGCAATCGATAAAGACAGTTTTAACGGAGGATATTATTATTCCATTTCCGAACTTGTTGCTATTTACTTGTGCACAACGGATTATTTGCTCCATTTCTCCAGTGACTCGATCTTGGAGAGGCCGCTCGAATGGGTGGAGTCAGCGCTTGAAAATATGGAAGATGACCCCAGGATTAGAGTTGCAAATCCAACATGGAACGCTAGTTACGAATATGCGAAGCAAGAATCTCTGGAAGAGAATGATCGGTTTTATATGGGATATGGCTTTTCGGATCAATGCTATCTGATTCGTACCGAGGATTTCCGAGCGCGCATCTACAATGAAACACATCCGGCATCGCAAAGGTACCCAGCTTACGGTGGTGAATTGTTCGAGAAACGGGTGGACTCCTGGATGAGGAACCATCAATATTTGCGAATAACGTATAAACATGGCAGCTACATTCACCGTAATTTTACTTAAAACATCGGATAGCGACACACGGGTTTCAAACGAATACTCAAGCTGGTTCAAACTATCTTGAAAGATGTGATACTATATGATCTGTTTTACAATATTGGCACATGAGGACGAAAGCGTACTAACTGAGCAAATAAAAAATATTCGACATTACATTCCTAATGTCAAGATTGTCTTATACAACGGAGGTGCAAATAGGGACTTCGGCAGTTGCCAAGGCATTCCCATTTGTCCGTACAGCAGGCCTTTACAATATGGGAAATTAGGCAGATTTCTATATGATGTCATGCATTGGCTTGAAGAAACGAACATTGAATACGATTACCTCATTAACCTGGACTCTGACGTACTTTTTATCAAGCCTGGTTTTGAGTCATTCATCGAAGAGGTAATGGAAGGCTATGACTGCATGGGAGCTCATATGCAAATGCAACGTTCAGCGCATGATAATCCACAATTTTATCCGGGGGTTACGCTGTGGAACGAATGGCATCGCTGGCAACCGTTCTTCCAGACAAACTACTTTGTCCGCTATTTTAATCCAGCACAAGTTTATCGTCGCTCCATAGTTAGGAAAATAGTCGATGAGACCGATTTTAATCAGCTAGAGCAATTATTAGCTGCAACGAATACCTTTGCAATGGAAGAAATGCTCTATGCCACACTCGTTATGAAATATGGAGGAAAGTGCCGGGAGTATCCTTGGGATTATGAAGAAAGCCTGCAATACGTGCGTACTGTAAAACCTATTTCTTTCGATGAAATGAAGGCGGCAAAATTAGAGTCTCACTATTATTGGGTTCATCCGGTTAAAGGAGAAACATTTACATTTATGAGCATGTTATCGAAACAACTGGATCATAAGCAGAAATCAGGACAGTAAGCGATATCCTGTTTCAATTGGAATTGAAGGCAGATAAACTTCAAAGTGAGGGTGGTAGAAAATAATGGTTACAACACCTAAAAGATTTGCGGCACATATTCTCCTTTTTGATTCAAAGAAACTTATTTTAAAGATGTTAGAAAATTGCGATCCATTTGTTGAAAAGATATACGTCGCATACAGCAAAGTCCCGTGGAGTTACAATCCTCAAGCCAGAGATGACATGACTAACACTGCTGATCTTAGTATATTAATGGAATCCAAATATGCTGATAAAATAGAGATCATCCACGGAGTTTGGGACTGGGAGCACGATCAGAGGAACGCTTGTCTGAAAAAAGCCAAAGAAGATGGATTTGATTTCTTACTTGTTCAAGATGCAGATGAATTCTATACAACTGAAGCTTATGGAAGGATGATTGAAGATATCAGCAGCGAACCTGATTATGACTGTTATGAAACCCCTTGGTGCAATTTCTGGAAATCTTGGGATTACATCTTAGTGAACGAAGCAGGATCCAGTGTTCATGGTTATCGTCCTAATGTAGCAATGAACTGCAAGCGAGACATTTGGTTTACTAGCCATCGCGGTCCAGGATACGCTGCGAAAGTCAAAATACTCAATTCGTTATGTTTTCACGGAAGTTATGTGCTTGAAGATGAAGAGGTATACCGCAAAATTAATTCGTGGGGCCATGCTTTAGATTTTGACCGTGAAGCTTGGTACTCTAATAAGTGGCTGAATTGGTCGGAAGGCAGTGAAGATCTTCACCCTACCCACCCTTATGTTTGGAAAAGAGCAGTTAAATTTACTGGCGCGCTGCCAGAAGTTCTCCGAAACGACAATGCAACAACGACCAGCATCCGTAAGGTAGATGAATCAGAATCTCCTAGTATCGATATTCTTAAACATTTGAGCATAAGTTATTGGCTTCATACTATTCAAACGATTGATGGGTGGCTATCCTATATTGAACAAATCGCTTTGCTGCACATTCCACTTATGGTGAATCACTTAGATGGGKCTATTGTAGAAATTGGATCTTATAAAGGAAAAAGCACCGCTTGCCTGGCCATTGGTAGTACTCTCTTTACGGAAAAGAAAAAGAAGGTCTTCGCCATTGATCCATTCGTAATATCCTCGCCGGAAGAATTCCGAAATAATATAGAAAAAATTGAATTGCCGAACACGATTATTTCGATCCCCAAATTCAGCACGGAAGCCTATGAGGATTGCCCTGATTCCATTGCGGCATTATTCATTGATGGGGATCATAGTTACTGGGGTGTCAAACATGATATTGATTACTATGCTGTAAGGGTAGTACCTGGCGGGATTGTAGCATTTCACGATTATACGAATTCCCTGGATGTCAAACAAGCTGTGGATGAAATGTGCAGAAATCCAAATTATCGATATTTATGCGATTACGATAGTATGAGAATTATTCGCAGAATTGGCTAATAACCTTTCATGCTAAATGGAGGAATGATATGGATAATAAGCCGCTTGTCAGTATTCTGATCCCTGCTTATAACAGGCCTCATTATTTGAGGTTAGCGCTAGAAAGTGCTATTAATCAAACCTATCCAAATATTGAAATCATCATTTGTGACGATAGCACGAACATGGGCGTATGGGTTATGATGCAGCCCTATCTAGCACATTACCCGAATATCAAGTATGTTAAAAACGACACCGTGCTATTTGTGAAAAATTGGAACAAGTGTTTTGAACTATCCTCTGGTGAATATGTGAACTATTTAATGGATGATGATTTGTTTCACCCTGAGAAAATTGAGCGAATGATGGCATGCTATTTGGAGATGCCGGATGTCGCGTTAGTTACTTCTTACCGCCAGTTGATCGACGGATCCGGGAACGAAAGATCTGCTGTATATGCAACACGAAGATTGTTCAATGAGACGACGGTGTTGAAAGGAATTGATTTTGGCAATGACATATTGAGTGACGGACATAATGTGATCGGAGAGCCGACAACTGTGCTTTTTCGGAAAAAGGATTTAATAGAACCGTTCGGCATTCTTTGTGGCAGACAGTTTACGACCATCAATGATTTGGCGACATGGCTCTCGCTTCTTGTTCGAGGTAATGCGGTTTATTTACCTGAGACACTCAGTTATTTCCGCATACATCTAGGACAAAATCAAAACTCTCTCGGCATATCTTCATTTGCAGATTGGAGCGAATTGACGATATGTGCAAGAGAGGCAGGTTTTTTACAGAACTMGGACCGGTACAAGGCTGCGCTTGATTTACAATTGAAAAGGCTAGTTGAAAATACTTTGTTACCTTCTTTTTCGGAATATGTTCCGAAAATCAACGAGCAGCGGAAAAAGATCGAAGCTATCATTTCCAATCTGTGAGGAAGTTCTAATGCCGAATAAGGAAGTGTACAACATGAGTATCCAATTATTTGTACCCAAATTTAGAATAGAAGAATGTCTCGAAGAAATTCGGGAGTGTTTAGAAAAAGGTTGGACTGGTTTGGGATATAAAACAATTGAATTTGAAAATAAATGGAAAGATTACACACAGTTGTCTCATGCGCATTTTATTAATTCAGCTACTGCAGGCCTTCATTTAGCTTTAAAAGTATTGAAAATGGAAAATAAGTGGGAAGACGGAGATGAGATTATAACGACTCCATTGACTTTTGTTTCAACCAATCATGCGATCCTGTATGAGAATCTTCATCCTGTTTTTGCAGATGTTGACGACCAGTTATGCTTAGATCCCATAGATGTGGAGAAGAAGATTACGAAAAAGACCAAAGCGGTTCTTTTCGTGGGATTGGGGGGGAATGTCGGTCAATACGAGAAAATTGTTGAGTTATGCAAAGTCCATCGTTTAAAAATTATTTTAGATGCCGCTCATATGGCAGGTACTAGGGTAGATGGCAAAATTCCAGGGCATGAGGCTGACGTGGTCGTTTATTCTTATCAAGCCGTAAAAAATTTACCGACAGCTGATTCTGGCATGATTTGCTTTAAAGAGCAAAAACACGATGAGCTCTGTAGAAAAATGACCTGGCTCGGAATCAATAAAGACACTTATCAACGTACAAGCAGTAAGGGTGCATATAAGTGGAAATACGATGTTGAATTCTTGGGATATAAATATCACGGCAACTCCATTATGGCTGGAATAGGGTTAGTGCAATTGAAATATTTAGATCAGGATAATGCCTATAGGAGACAAATCGCAAGTTGGTATGATCAGCATTTTAAAAAGGTTCCCATGCAAATAAGAACGATTGCCGTATCGCCGAATTGTGAGTCTTCCAGACATTTGTTTGTAATTGAAATCGATCATAGAGATGAAGTGTTATTAGCATTGAACGAAAGCGGTATCTACCCAGGCGTTCATTATAGGGATAATACGGTATACCCTCTTTACCAATATGGACAACATACATGTCCTAACGCCAAAAGATTGAATGAACGGATTCTTTCGTTACCTCTTCATTTAAATTTAACTAAAAAAGACGTAGACTATGTGTCAGAAATGGTGATTCAATATACCAGTCATTCTGGKGGTACTCATGGACCATAATTATGTTGTTAAAAGAGAAGATTTCATGTTAAGACCTCTTGGAATCGAGGACCTAGAGGACCTAAGGAATTGGCGAAATTCAGACACGATCCGCAAGTGGTTTGTTGATCAAAGCTTAATTACGAGCTCGCAACAAACGAACTGGTACACGAACTATCTGAAAAAAGAAAATGATCTATTTTTTATTATTGTTGATTTGAAAATACGTCTGAGACCTGTTGGCGCATTATCTCTGTACAATATTAATTATGAAGGCAGGGAAGCTGAATTCGGGAGATTTATGATCGGGGATCCCGCTGCTAGAGGGATGGGTTTAGGGGGAAAAACATTAGATGCGATCTGTGAGTTCAGCAGAGAGGTTTTAGGTTTAGATTCCATGTATCTTGAAGTTTTGAGTGATAATGAAGCAGCGATTAAAGTCTATGATAGAGTTGGTTTTAAAATCGTAGATGGATTCATATCGATGAACACCATCATGATGTCTAAGCAATTGAATGCTTATACAGATGGGAGTGTTATGGAATGAAAATAGAGTGATGGCTACCATTTGGCGGCCATTGACAATCTAAAGAACTCGATTATTACGATATTATTACGATCCCTAAAATTAAGCTGGTAGTTCAAACATGCTCATGTTTGAACTACCAGTTTTTTTAACATCATAAAATGCAATTAAGGCAAACGCACCGATGCGCGGTACAGTTTGCTGTTCCACTCAACCGAGCTTTTGAGCGATTCAGCGACTAGACGAAGAKGGACATACATTCGGCTATCGCTCATAATTTGCAAGGGAACAGGGACAGAAACGGATTTGCCGTTTACGGTAGCGACAGAACTCCCGTCCTGCAGCTTCAAAGTAACACCAGCATTCGTAATCGTTGCCGTTCGGGTTGACGCATCCCAAGTAAACTTGGCATTCATGGCCGTAATGAAGGGACGAATCGGGACGACCGTCGTTTCTTTATCGATGAAACCGGAAAAATCTGAGATATATTGACCGTTAATATCAATTTGTACTTTAGGCTTTTCCAGCTTGCGGACGACAAATACATTGCTAAGCTTCCGTCCCGGATAAGTCATCATCGTGCTGTTTGCATAAAGGCCGGAGCTTGAACCGCCATCCATATTCATCGCTTCTTTTAATCCAAGTGCAATCGAAATTGAAGCAAGCTCGGATAAGGTAGCGCTAGGTACCGTGCCCATGACTAGTTGATTAGAGCCATCGATCCCAACAAAGCTTCTAGCCGCAGAAGATTGTGTGACTTTTGGATCCGTAAATCCATCTCTACTTACATTGATATCTGAGGCGCCATTCGTTACAAGCTTCGGACCTACGCCGATGGCGGACAGCCAGGTTTTGGCGTCGAGACTGCTTCCGCCTTCCCCTTTGGCAATAATATCCTTCGTAATTCTGTCACCTACGTCCAGTTTGGTCAGTACGTTCTGCTTATTGTTGGCGCTGTTACCAACGAATAAAACATAACCACCTTCCKGAACTGATACGGAATCCTGCGTAATGCGTGTGACCAGTCCATCGCTGATCACCACTTTGGTGCCATTAGGGAAGCCGATCCAGCGGCCAAAATCTGACGTATACCAGACAATCTGGTCGGTGCTCGTGTCTCCGTAATATTTGTTAATACCCCAAGGATTAATGGTGTAGGTACCGCTGCCCTCGCTGGTGCGAATGGCAATATCGAGATTGACAAACTGAATGTCAGGCACCTTATCTTTGTTTAGAAAAAGCGTCTGATTTTCCCCAGAATGCATCGGCTCACCAGACTTCAGCAGCGTCCCGTTGGGGTAGCGGATATAAGGATCAGACTCGTAGGCGTTGAAGAATGTCCCGTTAATCGCTGCGACTCCGTTCTCTCGCTCCACAATGGATTGCATGGCTTCGTCGTGTCCGATACCACCATCGGCTAAGGCCGGAACAAGTTCAAGCGTCGGATCAGTGAGGTCAACCGTTACCGTTTTGACTGTGAAGTTTTTGCCGGCAGCGTACACGAGTTTCGTTGACGCGTTAACGGATGGGGAGTAGGCTGCGGATACGGATGACGCTCCGCCAGTGAGAAGTGCTGCTGTTAGGAGTAAGGCAGTTGCTGGTATGACAAGTTTCGAATGAAACATAAGGTTGGGTCTCCTTTTAATGAATGTGGATGTCGAAATTTGATGAATTATATACGTCTAGTATAACATTCGGAGGAGTTGTGGTGTTTTAGACGCAGGTAGATTGTAAGATAGAAGCGTATCTAGCTAGTGGTGGATAGAGATTCGGTAGCGTGCTCCGCAGATTTTGTGTAGTTGAGTGAAGGTGGAGTGAGGTGAGCTGCTGGCGAAGCCGGCGGAAGAGCAGCAAGCAAAGACAATAGCGCCCTTTTGGGGCGCTATTATCCGTTCGCGAGCCGCCGCGGGTGCCGATAAGGCCCTTTTCGGGCCTTAAGTCAGGCGAAACCGCCGCAGAAGCAGCGGACCAAAGACAATAGCGCCCTTTTGGGGCGCTATTGTCCGTTCGCGCGTCGCCGCGGGAGCCGATAAGGCCCATTTCGGGCCTTAAATCGTCCTTCGCTACCTTCGCTGCCGCTGCTAATCACCAAGATTTACGCAGCGTAAACAAATCCTGCAGCTCATCATTGGAAAGCTCGGTAATCCATCCTTCGGAGGAGGAGATGACGTTGTCGCTGAGGCTCATTTTGCTCTCGAGCATCTCGTCGATCCGCTCTTCCAGAGTGCCGAGCGAGATGAACTTGTGGACCTGCACGTTCCGTGTTTGGCCCATGCGATACGCGCGGTCGGTCGCTTGGTTCTCGACCGCGGGATTCCACCAGCGGTCGAAGTGGAACACGTGGTTCGCCGCGGTCAAGTTCAACCCGACGCCGCCGGCTTTCAGCGAAAGCACGAAAATACTCGGTCCCTCGCCATCAGCGGCTTGGAACCGCTCAATCATGCGGTCGCGCTCCTGCTTCGGCGTGCTCCCGTTGAGGTAGAACACCGGCTCTCCGCGCTGCGCGGAGAGCACACTCGCCAGCATGCGGCCCATGCCCACATACTGCGTGAAGATCAAGCACGAATCGCCCTCGTCGCGGAGCTCATCGACCATGGCAACGAGCCGCTCCAGCTTCGCGGAGCGCAACACCAACTMAGCGCGGCTTTCCTCGCTCTGAGCCATTTCCTCAGCCAGCTCCGCTTCCTTCGTAAGTAGCATCGGATGATCACACAGCTGCTTCAGCTGTGTCAAAGCGCCAAGGATCGCGCCTTTGCGCTCCATACCCTCGAGCTTCTTCATGCGCTCCATCAGATCCTTGACGGTCTGCTCATACATCGCGCCTTGCTCGGCCGTCAAGTTGATGTAGACCTTCATTTCCAGCTTATCCGGCAAATCGAGCTGGATGGCAGGATCTTTCTTTTTGCGCCGCAGCATAAAAGGTTTTACCAACTGTTGAAGCTGCGCAGTCCGTTCAGTATCCTGATGTTTCTCGATTGGATTCGCGAAGCGAACTTGAAAACCGCGCTGATTCCCGAGATAACCTGGATTCAGGAAATCATAGATGGACCACAGCTCTGATAATCGATTCTCAATTGGCGTACCCGTGAGAGCGATGCGATGAACAGCGTTCAATGAGCGGATGGCGGMGGACTGCTTGTTTTGGGCATTTTTAATATTTTGAGCTTCATCCAAACAGAGGGAGCTCCACATATACGGCTGAAGTGTTTCTTGATCCATAAGTGCTGTCGTGTAGGAAGTCAGGACGATATCGACTCCTTGCAAAGCATCATCCAGTGCAGCTCCGCCCAAACGACCTTTCCCGTAATGCAGCATCACATTCAGTTCAGGTGCGAAGCGCGCAAGCTCCTTCTGCCAGTTCCCCAGTACAGAAGTAGGGCAAATGAGTAACGCAGGCTGCTCAGAAACCGGCTTGTGATGCAGTAAATAGGTGATGAATTGGACGGTTTTACCGAGTCCCATATCATCTGCCAAGCACGCACCGAGGCCGAACTTTCGCAAATAGGTTAACCACGTAAACCCTTGGTGCTGATAACCGCGCAACTCGGCGCGAAGCCCTTGCGGTACGGGGATAAGCTCGAGATCGGATGGCTGTCCTAGCTGCCGAACCAACTTAAGCAGATGTCCGTTCAACTCCACTTCAAGTTGTAAACGAGCTTCTTCTTCAGGATCGACCTCATCGAGATGATCGCCATCCCATGAAGAGGATTTCACCTTATCTCGCTCTAGCTCACTCAACAGGTGCAGCTGGAAAATATCTTGCAGCGACAAGCCCTCAGCGGGATCGATGCTATCCATGAGTCTGCGAATTTGTTCTAAGAAGGCAGGGTCCAAATAAATCCACTGCCCGCGGAAACGAACTAACCGTTCGTTGCGCGTTAGCAGGCTGTTGAATTCCGCTTCGCTTAGCTCGGAATCACCAATGGCGATACGCCAATCGAAATTGACGAGCGAGTTCATGCCGAATAAGGACTCGGTTTTGCCACCGCCGCCGGCTCCGCTGCCTGCTTCTGCAGCAACTTTGGCACTCAGGCGAGGCTTCCGCTTCGCCGCGGCTTCCCACCAAGCCGGCAACATGACGTTCCAGCCGTCTTCCAGCAAAATCCGGCTGTCCTTGGTCAGGAACGTCCAAGCCGAATCATCGCTCATCGGATGAGCGAGTAGTTCCCCGTCATCGGCCATACGGGGAAGTGCTTCTAACAAGCGCGTTACCCAGCCGGGTGCACGCTCCACCACATGCGGCGTCCACTCCGACGCCCATTGGCCTGAAGCTGTTCCATCCACGTGCAGTCGAATCGGAGTGAGCAGGGTGCTGTCGTGCTTGTCCTGCAGGACGAGTCGCAACCGCCAGTCTTCTTCAAGCTCATCAGGCTCAAGCAGTTGCAGTGCAGGGCGGAAAGGCGCTAAATCTGGTCGCCAACCCATGGCTGAGAGCCATTCATTTTCCGTAAAAGCAGCGGGGGAATCGTCCGCTGTGTTAGCTTTCCGATTCGTCGCAAATAAAGCCGGATAATCGCGACGTAAATCGGCCATTGCAGTCGCATCCGCATAATGTGCTTCTACCACTGCAGCCGAAAAGGCAGCGCGTAAACCAGTCTCGCCAAGGTCATCGATGCTCTCGAGCATTCGCGAATCCACGTCCGCAAGTTCATCCGCATTCCGATCCCAAGTCCATACTAACTGACCTTTGCGGAAATCCTCATAGCTTGGTATATAGTGCCCTTTCTGAGCAGCTTGATAGAGAAGTGGAGCAAGATGCAACATCGTCTTTGAAGACTCTGTACCCATTTCCCAACTGACAATATCCATGAAATTCGGCTCGGCAAAGAAGGCAAGAACATGCTCAGCAGGGAGAATCGTCACGACAAGCTCGCCAGCTTGCTGCGTTTCTAATAAAGTGCCATAGAGCGAAGGCTCATGCCATGTGAATAAGAGCTTGCGGAAGTGGTCACCAGAGACATCTCGGCCATCTTTGAAACCCCAGAGCAAGGCATCTCCACTATCTGTTAGGGACATACATAGCGACATTTCGTGCAGTTTGGTGCTCATTCTAGCAGCTTCCCTTTCTTCAATTCTTCCTGCAATGCGCGCAGCCTGCTAAACCGACTGACGAATCGGGTGAAGAATGCTTCCCATCGTTCGGGTTGCTTCATTTTTTTATAAACCTTTTCCAATCGTTTCAGGAGCCGTACTGCCGATTTGTAGTCATGTCGGTTTTTGAGCCGAATATAGTGCTCCACCGCTTGGTGATAATAAGGTAGTAGTAGCTCAGGAGACTCCTTCTCAATGGGTTGCAGCACATGAACGCGATGTGTAAAAGGGTCGTAGCCCTGGGCAATTTGCATCTCAATCCACGGCTTCCATTGGCGCTTCTCATAGTAGAGGTCTTCAATTATGCGGTATGTTGTTGGCAAAAGCTCTCCTAACGACTGCCACATGTCAGCTTCGGCTTCAGGCCGTTCAGCGACGACGAGCTTCCAATAGGAGACGTAGACGTCAACTTCGAGATGTCTTTTTCCTTGATAGAAAGAACTCAATCTACGCAGCCAATGAACCATCTCTTGCCAATCCTGAGCGTGCTTCATGAAGTCAAGGAACGGTACGAACAGAAGCGTTGGCGCTTCCTTGAATGTTGCGTGTGAGACTAATGTATCCCAGGCCTGACGTGAGTTCCCTTGACGAAGATACAGATACGCTCGTCCTGCACATAGGGAAAAGGAGAGATCTGCCGCTTCCATTTCTTCGAAAGCTGTTATCTCCGAAGCGATGAGGCTTGCCTCAACGGGGACATGATAAGCCCAGAACGTCGTAAACACCCTGAAGTGATGCAGCTTCTTCGGTGATTCGATCGCCATTTGCGCTCKAAGATAAGCGGAAGTCTGAGTTAATCTCTGCTCATGCTGYCCAACATTCAACGTCTTGGCCGTTTCTTTCAACCACTCATCCAGCTCATCACTCAAATGATAGACGGTTGCAGCCGTGAAAAAGGTGACACCAGCTTGGGCGTTCTGCTCTACGATTTTGCGTAAAATGAACAATCGCTGATGGAATTCGAAATAAAACAGGTCCGCTTCAGAGAACGGAATCGGTCTACGCTTGAGATTCGCGAATTGCCCCCTAAGCAATTCAACATAGTTCCATTGATCATAGGAGGGCTTGAGGTGAAAGGTGTAGTGCTCCATGAACTTGTGCCAACCATCCACAGTCATCCCTGGAAGTTGCTCCAAATTTGATGCGTTGGAGGATTGCGCAGCTACGCGTTTCAACGCCATTTTGGCATTCATGATTTGGGAGGCTGGATAGCCTTGGCGATCAGCCAGCTCCATTAAGGTTGCCGCCACATGTTTGCAGGATGTCTTAACAGGGCAGGTGCAAGAGCTGGCTTTCAATTGATTCAGGTCAATCGCAACCTGACATTTCTCGCCAAACTCCTCCACGACGGCGTTAACCTTCCTTAGTTCTGTAGTGATATTCAATGACGTTACCATTTGCTGTTTATAAAAATGAAAGCCCCGACTTAACGTAACTTCGTTGTACGTTTCGGCCACATATTCAAGCAATTTCGACCATTGGTCATCATTCAAAATAGGTGTAGAAGACATGAATTAACTCCTTTTGGTTCGTACGATAAGAACACATGTCTCTATTATAAAATGTCAGAACTAACTTGTAAATTTAATAGGGGTCAAACGATTGTTTCAGCTGTGATTTTGATGCCATTTGTTTGGATGTTGACGACATCGCTCAAGGATCAGACACTACCGATTGCCATGAAGTTATTCACCGATACAGCAGGTAYGGATTGGCACTTGTCAATGGCAGCATCCATGATGGCCACTGTACCTACTTGACAATTCATACTGTAATTATTATAATTACAGTATGAATTAACATTTCGAGTGAAGGTGGCGAGGCGTATGTTGAATGTTGCAATTGGTGATTGGGTAGTCGCAACAACAAGTGAAGATGAAATGGTTCATGGGTATGTGGGAGCGATCGCTTGGCAGCATGGTGTCGCCTTCGTTCATGTCATTGCTTCGGATCAAGATGACATTATTGGACATCAAATTGAAGTGAAACTCTCCAGTGTGAAGACACTACCAATAAGCGGACTTGATTCAGAAGATGGCGTACGCAGTATGATTGACATTGCTCTTGGCATCAAGGATGAGATGTGGTTTATGGAGCTAACCGATACGTTACTTTCCTTACAGTCTAATGGATCCAAGACGACCCAAGACAATGTGATCACCGGTTTCTATGCGAACCGTTTGGGCGTGGATCAGCTGTAATGGTTGGAGAAAGCTCAATATGTAAATAAAAGGAGCTAAGCTGCTTTATGCGCTTAGCTCCTTATTTGTGACCATGAAAATGAACCGATGAAGGGGAACGTAGGTGTGCTATTTTACGGGAATCGTTCGATACGGGCTCCAAGGGGAACGTAGATGCACTATCTAGCTTATTTTTGAGATTAATAATGCTTTTCGGAGAAATAAGGCACTGTAGTTCCCCTTCGATGACGATTTAACTGATTTTCTTACAAATAGTGAACCCTCGTTCCCTCCCTGTAGGGATGGGGTTGAGACAACACAGTGCACTATTGCGATGCTGTGTTCTCCTTAGCGGCCGTATTGACCGCGGACTTCGCGGCTGGCACACCTTTCGCGACTTCGGCTGCGAATAGCGTCTGCATTTCGTCGACTTTTTTAGCGTCGGCTGCTTCTATTTTATCCGCGAAGTATTTCTCGACGAAAAGCTCCCAGGTCGGAACGACCTTTTGCATATGGATGGTTTTTACGGCTGTTTTGATCAGCCTGCGTTCCTTGGCATTCGTGTACATGTCCACATACTGTTGCTTGCGGTCAAAATCCAGTTCGGAGAAGATCGAGCGGAATACTTCCGCTGTCATCTTCGCATCGTCTAACGCTCTGTGAGCCGTGCCCTCAGCGGCGATGTTCAAATCAACAAGCGCGGCTTCGACGCTGACGTCATTCGTTACTTTTTTGAAGCGGGTGAACCCTTTCAATAAGTCGAAATAGTGAGCCGCCATCCAATACGCATCATCTAACTTATGCATTCGTGTATCAAACACGATTCGCTTGAGATCTTCGCCGCCCCAAGTGACCAGCAACAATTCTTCACTCCGTCCAAGCCAAGCTAAGAAGTCGGTAATCACTTTGCGGAAACCAGCCGCTTCGTCAATATCTTCTTGGGGAATCCCGGTTTTCTTTTTAATAAATGCATTCAATTTAGAGAAATATACTGGTTTAATCAAGGCTGAGAATTCATCTACTTGCTGAAGAGAAGCATCTAAACGAACTGCACCGATCTCAATTACTTCCATAGGTAAA
Source organism: Paenibacillus sp. 01T442 (assembly GCF_056398345.1). NCBI lineage: Bacteria > Bacillati > Bacillota > Bacilli > Caryophanales > Paenibacillaceae > Paenibacillus > Paenibacillus sp. 01T442. The sequence continues at coordinate 33,901 of NZ_JBFTPF010000045.1, forward strand.
TCACTGGCAAACTTGCGGCCGTTAAATTCGATATCTAATATAATGTAATCCATGATGTGCCCCCGTTTCTTCCTATCCTATCATTTTAGCAGAAAAAGCTTAGGTTGCCAGCTTCTGTTTACGATAGACCGCACGCAGCACCAGACTTAACAAGAATCCAGAGAATGACAAGACCGACACCCAGATAAATAACGTGTGTACACCAAAGGTCTGATAAAACCATCCACCAAGATAAGAAGCGACGATACCCGAGACCCCGAAGAAGATGATTGCTAGCACGGTTTGTCCCGTTGCACGCCACTCCTCAGGGACGATCTGATACAAGTACTGAATCGCAGCTGAGTAAAAAATAGGGAATGTGAACGTTTGGAGAAGCTGAATCGCAACAAGCACATGTGGATCCGTTACCCAAGCGCTGATGAAGAAGCGCAAGAAGTAGAAGAACGCAGCGAATGAAATAAGCGCTAATTCTTTGCCTTTTCGAAGCCACCAGAAGCTTATAGCGAATACTAGAATTTCACTCCCAGCTGCTAAGAAAAAGGCAATGCCAACCAAATGATTACTGCCGCCTAATTCACGGATATAGACACCAAGAAATGTATCGTTAATCCGCTGCGGGACTGCACAAATGAAGATTAAAACCATAAACCAAATGGTTTCTTTATTACTTAGAAAATTTCGCAGACTGCGCAGTGAGATGGGCTTCCCAGTCACAGGCGCATCAGGCAGCGCGAAGCATATGATCAAGCTCAATATACCAATGCCGCCAAACAGGTAGGCCAAGCTATGGATACCGAAATACTGCGCCGCATAGCCTACAATTAACGACATCACAGCGTAGCCGACTGCACCGAATGTACGGATGGAACCATAACTCGTGCCAAGCCGTTCCGCGGTCTGGAAGTTTAGGCTTTCTGTCAAAGGATCCAGCGGCATTAAGAAAAAGTAAAGCAGCATCGTAAATAGAAGCAGCACGATAAAGCTCTTGGAATCGTACAGCAAGTACCCGATGATGGTGGAACAGAAGAGAAGAAGTAACATGATTTTTTTGATCGTTTTCGTGCGATCGCTGATCATGCCCCATAGAGGCTGTGAAAAGATGGCGATGAAACCACCAGTTCCGATGATGAGACCAATTCGGGATGTGGAAAGTCCCTGCGCGTCCAAATAGACGGGTAGAAAAGAGACGAAGAGGGCAAGTAATGCGAAATACATAAAGTTAAACGATCGCAATAAATTGGATGAATGCATGATGACCTAACCTTYCTTGATGTACTAGCACGATGCTGTCGTGAATGTACATTTTATCACGCTCAGCCAAAGTTGCAAAAAAAATGTATCAGGTGCGAAGCTGAGAGGGGTTCGTTCCTGTCACTTTTTTGAATTGGCGGCTAAAGAAATAAATACTTCGATAACCAAGCGCCTCAGCGACTTCACTGACATTCATCCCAAGCTTAAGCAAATAGGAGGCACGTTCAATTCTGGACTGAATGAGATACGATTCAATCGTCTGGCCCATGATTTCTTTGAATTTTAGGGAGAAATATCGTGGAGATAGATGAGCTTCTTTGGCTAAATCTTGAATGCTATGCTGCCGCCCGGGATCTTGCCGAATGTGAGCCGCGATATCCAACATGACTCGATTCATTGAGCGCGACGCTGGATCACCCTGAGGTTGATGGTCAGGTGCTTGACGTTCAAAAAGCAAAAGAATGAGTTTGAGCAACGTTTTCGCTTCTTCTTCATGCCCATACGCTTTGGTATGTCGTACTTGTACGAAACGATCTAGATAGCTCTCGTGGAACTCAGCGGGATCGAAATGGACGAAAGATGGCAGAGACATTGGGTACGAATGATCCCCTTCAGCAGAGAAATGGATATACGTAACGGTCAGAGGACGWTCGGGATTATGCTTCGCACTGGACAAGTCCCCTGGCTTAAACAAGAAACAATCACCGCTACTCACGTGGTAACGTTTGCTATTTAAGGTGACCTCACCTTCACCATCCCATACATACCAGAAATCGAAGTCTTGGAAAGGCTCATGCTCACGGCTGCTCCATTTCCAATTCACCTCACAAATGGTCTTACCGAAATAGCTATTGAGCTCTAGCACCTGGGATGAGAAAACTGACATGCAAGATCACTGCCCCTCTATGTAAAATAGTGCAAATTGTATGGTGTTTGAATGCATTTATTTTACTATGTTCTATTCATATAATAAAGATATGAATCGTTAAATTATTTAAACGGAGGGGTTACCGTTATGCCTAGAACTGAACCAACCGATCAATCTCCTGAAGAAATTTCGGCAAAGCTTTACCGTTACGACCGTATTGCAGATAAAATTGAGGGTGGTAACAATTGGAATGAGTCTCATCTCGCCGATTATTGGAGAAATGGCTTCGCGGCGGTCGAACATGTACTAGATGAAGAAGAAATTCAGAATTCGAAAGAAGCTTTGTATGACCTTATTTTTAAAGATAATAAAGGGGCACTCATCCAATTCTCAAAACCGAAGAGTGAATTGAAAACAGACGAAGAGAGGGAACTATCGGTTAGGAAGGTACACGAGTTCGTTCAGGTGGACGAACGCTTGCGAGGGATTGCGGAGCATCCTGCGATCCTTGCCATCGTTCAAGATATTCTAGGAGAAACACCGCGGCTTGTTCAGGATATGGCATTGCTTAAACCTCCGCATGGTGGAGGGGAGAAGCCGTGGCATCAAGATATGGCCTATGGGAATTTGGCATATGAGAAACCTGTGGTTGGTGTGTGGATCGCACTAGATGAAGCAGCGCTTGATAATGGTTGTATGCATGTTATCCCTGGTTCGCATGCCGATGGGGCAACACCACATTATGCAATTAGAGATTGGCAGCTGTGTGATGCCCATGTACAAGTAGAGAGGGATGTTGCTGTGCCATTATTACCTGGAGGCATCCTATTGTTCCACGGGTTACTCAAGCACGGTACGCCTTATAATCTATCTACGAAGAAACGTCGTGCGTTGCAGTTCCATTATGTAGGCGAATCAGCCATTAAACTTACACCGAAAGAGTATAAACGATTTTTTACCAATGAGATGAGCGGCGCTGAATGCTAGGATAAGTGAGTCCTCTTTCCGATAGTAGGAAAGGGGGCTTTTTTTTCATGTTCMAACGAGCCTGCACMATATGAAAATCAAATGAATACTTATATTATGGTCATTTTAAAAGGGGTGAGTTGAAAGGGGGAAATGGGATGCCTTCACTTATTTCAATCGTCATGCTGACATGGAATGGATTGAGATTTACGAAAGAATGCGTTGAAAGTATTTTGCGACATGCCGATGACAACATAGTGATTCAATTCGTGTTTGTAGACAATGGATCGACGGATGGTACTGTGGAGTACTTACAAACAATCCCTTCCTCTAAGCTCATATGTAATCAGGATAATAAAGGGTTTGCAGCTGGAAACAACCAAGGGATCGCAGAAGCTGACGGTGACTACATTTGTTTGCTGAATAACGATACCGTTGTTACCGAAGGTTGGTTGATTCGTTTACTGGGATGCCTTCAAAAGAATCCAAACATCGCTATCGTTGGGCCCCGTTCTAATAATGTCGCTTGGTCGCAGCTCGTCTATAATGTTCCCTATAAGTCCTCTGCTGAGATGGAGGTTTTTGCCTCCCATTGGTCGCTGATGCATAAAGATCAAGGCTTCTTCCCTCATAAATTAATCGGGCATTGCATGCTTTTTCATAAAGATCTTATTCGAACAATAGGTGGGCTGGACGAAAGGTTTTTCCCAGGCAATTATGAAGATGACGATTTCTGTTTACGAGCCCGTGTCAGCGGTCAAATTCTGTGGGTAGCGAATGATGTTTACATTCATCACTATGGAGGAAGTACGTTCCAATCGAACAAAACGAATTATTCAGGGAGCGCCTACTCGAATGCAGAACGATTTGCCAGAAAGTGGTCGTTAGGCATAACGGGTTTAGAGCTGGATCAATTCGGCTACAATCCCTCAGAGCTTGTAGAGAGAGAGAAGCCTTTTCGAATAGAACGACATTATATACCTATTAGTAAGAAGTAGTATCTCATTGGGAATCTTGTAGGAGGAAAAGGAATGAGGATTGCACTGATAAGTCCCGATTATCTTCCTGTCCCACCCGTAAAATACGGCGGCATAGAGCGAGTTGTTTATACGCTGGCAGAGGAGCTAGTAGATCGGGGGCATGAAGTTATTCTTTATGCTCCCTTTGGAAGTCAGGTTCGAGGAAAGTTAATGCCTTATTTGCACGAGGGGCATGACATGTGGCGAATTCCTGGCTTTGTCAAGCTAACATTGCCACCAGGGGTTGATATCATTCATGACCACACGCAGCTCTCCGTTGTAGGGCAAAAGAAACTCGCGGTACCAACGGTTTGTACGATTCATAATCCATTAACCAATCCGGTTAAACATGCCGTCTATTTAAGTAAAAGACATCGGGACTTGTTCGGCACCCCACATGATCACGTCGTTTATAACGGATTAAACCCGGATGAATTTCAATTCTCCGATCAAAAAGATGATTATCTGCTGTTCATTGGAGCTATTATTCCTTATAAAGGCGTCCATCATGCGATTGAAGCGGCAGAGCGAGCGGGCCAAAGGTTAATTATAGCTGGACCGGTCTATGATCATGACTATTTCCATAAAGAGATTCTCTCCAAGACCTTGTCGAATCCATCTATTCAATATGTCGGTGAAGTCGGAGGGCAAGCTCGACAAGATTTATTGAAGCATGCCAGATGCATGTTATTTCCGACACTGGTTGAGGAGCCATTTGGTCTCGTCATGACGGAAGCTATGGCCTGTGGAACACCTGTCTTGGCCTTGCCAAATGGATCTGTTCCTGAAGTAATGAGCGGGTTTCCTCAATTGATATGCCGCTCTGTCGAAGAGATGACGAATAAATTGATCCATGAGACACTTCCGGATCCATATGAGCTCCGCGAATATGTCCTCGAGCATTTTACAACAAGTGCGATGACCGACAAATATCTCGAGATTTACCAATGCATTATTGATGAAGAAAGTTGATGTAAACGATAAACAGCGGCTGTGCCTCGTATCATAAGGCGCAGCCGCTGTTTCTTTCTCATTCTGTGGATTCAGAGTTCTCCGATATTTGCAGAACGGACTCAAGATACTTTTTATTATGGAGGATATTTCGATCTTTGGGTCTGAAGGTGCGGGCAATTTCATTGTGCTTATAAGCATTTGCGTGTTCTCCTAGTTGGTCATAACAGACACAGAGCTGTAAATGTGGCAGCCAAGTTGAAAACTTAGGATTAGAAAATCCCCAATTGTGTGCAGGAACCTGTAGTTCTGTTGCTAATTTGTACCAAAACACGGCAGAATCGTATTGCTTTCGAGTTAAAAAATAATAGCCTAGACGACAACAGAACTCAGCACGCGGGCTGTCATATTGAAAGGATCGGAATACGGACTGTAGTTCCATTTCACTGTTGCCAAGGTGCTGGTAACAATCCGCTAGATTGCTGCAGGAGGAGATTTGATCCTCCACMCAGCCGTTTCCATTCGCAAGAAATTTATTGTAATAAATAATAGCTTTTGCGTACTTGTTATGATCTTTTAATTCATTCGCGTAGTAATATAAATCCCGAGGTGTGAAAGTCTCACCACGCAGCAGCCTGTTCTGAAATATTTTGAGATTCCTGTCGCTCTTTGTATGGATTCTGCAATGCGTAACGGTAATGTCAGAGTCCACAATATTTCCGTGAACCTCTAAATATTCGTGGATCGCGCCTATCCATTTGAACTGATTCTCCCGTTTCACCAACCGATTTCGCTTAAATCTGAAAGTCGGGGTGCCAAATTCATCAAAGGCATAATTATAAAACATCGTGACCGAATCGACGGAAGGCTCCAGATCTGCTTTTAACTTTATAAGCTTGTTACAATCTTCTTCTTTCAAAATATCATCCGCGTCCAGCCATAGAATGTAGTCTTTCGTGGCTCGCCGGAAAGCAAAGTTACGTGCTGCCGAGAAATCATCTATCCATTTAAAATCATAGATGTGATCCGTAAAGGAGCTTGCTATCGATTTCGTTTGGTCGGTAGAACCGGTATCTACGATGATGATCTCGTCAACTGCTTTGGCAACGGAAGATAAACAAGGCTGAAGTGTTTTCTCCTCATTTTTAACGATCATGCAAAGACTTATGGTAATCAACGTGTTCACTCGCTTTCTGTGTAGAGATAAAATCCAACCTGGTCTTTCTAAACTATTCATAGTTTCATGTTGAGGGCACGGCTTGTAAATGAAGTTATAGGGAACCAAATATCCTTTGGAAGAATATGGTGATCAAAAAGGAGTTGTGGCATGGAACGGTTTTTTGAAAAAATAATTAAACMTATTCTAATCAAATATGAGCCTTCTCACATTGTAGAAATTGGTGTCTTTTTAGCAGGTCGTTCAACGATTAAATTACTTGAGTTCTGTAAAATGATGAACAGTAAGCTAACAGTCATTGATCCTGCACCGGGATTTAATACTTATGCTTATGAAGCAGTATTTTCTGAGGAATTAGTCCTTCATAAAAAGCACAGTCTGGAAGTATTATCAGATCTCGAAACTGCTGATCTGGTTCTCATAGACGGAGACCACAATTGGTATACCGTATATCATGAATTAATGGCAATTGAGCAAATGGCAACTAGATCAGGTAAATTTCCGATTGTCATTCTTCATGATACGGAGTGGCCATACGGAAGACGTGATTCTTACTACTTTCCGAATACCATTCCTATCCAATATCGAAAACCGCATGCCCAAAAAKGGGTGAAAGCCGGCTCCAGTGATCTAGTTGAATCAGGGGGCATTAATGAAACCCAGTTCAATGCGATGAATGAATATGGGGAAGAAAACGGCGTGTTGACAGCAATAGAAGATTTTCTAAAGGTAACGGCTTTTTCTCTAAGCTTCCATCGCGTTTATACGAATAATGGATTAGGTATTCTTGTACCGAGTGATAATAGGGTAGATACGGTGATGCAGTATATTATGGATACATCAGGTTTATAAAAAAAGCGACTGCTCCCTATAAATTTGGGCGCAGCCGCTTCTTTTTGCGGTACATATGACTTGAAATCTATCAACTATGACATGTTCGAAATGTGTTTAGAAGTGCGTTGGGAGGTTCTAGTTCGAACTTTAGTACCTAATTCAATCAAGTATTTACAAAAAATGTTTTTTTTCATCATTTGTCCTCTCTCATTCGTCCATGCACTGAAAGTTTGTACACATATAATATACGAGGAAACTAGAGTAGTTTCATTTTAAGTAAGGGAGGTATGTCTCATTAAAAGAAACCGTATCTCGATTGCAGGTTACTAGCATTAAAATAATATGGAGGTGAAAGTACGTTGAGTAAACTTATTCAGTTAATGAATTTAATAGGAATCGTGGGAATAATGAACATCAAAAAAATTGAAATTGAGTATTTTAATGAGACTGAATTCAAATTGAAATTCGACATAGGCGATGGCACTATTCAAAGAATGTCTGAACTTAACAATTTTTTAGCACTCATTGATTGGATTCAGGTCGAGGAAATTGAAATTGAATTGTACAATGGAGGAAAAATTGAAATTGAATTTCCTTATGTAGGTGGTGTTACAGGAGCAACAGGCGCAACAGGAGCAGCAGGGGCAACTGGAGCTACKGGTTCGACAGGAGTAACTGGAGCAACAGGTGCGACAGGAGCTACAGGAGCTACAGGTGCAACGGGAACTACAGGTGCAACCGGAGCAACGGGACCAGCTGGTGGTCCACCGGGACCAACAGGAGCAACAGGTGGCACAGGAGCGACCGGAGCAACCGGAGCAACGGGTGCAACAGGAGCAGTTGGAGCGACCGGAGCAACGGGAGCAACAGGAGCAACAGGAGCAACAGGAGCAACAGGTGACACAGGAGCAACAGGGGCAACCGGAGCAACGGGTGCAACAGGAGCAGTTGGAGCGACCGGAGCAACAGGAGCAACAGGTGACACAGGAGCAACAGGTGCAACCGGAACAACGGGTGCAACAGGTGACACAGGAGTAACCGGAGCAACGGGACCAGCTGGTGGTCCACCGGGACCAACAGGAGCAACGGGCGCAACAGGAGCAGTTGGAGCGACCGGAGCAACAGGAGCAACAGGTGACGCAGGAGCGACCGGGGCAACCGGAGCAACAGGAGCAACAGGTGACGCAGGAGCGACCGGGGCAACCGGAGCAACGGGCGCAACAGGAGCAGTTGGAGCGACTGGAGCAACAGGAGCAACAGGTGACACAGGAGCGACCGGAGCAACAGGTGACACAGGAGCGACCGGAGCAACCGGAGCAACCGGAGCAACGGGTGCAACAGGTGACACAGGAGCGACAGGGGCAACCGGAGCAACGGGCGCAACAGGAGCAGTTGGAGCGACCGGAGCAACCGGAGCAACGGGTGACACAGGAGCGACAGGGGCAACCGGAGCAACCGGAGCAACGGGCGTAACAGGAGCAGTTGGAGCGACTGGAGCAACAGGAGCAACAGGAGCAGTTGGAGCGACCGGAGCAACAGGAGCAACAGGTGACACAGGAGCAACAGGTGACACAGGAGCAACCGGAGCAACTGGACCAGCTGGTGGTCCACCGGGACCAACAGGAGCGACCGGAGCAACTGGTGACACAGGAGCTGTTGGAGCAACGGGAGCAACAGGAGCAACTGGTGCAACAGGTGACATAGGAGCAACCGGAGCAACGGGACCAATAGGTTCGATTCAACCCAACCCATTTGAAGTATTTGTTCAAGCAGGGGCAGTTGGAGGAGATGGTACACAGGCTAGTCCATTTGGTACAATACAACAAGGTGTGACAGCTGTTTCCCCAACAGGAATAGTTCATATATTAGGTGGCACTTATCCTCTTGTTTCACAAATAGTAATTAATAAAGCTGGGGTAACATTAAGAGGATATCCTAATACATTAATATCGTTACAAGCTGCCGTAATTCCTTTTCTTGTTACGGGAAATGGTGTAACAATAGACGGATTGACAATTACCAGTGATGTTCCTTATGCGACTGAGTTTATTCAACTAGCCGGAACAAATCATATGCTTACTAATAATATTATTTATGGACCGCCTCAAGCAGGACCATCAACAGGTTGGGTAGTAAATCGTGGATTTGTAACGCAATCTAATGTGATAGATCTAATTGTTCAAAATAATATTTTTTATTCACTAAGGCAACCAGCTTATTTAAATCCAAATTCAACTGGTCAAATCATTAGTAATGTAGTTTATAATACTCGCGGATTTGTAGTTGATCAGGCGATCTTTGTCTTTTCAGGCAACTCATGGGGAATTCCAATAAATGCAGTTGATATTGCATTGTTATCTGGAACAATAGCTGGTACGCCTTACGATCCTTTGACAGTGTTATCATCCAATAATAGCAATGCTACAATTAGTGATCAAAGGTAAATTGAGCAGGGTATCCGCAGTTTTGCGGATGCCTTTTTTACGTCCAGAGAGAGGCTTACTGAGCAACGGGAGAAACAGGTGCATCAGGACCTACTGGTCCAAAAGGACCGACAGGAGAGAGAGGGGAAAGAGGACATTGTGGAGTGCATTATTCCAGCTCMAGTTCAAGTTCAGATATCGATGATGAAGATTAACGTATTTAATTACTTTATCTCCTGAATTTAAGATAAGATCCTCCTTTCATAATGCGAAAGGGGATCTTATCTGCTTGAAACCATAATAACTGGAAGTGGTGCAGATGGTTAAGGGATTCTAGCAGCCGTTGAAAACTTGCAGCAGTGGATCTGTGCCGTGCCATATCGTCTGACAAGCATAGACAAGACGGTTAGATTGGCCCAATTACTTGGTGAAATCCATTCTCTTTCAAAAGGTTATTAACCTTCTTTTGGGCCTTTTTATTACGGAGCAGTGAAGTGGGAGCAAGAGTACGAAGAAGCTCTTGGTTACTTAGAGAGCTGGAAGATCGGCAAGCTAAAAGATGATGCGTGCCTATCTTAACCAGAATAGGCTCTTAGATCAAAAAAAGAAGTTAATGTATCTAGCTTTGGATTTTCCTCACAATTTTTGCCGGAACCTGATTTGGGGTAAATTCACACGAATGTGTTGGCACATCATAATACCGTTGATCCGAATGTACTACATTAATAATAGCTAGCTCCTTTCAAATTGATAACAGGTCTGTAGCGAATTCCATACTGCCTTGCAACCACGTTTAATCCTATCATTATTTCAGAAACACATTTTCATTACATATAGTCATATGCATATTTTGTAATGGACAACCATCTATTGCCAAAAAGTACAGACAAACCTCTGGGATAATCCGTATGATGAAGCATCACAGGAGGTGTTGTAGTTGAGTCTCTTAGTTGGCAAAAAGAAAAGTACCATGACAGTGAAAAAGCGTACAATTATTAAAAAAGGTGGAGCAAAGCTCCATAAAGTAAGTGGATGCGGTTGTCAGAAACGTAAGAAAAAAGTGAGAAAACACTGCCGCAAGATTGTCATCGTAAAGATCAAGCGGAGATGCTGTAAAAGAGGTCCTAAAGGAAATCGCGGTCCCCGAGGTTTCAGAGGCTTTACTGGAGCAGCTGGAGCAGCTGGTGCAATTGGAGCAACTGGAGCAAATGGTGCAATAGGAGCAACAGGTGCAACTGGAGCAACTGGAGCAATAGGAGCAACAGGTGCAACTGGAACAATAGGTGCAACAGGAGCAACGGGGCAAAGAGGGGAAAAAGGGAAAAAAGGTGAAGATGGCGATAGAGGCAAGAGAGGCCATACAGGACCAACGGGGTCACAGGGTGCGGCAGGAGCTACTGGAGCAACAGGACCATACGGAATTGGGGGCACTGGACCAACCGGGGCACCAGGATCAGCAGGTGCAATGGGACCAGTGGGACCAATGGGGCCGATGGGTCCAATGGGTATAGGTGCAACGGGAGCAACCGGAGCAATAGGTCCGATAGGACCAACGGGTCCAGGGGTAGGAGAAACAGGAGCTACTGGAGCAACAGGTGCGCCAGGAGTAGCAGGAGCAACAGGAGCCACGGGTGCAGCAGGAGCAACCGGAGCCACCGGAGCCACCGGTGCAGCAGGAGTAGTAGGAGCAACCGGAGCCACGGGAGCAGCAGGAGCAGCAGGAGCAGCAGGAGTAGTAGGAGCAACCGGAGCCACGGGAGCAGCAGGAGCAGCAGGAGCAGCAGGAGTAGTAGGAGCAACCGGAGCAACTGGAGCAGCTGGACCGGGTGCAATTATTCCGTTTGCATCAGGCACTCCAGTAGCATTAGCCTCTGTTTTAGGTGGCTTACTCAGCACGGGTGGCCTTATCGGATTCGGAAGTTCAATCGATAATGTTGTTGTTGGTGGGACAACTATTAATCTCTCAGCCAGTGGAGGACTTCTGGACTTCGCATTCTCGGTGCCTCGCGCCGGAACAGTCACATCCTTATCAGCATTCTTCAGTGTTACTGCTGGCGTCACGTTGGTAAGCCCAGTTACAATTACTGCAACCTTGTATAGAGCACCTGCTGGCAGCAACATATTCTCGCCGACAGCTGCTGTAGTTCCTTTAACACCGTCACTAGGCGGCTTGGTTACTATAGGTACTACAAGGAATGCAATGCTTCCGTTTAATCTAGCAGTTGCCGCACAAGATCGCCTCTTAATGGTATTCTCACTCGATACAGGCGGACTGGACCTTTTGGAAACTGTAGTCGGCTTTGCTAGTGCAGGTATAACGATTAACTGATGTTTATTTAAATAGAGTTTATTTATTACAGAGCTCAATGTCACTATTATTCACTACCTATGACTATTGCTAGGTATGACTGATAGTAACTTGAGCTTTTTCGTGAGGTACTGGACTGATCTACAAATTGTATAGCGAGTTTTCATACTATTAAAAAAGGGCTACCATAATTGGTGAGCCCTCTTTCCATTGATAAATTACTCCATTTCGAATTCCTTCATTTTATTATAAAGCGTTCCACGCGAAATCCCGAGCAGCTTGGCTGCAGCACTCTTATTCCCAGCGGTTTTGGCTAATGCCTCTTCAATCAAAGTAATTTCATCAATCTCGCTAACGGTTTCTTTTAACRTCATCGTGGATGTTTCAGTGTCTTGAACTAAACTCGGCTGTTGCTCCTGAAGAGCGGTAGGCAGTTGGTCTATTGTAATAACATCATCTTCATTTAAAATAATGCAACGCTCGATCACATTTTTCAATTCCTGAATATTTCCCGGCCAATCGTATTGCGTCAATGCTAGTATGACTTCTGGCGCTAATGTAGGAACTGGTTTCTGGTAATGCATCGAAAACTGTTTGAGATACATATGAACCATCGCAGGAATATCCTCGACACGCTCGCGAAGAGGCGGAATTCGAATGGACACGACATTCAGAGCGTAATAGAGATCAGTTCGAAATTCATGAGAAGCAAGTTTGCTGGCCAAATCTTGTGTCGTTGCAATAATGATGCGCGTCCTTACATGAATTGGCTGGTTCCCGCCAGAGCGGACAAGCGTTTGCTGGGTGATGTAGCGATACAGCTTGGCTTGGAGCTCGAGGGACATTTTCTCAATATCGTTAATAAACAGTGTACCCTCTTTGGCCAATTCTAATTTACCGGGCTGACCACTTTCACTTCCACTGAAAGCCCCACCTTGATAACCGAATAGTTCGGTTTCCAAAATCCCCGCAGGCACAACACCACAATGTACGGTTACAAAAGGCTGCGCCGAGCGCGAGCTGGACTGATGTATGATTTGCGCCAGCTGCTCTTTACCAACCCCCGATTCACCAATTAACAGGACGGGAGTTTCGGTGGCTGCGACTTTTTTGGCCCATTGGATGACCTTGCCGATAGCCGGTCCTTTTCCTTTGATAAGGGCAAACGGATCTTCCTGCGACGCTTCAAAAGGGAGCCCTACGGACTCGACTGTTGTTAATTGTTCATTCAATCGCACCAATTGTGTAATATCTTGTTCTGTTGCAATGCCACCGATGATCGTACCCGCGGCATCTTTGATTGGGGAAGCATTAATGAGGACATGTGTTTCTGGCCTCGGACGATGATACGTATTGCGGATGAGCCGGCCTTCATCTAACATTTTCAAAACCATCAAGGTTTCCACGTCAAAATGTTCCCCGATCCGCTTGCCAACAATGTCTGCACGCGGTAGCCCATAGAGCTCTTCTGCAACTGGGTTCCAGCAAATCACGGCACCATCCCGATCAACCACAGTGACGGCATCTGTCACTGTATCTGCAAGCGCAGTAAAGTAAGCGTGCCACTTCTGCCGCTCTTTCAAAGCGTAATTCGCATACGCATGTAAGGTGAGATAGCCTGTGATTGTGCCTGTGTCATCCGTGCATAGGATGTGTCTTTTCGTTCCTTGTGGAAGCTCTAGATCTGTTGTTGGTGTGGTTAGTTTCGCTAGGGGATGCTGCTGTGTGTTGAAATAAGATGTCATTAGAAGTAACTCAGCCACTTTGACAGCGGTAAAGGCATGCATAAGTTCAGCATCCTCAGGTGTAAATAGCGCAACCGTGTGATTATTATGAACGAGTACGGCAGTGCCACTGTGCAGAACCGTAATAACTTCAGTAAGTTTCGTGTCTAATGGAAGTGTTTGAATTTGTGTGTTTAATGAAAAGTGTTCAGGCATGAACATGTTAACCCTCTTTTAGCCACCATATTTGGTTTTAATTTACCATGAAAAGGTAGGTGATTCAACACATCTTGGCCCTTAGGTGAATATTGTACAGATATGGATGGGGTTTAGGCCTTTTTGTACAAGTTAAAAAAAATATTTTTGAACAAAGAGTGTTCAAATTTGAAAATTAAGTGTATAATTCGATTATAAATTAAACATAAGTGTACATTTTCTTCTTGGAGGCAACCACAGATGGAACTCATGATGCGTAATATGTTTCAATCCCTTGGCAAAAGTCGTGCAGCCAATCGCTTAGCGAAGAAATATGGACTCCGATTTGGTGCTGCGCGCTTTGTAGCAGGTGAGACGATTCAGCAATCGATCAACGCCGTGCGTGGTTTGAATCAAGATGGGCGCTTGGCGACGTTGGACCATTTAGGCGAGTTTGTTTTTAACGAGGAAGAAGCGTTAGAATCGGCTGCGATGTGTATCCAAACCCTCGACGCGATAGCGGAGTCGGGTGTTCGCTCCAATTTATCGTTGAAAATGACATCTTTAGGGCTTGATATTAGCCGAGAACTTTGCGTAAGCAGCATGAAACGGATTCTAGATCGTGCGCGGATGCATGGTAATTTTGTCCGGATTGATATGGAGGATTATGCGCATTGTCAGGTTTCATTAGATATTTATCGTGAGCTGCGTGAAGAATACAACAATGTCGGGATTGTGATTCAGGCTTATCTGTTCCGCACCCAGAAGGATATCGATGATTTGCATGAGCTTGGCGCGAATTTGCGATTGGTGAAGGGAGCCTATAAGGAGTCTCCTGAGGTTRCATTTCCAGAGAAAAGTGCTGTCGATGAGAATTACAAAGTGATTATTCAGAAGCATCTGTTGAACGGACATTATACAGCTGTCGCAAGTCATGATGAGGCAATTATCAATTTCACGAAACAATTCGTGAGCACTCATAACATCGGGAAAGATCAATTCGAGTTCCAAATGCTTTATGGGATCTGTGAAGATTTGCAAAAGCAACTAGTGAAAGAGGGTTACCGCGTTCGTATTTATGTGCCGTATGGCGTGGATTGGTTCGGTTATTTCATGAGAAGGTTAGCAGAGCGGCCAGCCAATGTCTGGTTTGTGCTTAAAAATATGTTCAAATAAACACGGGTAAATACATTTAAAATAGCTTTCTATTCGGAGAGGAGCCATTATACATGACTACATTATCAACTAAGGTTATTCCTTACGCGAATGAACCGTTTACGAATTTTGCACTAGAGGACAATGTGAAGGCAATGCAAGCGGCGATCGCGAAGGTGAAAGGCGAGCTTGGACGCGAGTACCCGCTATATATTGGTGCTGAGAAGGTCATGACTGAAGCGAAAATTACATCGATCAATCCAGGTAATGTGGATGAAGTGATCGGGTACGTGAGTAAGGCTGATCAGGCTTTGGCTGAAAAAGCAATGAACACCGCACTCGAAACGTTCGTGTCCTGGAAAAGAGTACCTGCAAGAGAGCGTGCGGAATATTTGTTCAAAGCGGCTGCTCTTATGCGTGAGCGCAAGCATGAATTCTCAGCTCTAATGATCTTGGAGTCCGGCAAAAACTACGTAGAAGCCGATGTCGATACCGCGGAAGCGATCGATTTCATCGAGTTCTATGCGCGTGAAATGATCCGTTTGAGTGGGATCAATGAGACACAACCTTTGGTGAGAATTCCCGGTGAGAACAACCAGATTTCCTACATCCCACTTGGTGTTGGCGTTGTGATTCCACCTTGGAATTTCCCGCTTGCAATCTGTGTAGGTATGACGGTATCTGCTGTTGTTTCGGGGAATACGGTGCTGTTGAAGCCAGCATCTACGACTCCTGTTATCGCACATAAATTCGTAGCTTTGATGGAGGAAGTAGGTCTGCCAGCGGGCGTGATCAACTTTATCCCTGGCAGCGGTGCTGAAGTTGGCGACTACTTGACGACGCATCCGAAGACACGTTTCATTTCCTTCACGGGGTCGAAAGAAATTGGCTTACGGATTAACCGTTTGGCTGCTGATGTAGCCCCGGGACAAATTTGGATTAAGCGAGTCATCGCTGAAATGGGTGGAAAAGACGGCATCGTCGTCGACGAAACGGCGGATTTGGATGCAGCTGCGGCTGCGATTGTGGCTTCGGCTTTTGGCTTCCAAGGACAGAAATGCTCCGCGGGTTCCCGCGCCATCATCGTAGAGTCGGTTTACGATGAAGTGGTCGAGAAGGTTGTCGCCTACACGAACAGACTACAAAGCGGTCTGCCGGAGTTAAACTTCGCGGCAGGTCCGGTGATTGAYAAAGCATCGTATGAGCGGATTTTGGACTACATCGAAGTTGGCAAAAGCGAGGGCACGCTGCTAGTTGGCGGCGGCAAAGCGGAAGGTAACGGCTATTATATTCAGCCAACCGTGTTCGGGGATGTGAGCGGCAAGGCGCGCTTGATGCAGGAAGAGATCTTCGGGCCTGTGCTCGCGATTGCGAAAGCAAAGGATTGGAAGGAAGCAATTGCGATGTACAACGATACGGAGTTCGGGTTGACGGGGTCGTACTTCTCCACGGACGAAGATCGCATCGCAAAAGCGTTGGAGACCGTGCATTGCGGTAACTTGTACATCAACCGCAAATGTACAGGAGCGCTTGTCGGCGTACATCCCTTCGGCGGGTTCAACATGTCCGGTACGGATTCCAAAGCAGGCGGTTACGATTACTTGATGTTGCTGACGCAAGCGAAGTTGACTTCCCGTAAGGTGTAGGAATTAATTGCCGGCTGAATAGCAGGCGACAATATTTATAGGCAGCCCCACTTCGGATGAAGTGGGGTTTTTATGTTTTAGCGTGCCTATCAAAGCTAAGCACAACTAAATTTATGAAATTTAAAACGAGGTAAGAGAACAAGTCGCTTCGTAGCTAACAGGCAACTGGTGGAGAGATCTTAAGGTTGAAGCCCACGCTCGTCCGATATGTGGACGATCTGGTTATCCTTCGAAGAACCAAAGAGAAAACTTGAAGAGCTTTGCTTACCTTATTTTTTTGGTGCTTGAAATGACTCTATACTCTCCATCAAAAATGTCCTCCGCTTCTCGATAAAAGAAAGAATGAATCCTCGCTCGCCTAAAAATATGCCATCGCCGTCTTTTTTATTAGGATCGAGATGGATAAATGGATGAAGCAATTGCTGCAGTGAAATAATTTCAGGCTCCAGTGCCGTCTCTGTAAAATGCTCGCGAAAAATGGCATGCAAAAGACTACAATATGATAAGCGAAATGAAGACACATCCAAGATACGCGCAGTGAGTGTATTAAACCCCTCTATCGGAAGATACGTATGCTTCAGTACGTGTCCGTTCACATTTCTTCCCCAGGTTGCGTCGTAATCCCACGGAATGATAGTAAACCGTTCTGTTTCTCTATTGCGGTATAAAGCGTAATTATGAATAAAGCCGTCGAAGTTTTGAGTGCATACGGCWCCTGCTAACCAGCGAAGGTAACTATCGACATCCAACAGTTTTTCAATTTCGGATTCAAATTGAGCGACTGTGGTTGTGTTGATTTTATAAATAAACGTGCGTAAATCGGCATCGTCTGCAGTCGTTCCGCACTTTCTCATATACCCTTCTTCAAGGGAGTCTTTAACTTCAGAGGTTTTAGGATTAAGAAGCGAGAAATTGGCCTTCGAATTTATGGCGTAATAAATCGGCCCGTCGGGCAATTCTCTTGTTTGTAAAAAAAGATCATCTACAGATTCAAGCTTCAAATATATACCGGCAAATTGTTCATTGATGTACAGCAGCACATGGTAGGTTTGTGGTGATAGGGTTCCGATACGGGTAAAAAAGTCAAAGGAAAGTTTGTTTCGTATGAATGAGGGGTCTGCATATTCGGCATTAAGATGAAATTCTTGTTCTCCCTTGTAAACCATTGGTGAAATGAACTTGACCTGGAACGATTTTTTTGGAAATTTACGGGTATGTGAGCCACGATAGGCCAGCTTTATTTGATATTCATCTTGATTAAGGCGAAGGACTGCCGGGATCCATAGCTCTAAGTAGATGTTCTTGTTTAATTTTTCTAGCTGCTCGGGAATAGCAGTAATGTGAAAATGTGGGATAGAAAGATTATCGTTGATGCTCATTCTGCCACCTCTTGTAAGTAGTATTTTTACATAATATAGTATTAAGATTTCATGCGATATGTCACTCTACTAGGGGAATGATTGTTTTCTCATCCAGCCCTCGCAAAATATATTCTAGCTCATAAACTATTAAAACAATGGGAAGAGGTGGAATATTTGGAGCGATTAAATAAAGAGGAAATTAAACAAGTCCTCGATTCGATTGAACCAGAGTTACAAATTTATATGAGTAATAATCCGAAAAAATCGAGTTCACATTGTTGTTGTACGACAACGTCTACGACAACAACTACGACAACAACTACGACCTCAAAGTGTTGTAAGAGAGGGAAGAGAGGAGCAACAGGAGCAGCAGGAGCAACTGGAGGTACAGGAGCAACAGGAGCAGCAGGAGCAACTGGAGGTACAGGAGCAACAGGAGCAGCAGGAGCGACTGGAGGTACAGGAGCAGCAGGAGCAACCGGAGCAGCGGGAGCAACTGGAGCAGCAGGAGCAACAGGAGCAACCGGAGCAGCAGGAGCAACTGGAGGTACAGGAGCAACTGGTGCAACAGGACCGACTGGGCCGACTGGAGCAACTGGAGGAACAGGAGCAACTGGAGCAACAGGAGCAACAGGAGCAACTGGAGGTACAGGAGC
>NZ_JBFTPF010000046.1:0-50081 GCF_056398345.1 Paenibacillus sp. 01T442
ATAGTTATCCCAGTCTTAAAGGCAGGATAGTTATCCCAGTCTTAAAGGCAGGTTACCTACGTGTTACTCACCCGTCCGCCGCTAGCTTACCCCGAAGGATAAACCCGCTCGACTTGCATGTATTAGGCACGCCGCCAGCGTTCGTCMTGAGCCAGGATCAAACTCTCCATAATAGTGGACGATTGCTCGTCCGTATATCTGAAAGCTTAATTGCTCATTTGAAGCTAGCGAGATTTTGCAATCTCTTTTATAGTCGATTACTCGACTGTGCTTACTCACTCGTTGTTCAGTTTTCAAAGATCAATCACTCTTGTCCAACCTGCTCTCTCTCGAAAGCCGGAAGACCAATATACCATAGTTACTTTTCTTTTGCAACTTGTTTTTCTCAAGTTACTTTTGTATTTCCGCATGTCTCAGCGGCAACTTTTATAAGATAACACAGATGCCGCAGTCGAGTCAACCCAATAGTAGATGTATTATATTTACAGTTACAACAAAGCCCATTTCACACCAATTAGTAGTATAACACCCGGGATCCCTAATATAGTAGCCGTCCCTAATGTAGCCGTATTAATAGGCAGCTCTATATGTGTATATCCGCTCAATAGATTCAGTACGTATAACAGAAAAGCTGCGACTACTACATTTAGACCTAATGACGCTACTAGTCTACCGCCACCTCGGCTGCGAAACACAATCATCACTAACATAAGCGAGGAGAGTATCAACACCCCCCAAATGGCATATTTAAGAATCATGCTTTACACCTCCATTAAATGATCGCTGTCAATCAGGCTTACCCCTAATCGCTTCGCTTGTTTGATGAGCATTTCAAATCTCTTCTCTGCCGCTTCCATTGCGTAAATTGTATAGTCGATCTGATCCTTGTCCAAAGCGAACTCAAAGTGAGCTTGCGCCGCCACCCACGTCTGATGCGCAGCACGTATCTCTTGAATCAACATGATCTTGTCCTGTTTCAGTTCTTCCTTAACAGTCTTCGCTCGCGGACTCTTAAATCCACGCATGCCTAATAGAGCCGGTTTCATAGGCAAACCTCCATTCCTCCCACAATTGGGTTGATCTATACTTATGGGGATCATGGCATTTTCAGAACACTTTCCAGGCAGAAAAAAAGAGAGCTTCTCAGCTCTCCTTAACATGTATGCTTTTATAATTCCCTGCGGCCTTCCATCGCTTTGGATAAGGTTACCTCATCCGCATACTCCAAATCGCCGCCTACCGGTAAGCCATGGGCAATACGGGTAACACGCAGCCCAAACGGTTTAATCAATCTAGATAAGTACATCGCCGTGGCTTCGCCCTCAATATTCGGATTGGTGGCCAGAATCAATTCCTGTACCGTTTCGTCACCCAAACGCTTGAGTAATTCCGCGATATGAATTTGATCGGGTCCAATGCCCTCCATAGGGGAGATGGCACCATGCAGTACATGATAATAGCCTTCAAATTCTTTGGTACGCTCCAGCGCAACCAAGTCCTTCGGTTCCTGCACAACGCAGATGACGGAATTATCACGGCTTTTATCCTGACAAATACGACAAGGATCCACATCGGTAATATTGCAGCACACAGAGCAATAATGCAGGTTCCGTTTTACATTAACAAGCGATTTAGCAAAATCAATCACGTCTTCCTCTTTCATTCGAAGAACGTGAAAGGCTAAGCGTCCCGCTGTCTTGGGACCTACTCCCGGCAAGCGGGAGAAGGCATCGATTAACTTCGCTATCGGTTCGGGGTAATACAAAGGAAGTACTCCTTCATGGTACAGAGTCGTTGATTCTTGGTTGTCTTAGAACAATCCAGGGATGTTCATTCCGCCTGTGAATTTGCCCATATCTTTGTTAGCGATCTCTTCGGCTTTGGACATTGCGTCGTTAACTGCAGTCAACACAAGATCTTGCAGCATTTCAACATCGTCTGGATCCACTGCTTCTGGTTTGATCGTGATGCTTTGTACTTTCTTGTGCCCGTTGATGATACACGTTACTACACCGCCGCCAGCTGTTCCTTCAATCATTTTGGTGCCTAGTTCTTCTTGTGCCTTCATCATTTGCTCTTGCATTTTCTTCACTTGCTTCATCATTTGGTTCATGTTATTCATTATAGATCGCTCCCTTATCGTTAGTCTTCTTTAATCGTTACTAGATCTTCACCAAACAATTGGATGGCTTCGGATATCCATTCTTCTTTGACCGCGTTTCCGCGACCATCCTCAGCCACTAATTCCATCTCTTCAGGCGGGGCGTGCGTCGCATCACTCTTCGCATCATCCCATTCCTTACGCATTAAGGTCAACAAACGCATTGGCTTACCAAATACACAAGAAAGCACTTGTTCAATAATGACTTTATTCTCTGGCTTCTCCGTTGTATTACGATGCATATCATTCTTAAATGCGACAAGAACAACATCATCTAGCATAGCCACCAAATCACCATTAACAAACCAAGCATGAACGGTTATTTTCTTCTCTTTGACATCACCTAACACTTGACTCCACTTCATCAGTGCCGTCTTCGTATCTGGACTCTCAGAAGCCTTCAAGTATGGATCAAGCTTAAGACCTGACTTCTTAGAAGGTGCCGAGGCCACGGCTACTTTCGCCGCAGGCGCTTGCTTAGCACTTTCACCCGAAGCAACACTCACTCCCGATTTTACCAGTAGAGCTAGTTGATCTTCAAGTTGTTTCATTCTTTGGGTCATTTGAGCAAAAAGATCACCCTGCGGCTGACGCGCCCCTACTTCCACTGAGCCGTCCGATCCTCGGTGGCCACCGCTTATTTTCATAATAGCGATTTCTAATAAGGTTTGCGGTTGCACCGAATATTTCATCTCACTCTGATAATGGTTCAGTGTTTCAATCATACTCATCATCTCACTTGGCGTGAAGTGACTCGCAATCTCCTTAAGCTCTGCCATATCAAATACGCGTTCAGCGATCACAGGTGAATTCGGCACCATGCGCACCATCAGCAAATCTCGGAAATAATGAATCAAATTCTCAATACACTTGTCTGCGCTCTTCCCCTCTTGCATGAAAGTATCAATTAACTCTAGAGCAGCCCCCAGATTCTGTTCCTTGATATACGTGACAAGTCGCTTAAATTGATCGGAAGCAATACCGCCCGTAATCGACAAAATATCAGCTAGCTGTATTTCTCCTGTTGCAAACGATGCCGCCTGATCCAACAGACTTAACGCATCCCGCATCCCGCCGTCGGATAATCTTGCTATATAGTGAAGAGCTTCTTTATCAATCGAAATGCGCTCTTGATCACAAACATACTGTAGACGCCCTACCTCATCCTCCATGGAAACGCGTCGAAAATCAAAGCGCTGACACCGAGAAATAATGGTTGCGGGAATCTTATGAGGCTCCGTTGTTGCTAAAATAAACATAACATGCGCCGGCGGCTCTTCCAACGTCTTCAATAAGGCATTAAATGCTTCCGTCGTCAGCATATGCACTTCATCAATAATGTACACTTTCTGCCTGACTTCGGTGGGTGCGTATTTAACTTTATCTCGGATATCACGAATTTCTTCCACACCGCGGTTGGATGCCGCATCGATCTCGACAACGTCCATGACTGCGCCTTCCGTGATACGCTCACAGGCAGAGCATTGGTTGCATGGCTCTTCCGAGGGGCCGTTTAAACAGTTGATGGCTTTGGCTAAAATTTTGGCTGTACTTGTTTTACCCGTTCCACGGGGACCGTTAAACAAATAAGCATGGGTTAGGCGATTTTCCCGCAACGAATTCTGCAGTGTTTGTGTGATATGCCGCTGTCCGACAACATCACGAAACGTCTGCGACCTCCATGTACGATACAAAGCAATGTGTGCCATAGTGTTCCTCTCCAATAATCCCTGCGTGGATTGACTGTATCCATTATACTATAACGCTCCAAGGGATGAAATAGAGGATCACATATAGGGAATCGTGATGGTAAATGTCGTTCCAAAGCCTTTGGCAGCTACGCGAATCGTCCCGCCCATATCATGAATGATACGTTGGCATACAGAGAGCCCTAGCCCCGTGCCTGTATCCTTCGTTGTGAAGAAGGGATCAAAGATTTTATCAATGACGAACATCGGAATCCCTGTACCTGTGTCATGAATATCCACACACACATTTCGATCTGTCGTGTCTACACGCTCCGAAATCGTCAATATCCCACCATCGGGCATGGCTTCGATTCCATTTTTGCAAACATTCAAGAAAACTTGCTTCAATAGCTCGATATCTGCCGTCACCTCAGGGAGGTGGGTGGAAGCCTCATAGTGAAGTTGAACATTATAGAGGATCGCCTCATTCTGAATAACCGGCACGATGCCACGCAGGACTTCCGTCACACCAATACGCTCATAGGCCACATGCTTGGGCTTGCTCAACATCAGAAATTCATTCACTAGTGCATTAATCCGATCAATTTCTCCCAACATGACATCTGTAAAATTCTGTTCTTTGTCCATGCCACGGTCACCGAATGTACGACGCAGCATCTGTAAGAACCCTTTAATTGACGTTAGTGGATTACGGATTTCATGCGCTGTTCCTGCAGCAATTTGCCCGATCATCGCTAGACGATCGCTTCGCTGAACCATTTGTTCCAATGAGCGCATATTCGTAACATCTTTGAAAATAATGTAAGCCCCCACAATGTTCCCCTGACTATCCTTCAAAACATTAGAATCCAGCAGCAAATCAAACCGTTCTTGATTGTTCGTCCAGGAAACGGCGTGATTGCGGACTATCGCTCCATTCAGAATCGTTCGCTGCACGAGCTGGTGCTGACTCGGAACTGTGGCAAAAATCTCATCCAGCGACTTGTTGCGGATATGCTCCTTCTCCATGGCCAGCATTTGGCAGGCGCGATCACTAATGTCAGCAAGTCGGTAATCCATATTAATTAATAACACACCCAAGTTGATGTCTTTCAAAAAGGCATCCGAAAAGCGCTGCAGCAAGTTTAATGCTGTTCCTTCTTCTTTATTTTTTAATGATAATAAATATATACTTCTATCCTCGCATTGGAGCTTGAGCATGGAGAACTGAAAATAGATCATTTCCCCATTCTTCCCTAGTAGAAAACCATGGGGCCACTCCCCAACATCCGCTTCATCCCTAAAATGAAATTCGTATAACTCACGCAAAGTAGCCCTCATCTTAAAAAATTGAGGGCAGGGAACACCAGTAATTTCATCTGCTGAATATCCTGAAACTTTCAAGAGCTGATCCGTGACGAGTAACAACTTCTCATCTTCATCAACCATTACCATACCGGTTTGTATGCTGTGATTGAACAGTTTCCGCAGTTCGTTCATCGATACCGAGTACATCTGAGGCGAATGAATGGGCATGTCAACAGCTCCTTCACTTTCTCTTTTCGAACATCTCCGAGTAGCATCAGTCCATGTACGTATTGTATAAAGATTCTCTGTAAAGTCATATTTTTCCTGCAAAAGGCAAAAGAAAAAACGCCCTAATTGCTGGCGTTTCGGTTATGTGTTCTTACATATACGGTATGATTACACCGTGCACCTGTTATTGATAAAGTGATACAAGCGAACTCTTATCGTTGGCTCAAATCAGGCAGCCCCTCGGCACATGAAACATCTCACTTACGGCTGCTTCCTTCCAGACCTGACCGGGTTCATGAGCATCCATTGCGAAGGACCCAACTCTCAACACCACGTGTAAGAGCCAGACCTCACATCACAGTACCGCTAACAGGAATTCAACCTCGCTACAGCGGATTGCGAGTTACAGGGCACCGCTACCTCCCCGTCTAGCACAGTAAAAATAGTATATCTGATTCACTGCCAAATAGCAACCTAAGGGGAAAAAGTACCATATATAGGGATCTTTAACGTTAGTTAAAGTCTCTCTGCTTTGGGATCTTTAGCGTTAGCTTAAGTCTCTCTGCTTTGGGATCTTTAGCGTTAGCTTAAGTCACTCCAACTAGCGATCCATTCTTACTTGTATCTTATACCGCGGCATATTCGTCTCTAATGCCATTTGAGCCTGCGACCGCAATTCTTCAACTTGGGCCGCCGTCAAAGCTGCTTGTGGTTTAATTTTCACATTGGCAGAAGGACCATTGATCGCAATATTGGTCTTCTCGATGCCTGGCAGCTGAGCAAGCACTGCCTTCATGAGATTCGTATCATCCTCGTAATGATGATAGGTCGGATTCATCGGATCATTCGGGTTAACACTTGTAATACCCAACATACCGTCTTGCTTATAATTCTGAACTTTATACGTAGAATTATCATTCGTTTTCTTGTTATTCCCCGTGCCACAACCTACTAAACTCGCTATAAGGATAGCAGCTCCTGTAAGCTTAATTAGATCCTTGAACATAAAAACACCTCCCATTGGACTCTAAGCCTAAGCTTAGGATGACCAAGGGAGGTTGTCTTATGCTGATTGGCAATCAAGCAAATGATGCCAATTAGATTCCGTATTTCTTTTTGAACTTGTCGACACGGCCGCCTACATCGATAAACTTTTGTTTACCAGTGTAGAAAGGATGACAATTGGAGCAAATCTCAACACGAAGATTTGGCTTGATTGAACCCGTTTCGAACACGTTACCACAAGCGCAAGTCACTGTGGTTGCATGATAAGTAGGATGAATTCCTGCTTTCATTTGGTTCACCTCTTTCCGCCCTGAATCATTTGCTGAAACAGAGTTAATGGACGTACTATTGCATTGTAGCATATTCGCAAGCCTAGATGCAACACAATAAACGACTCCTTCGCCCTCTTTGGGCGAGTGCGTTTATCAAGAAAAATAGCCGCAATATCGAGTGAAACAAGCATCTCTATTTTTTGGAAAATCGATCGGGTAATACTTCCACCGAGATGGTTTATAACACCGTTGTGAGCGTACGATCACTCGTGTAAAACTTCGGCGTGTGGGAGTACGAACCAATGACAACCTCCGGCAATTCTTGCTCAAAAATTTCGATCATTTGCTTCATTCCTAGCAGTTCTCCCTGAGCCTTAGGGATAATGCTTAGATAGCTCTCAGGGTCAATATTCAGGTTGCGCAATTGAATCAATTTCAATCCCGTTCTGCGTACAAATTCAATCATCGCTTCGATCTCTTCTTCCCGATCGGTAACACCTGGGAATACGAGATAGTTGATCGATGTGATGACCCCTTTGTCGGTTGCATAGCGAAGGGATTTCTCGACATTCTTAAGAGTATAAGCTCTTGGCTTGTAATAAGCGTTGTAGTGATCATCCAGAGCGCTGATCGTGCTTACACGCATTAGATCTAGACCTGCATCGACAATGCCGCGGATATGGTCCGTAAGGCCCGC
Organism: Paenibacillus sp. 01T442; assembly: GCF_056398345.1. Lineage (NCBI taxonomy): Bacteria > Bacillati > Bacillota > Bacilli > Caryophanales > Paenibacillaceae > Paenibacillus > Paenibacillus sp. 01T442. Next base: position 7,360 of record NZ_JBFTPF010000046.1, read on the forward strand.
ATTCGTATTGATATTGATATAGCCCATCTTCGTTTGCTCGCGCACTCGCTTGATGGCATCAATAATGATGACAGCCTGCGTGCTTGGTTCCCCTTCACAGCCTTGCCCGAAGGAGATAATGCTCTCCGGCGTACGCAGATGTTCCAACATGATCTCGGTAATTTCTTCGACCTTCGGCTTGAAGTTCATCCGCGTCTGCGGAGCAACAAAGCCACTCTCGTCTGGCTGTTCCGAGATGCATCCGAAGCAGCCTGCATTACAGGAGTAGGAAACAGGGACAGCCCCTTCCCAACGTTGTAGGAACGTGTTCGAAGCGGTCAAGCACTCGTAGCCCAGTGCACAGTTCGACAAATGCGCATACAAGCGATTCTCCGGATACTTGGCGACTAACCGTTTGACTTCAACCTCGAGCTCATCTGGATCACAATGAATCGGATTCCAGAAGTACGGATTGTCGGTCAAACGCGCGGCTACGTAGAAGCCGTCTTCTTTCCACACGACAGCGGTATAACCGAACAAAGGCAATGCCTTCGTCTTATCGGACTTCACATACCCTGGGAGAAGCAGTCGTGTGAAGCCTTGTGGAAGCAACGCTCCTACCGCGTGATAATCACCCTCTACCAGCTTCATCTCACCTGTTGCAGCATCAATGCCAACAGGGCGCGTGAAGGGTAGACTCACGAGTGTTGATCCTTCAGGTAGAGGGATCAGTTCTTCATCTAATATTTCGGTAATCATTTCTGCATTTCGACCAAGCGCGAAATAATCAGGATGATCAAATACATTTCCTTGTGAATCTGAATAAACCAAGTTCATAACGGTACTCCTCTTTGTACGTTAAAGTAAACGAACACGCAAACTTTCTTACTAAGTGTCGTTTAACTAAAGCTTAAGATGCTGAGTTTTTGACTTTGCCTTTATGTTGCTGGGTTGACGCTCCCGCCCCTGGGGAGGCCAGCGAGTCTAAAAACTCTTGATTCGTCTTCGTATCCGCAAGCTTCTTAATAAAGGCTTCGGTATACTCATGTGAATCATTCATGCCTTTGCGAAGTGCCCATACTTTCTCGAGCTCATCTTTGCCGAGCAACGCTTCCTCGCGCCGAGTCCCTGAACGACGAATATCAATAGCAGGGAAGATACGGCGCTCCGCCATCTTGCGATCGAGATGAAGTTCCAGATTACCTGTCCCTTTAAATTCTTCATAAATGACGTCATCCATACGTGAACCGGTTTCAACAAGTGCTGTAGCAAGAATAGTTAAACTGCCGCCTTCTTCAATGTTACGAGCTGCTCCGAAAAAACGCTTAGGACGGTGGAAAGCAGCGGGATCAACACCACCGGACAATGTCCGGCCTGAAGGCGGCACTACGAGGTTATACGCTCTTGCTAAGCGCGTAATACTATCGAGTAGGATAACGACATCTTTCTTATGTTCAACTAGACGCATAGCACGTTCTAAGACAAGTTCAGCAACTTTAATATGATTCTCTGGAAGCTCATCGAAAGTTGAGGCAACGACTTCACCTTTGACAGAGCGCTGCATATCGGTAACTTCCTCAGGACGCTCGTCAATCAACAGAACGAATAGCTCAATCTCGGGATAGTTGGTAGAAATACTGTTTGCGATTTCTTTGAGCAATAATGTTTTCCCCGCTTTAGGAGGTGCCACAACAAGTCCGCGCTGACCCAAACCGACAGGAGCAAGCAAGTCCATAATCCGCATCGAAATCTTGGTAGGCTCGGTCTCAAGTGTAATCCGAGTATCTGGATATAGCGGCGTTAGTGCAGGGAAATGCAAGCGTTCTGCAGCCGTTTCAGGCTTCTCACCATTCACTGCTTCGACTTGGAGAAGTCCATAGTAGCGCTCATTCTCCTTAGGCGGTCGACATTTCCCAGATACAATATCACCTGAGCGCAAATCAAATTTGCGAATTTGAGAGGCTGAAATATAGATATCTTCTGAGCTGGGAAGGTAGTTAATTGGACGCAAGAATCCAAATCCTTCCTGCAAAATTTCCAAGACACCTTGCATGAACAAGAATCCACTCTCTGCTGCTTGTGCACGTAAAATGGCAAAAATGAGTTCTCTTTTCTTCAACGTACCGTAATAAGGAATCTGATGTTTCTTAGCTAGTTTATATAATTCAGTAAGCTTGAGTACTTCAAGCTCAGCAAGCTGCATGCTCATGTTTCAACCACCAAACTATTAAATTTTCAATTGGATTCTAGCATTGCCTGATGTCTGGAACTTTATTCCTCGTTCTCACGCCAAACTTCGGCTCCTAGGGAAGATAGATTAAATACTAAGTTTTCGTATCCGCGATCAATGAACTCTACACCCGACACTTCCGTGATCCCGCCTGTCATTACACTGAGGCCAGCAATTACCAAAGCTGCTCCTGCACGCAAATCTGTCGCTCTTACTTTGGCTGAGCTCAGCTGCGAGCCTTCAATAATGGCCGAACGCCCCTCCACTCTTATCTTAGCACCCATGCGCACTAGCTCTGGAATATGCTTAAATCGATTACTATACACATGATCTGTTAATACACTAACACCCTTTGCTTGGCACAGCAGGCTAGACATTGGTGATTGCAAATCCGTTGCAAACCCAGGGTAAATTAATGCTTTCACATCTACGCTTTCGTAGATAGGCTGACCTACGATGCGAATGGATTCATCCATCTCATAAACATGAACACCCATTTCTTGCAGCTTCGCTGTCAAAGCTTCTAAATGCTTCGGAATTACATTATCTACGGTAACATCGCCGCGCGTCGCCGCTGCAGCAATCATATACGTTCCCGCTTGAATACGGTCTGGGATAATGGAATGACGGCAGCCGTGAAGCTCAGACACCCCTTCAATCCGAATTGTATCCGTACCCGCACCTTTAATTTTCGCACCCATGGAGTTCAAAAGTGTTGCTACATCTATAATTTCAGGCTCTTTCGCCGCATTTTCAATCGTAGTTAACCCTTTGGCACGTGAAGCTGCCAGCATAATATTGATCGTAGCGCCGACACTCGCCATATCTAAGTAAATCTTAGCACCACGCAGTTCCTTAGCACGAATATGAAGGGCTCCGTTTTCGTTACTTACCACAGCGCCTAGTGCTTCAAACCCTTTAATATGTAGATCAATCGGACGCGGTTCGAAATTACATCCACCTGGAAGACCAATCGTTGCCTCACCAAATCTACCCAGAAGAGCACCCATCAAATAATAGGAAGCGCGCAGCTTCTTCACTTTGCCATTCGGCATAGCCATAGGCTTCATATGAGTCGGATCAATCGTCATCCGATCCTCGTTCCAATCGATTGTTGCTCCTAAGTCAGTCAGAATTTCTGTATATATAGCCACATCGCTTAAATGTGGAAGGTTATCCAACGTTACTGGTGTTTCTGCAAGTACTGCGGCTGGAATAAGTGCAATGGCACTATTCTTTGCTCCACTAATTTGAACAGTTCCCCGTAGTGGGCGTCCACCGACCACCATTAATTTCTCCAACATACTTCTCCCCCTAAACCAGGTGCCTTCTCACTAAAGTTAAATCAACAGATCCTACTAAATCTCACAAAAAATTGGACGGAAATCCACAAAATAAGGAAGTAATAGATGAGTGCGAGGTAAAATACAACAAATAGAAGAAGGAAACGCCCGCAATGACACAGACAGACGGCAACGATTGTCGACCATCCATCTGTGTATTACTGCATTTCCTATCCTGTCTATACAATTTGGAATTAAGCTTGGTTGCTGCTTCCGAACAATTGAATTTTGGATTTTACTACTTCGATCATAGCGCTACGAGCTGGGGTTAGATATTTACGAGGATCATAAATTTTAGCATCTTTGTTCAGAGCTGCGCGGATACTTTCTGTGCATGCCACTTGGTTCTCTGTGTTCACGTTGATTTTGCCAACGCCTGCTGCAATTGATTTACGGATCATTTCGTCTGGAACGCCGGATCCACCATGCAAGACAACTGGAACTGGGATCGCTTTGGAAACTGCTTCAATAATATCAAAGTGAATGTTCGGCTCGCCAGCGTACATACCATGTGCAGTACCTACTGCGATTGCCAAACAATCCACGCCTGTTTCTTCGTAGAAACGAATCGCTTCTTCTGGTTTTGCAAGGTTAGCGTGCTCTTCATCAACGGAAATGTCATCCTCAACGCCACCGATTGTTCCAAGCTCACCCTCAACGGATACGCCCATAGCACGAGCAGCTTTAACAACTTCTTTCGTCAAACGAATGTTTTCTTCGAAAGAATAGTGGGAACCATCGAACATAACGGAGCTGAATCCTGCACGGATACATTTCATTGCTACTTCAAACGAACTACCATGGTCTAAGTGCAATGCGATCGGAAGACCGGATTTCTTAGCTGCTGCTTCTGCAATAGCTACAGTAAACTCGATGCCCATATATTTTAGTGCGCCTTCGCTAACACCATAAATGAACGGGGAGTTCAGTTCGATTGCAGCTTCCACAATCGCTTGAGCAAACTCAAGATTGTTCATGTTAAATTGACCAACCGCGTATTTCCCTGCTTTTGCCTTAGGTAAAAAATCATTCATTGAAACCAATGCCATGTTTCTCTTCCTCCTAGAACCTCTTTAGTAGATGCGCATACCGCTCTCTGTTCATACCTGAGTTATTATAGCACATAACTTTTCAAATGATAACCAAGCCTTCATTTTTCCAAAACAAAAAAAAGACCCTATGACTAGGATCCTACTGCGAAACCACTGCTGGATTCATTATTCAATTGCATATTCACAGCCAGGCGCAGCTCATCAATGTCAAATGGCTTCGTAAAATGCATGATCGCACCTAAATCCGTCGCTTCTTTGATCATATCCAGCTCACCATATGCCGTCATCATGATGACTTTGATTGAAACATCAATTTCTTTCACATGCTTCAAAATATCAAGTCCGTCCATACCGGGAATCTTCATGTCTAGTAGTATGAGATCAGGCGATACATTTCTTACGATTTCCAAGGCCAACTTGCCATTGGAGGCTTGATAGGTATCGTACCCTTCGTTACTGAACACTTCCATGAGAAGTACACGAATTCCATTTTGATCATCCACTACCAACACTTTTTTCTTCATCAGCCAAGTCCCCTCCCGAAAACGAATAACAAGTTCCAAACCTATTAGTCAAGATATTCGCTATTCATTTTCGTTTTCCTTCCGAGGAGAGCATTTATTTTGAAAAGTTTTACATAAAAGTTGATTATCAGGAGAGAGATTCCTCCGTCAGCAACGTGAAATTTTAACGAGCGATCAATTGTGCAGCTTTCACGAATTCACGGAAAAGTGGCTGTGGACGGTTCGGACGGGATGTAAATTCCGGGTGGAATTGTACAGCCAAGAACCAAGGGTGACCAGGAAGCTCTACCATCTCGACCAGACGACCATCTGGTGATGTACCCGAAATACGCAACCCTGCAGATTCAACCAATTCGCGGTATTCATTATTAAATTCGTACCGGTGACGATGTCTTTCGTAAACTAGCTCATCATTGTACGTCGTCGCAGCAAGTGAACCAGGCGTCAATTTACAAGGGTATAAACCTAAACGCATCGTTCCGCCTAGATTCTCAATATCCTTCTGCTCTGGCAATAGATCAATTACTGGGTAGGCTGTTGTTGGATTAATCTCGGAGCTATTCGCGCCGTCCAATCCACAAACAGAACGTGCATATTCGATAACAGCGACCTGCATCCCCAAACAAATACCGAAGAACGGAATTTCTTTCTCACGCGCATAGCGAATTGCCGCTACTTTCCCTTCAATCCCGCGATCACCAAATCCACCTGGTACAAGGATACCTTGTACACCAGAAAGCAGTGAATGCACATTATGATCGTAGATATCTTCTGCATTGACCCAACGAATATCAATCTCGGAGTCATTGTCGATACCCGCGTGTCCAAGTGCCTCAACAATACTAAGGTAAGCATCGTGAAGAGCTACGTACTTCCCAACGATGGCGATTTCGGTCTTCTTGGTTAAGGATTTCACCTTGCGAACAAGGCTTTCCCATTCTGTCATATCTGGTTGATTGGTTGAGAGCTTCAAGTGATTCACAACGTAATCATCCAGACCTTGCTCACGAAGCATCATCGGTACTTCATACAACGTTTCTGCATCTTTACATTCAATAACTGCAGCTGGATCGATATCACAGAACAAAGCGAGCTTACGCTTCATATCTTCTGTCAAAGAATGTTCCGTACGACAAACAATTACATGCGGTTGAATACCGAGGCCGCGTAGTTCTTTAACGCTATGTTGCGTTGGTTTTGTTTTGACTTCACCAGCAGCTTTGATATAAGGAATCAACGTAACGTGAATGTACATGACATTCTCGCGGCCGATATCATTTTTCATTTGACGAATCGCTTCCAGGAATGGCAAGCTCTCGATATCCCCGACAGTACCACCGATTTCAGTAATAACCACATCAGACCCAGCTTCACGACCTGCGCGAATCACACGTTCTTTAATTTCATTCGTAATATGAGGGATAACCTGTACAGTTCCGCCTAGGTACTCGCCTCTGCGCTCTTTGGTAATAACAGAGGAATACACTTTTCCTGATGTCACGTTCGAGCTTTTGGACAAGTTAATGTCGATAAAACGCTCATAATGACCTAAATCCAAATCCGTTTCTGCACCATCATCTGTTACGAAAACTTCCCCATGCTGATAAGGACTCATGGTTCCTGGGTCCACGTTAATGTAAGGATCGAACTTCTGAATCGTAACTTTCAAACCTCTGTTCTTGAGCAGTCTTCCTAAGGAAGCTGCTGTAATTCCTTTGCCAAGGGATGAAACTACGCCTCCCGTAACGAAAATGTATTTTGTCACTATGTACGCCTCCTTATATTTGTAAGCTTGTAAGCTTCCGCTTTAGATTTTCGCCAGGCTACTGGCATCGTTATAACATGAAGATAAGTGTAAAAAGGTGCTAGAAAACTGGCTTCATCAGCATAAGCTCTTGGTTGTCGCCAGGACAAAGGTGTAATAGCATTAGCTTCTGCTAAATAAGTGTTTTCATGAACAAATCACAAAAAAAAAAGCGCAAAAAAACAAAAAAAGTGACACCCGTAGTGACGGGGCACTTTTTGAACGCATGCGCGAATTGTTAAGATTCTTTTAAAGCCCATGCAATAGTTTACTCTGAACGTATAGGGACTGTCAAGACAAGTTATTTGTTGTCGTCTTCGTCGTCTTCATCCAAATCTTCTTCATCCTCATCGGAATCCAAATCATCTACGTCATCCTCAGTATCATCGCTCTCTTCGATACCCGCTTCGCCAAGATCCTCTTCGATTTCTTCATCTTCGAAGAATTCAGTATCCTCTTCCGCTTCTTCTTCCTCTTCGGTTTCGGTACCAAATGCATCATACTCGTCTTCTTCTGCGTATGTATCTTCTTCTTCCGCATAGACGTCTTCATCCAGATCATCATCTTCATCGTTGATAATTCTAGGACGCTTCGCGTTCCCAACCGCATCGTCGGACTTCTCAACTGGATACCAACGCTTCAAGCCCCATAGGTTTGTACCTACACAAGCAAAACGTCCATCGATGTTGATTTCCGTATATAGTTGGGCAATTACATTCATGACATTATCTTCAGAAAGCCCTTTTATTTTAGCAATTTCAGCCATAAGTTCACGGTAGTAAAACGGCGTATTCGCCGACTTCAGCAATTCGAACGCCAAATCCACCATGGGCATTTCGCGTGCTTGCTCTGTGGTGATTTTGAGTGTGTATTCGCTGCTCATCTAAGGCACATCCTTTTCGATCATTTCTTGACTACGTTATCTACCATAACCAATATCTTCATTAAGTAAAACCTATTTTTTCTAAAATTGCAACTACCCCACAATAAACGTCTACGCCGACCTCGTAGGTCGAGTGCGTTTATCATGAAATATAGCCTATTTATTGTCTATTGTGAAACATATAAATTCTATATTTTGAAATAAACGGCTGCCTAACATCTAAAAACAACCCATAAAAAGGAATACAGGCAAAGGTCCCCCTCCGCCTGCGACTGTACCCAAAGGAACCGCTTGCTGATGAACAGCAGTCGTTTCCACTACCTGAGAAAGAGACACTCCTGCCCGCGCCTCTCTATGTATCCTATGTTGAACCTACGCATCTGACACGGCCCTGCACCCATTTATTTCTACAAGTGCGTGTTAAAAAGTCTGGTTTTCAGCACCGAGAAGCCTAGGAAATGAGGAGCGGAGCGTAGTGGAAGCTAAGTGAGCACCGGAATTTCCGGCTGAATTCAATCTTCGATGTCGAATACGGAACTTGGACTACTTCGTGATCAAAATTGGACTTTTCGACAACCTCTATAAAGGCGATGACACGGTCAAGTTCGATGACCTGTACATAGGATAGGGGAGATAATGATTATATGCTGTAACGGGGGGATGGCACGATGGATACAGCCACCTTTCTTCATCTGCTCCATGAAGATCTAGGTCTTACTAAACAACCAGCTAGAAAGCACCTTATCCATTTCACCTCTAACACAGATTACTTTGCCTGCAAATCAGAGCTCCTACGCATGACGTCTGAACTCCCCAGACTATCCCTGGTTCTGCCTCTAGACATTATCCACGCCTTTTCCTGTACCTTGTGTCCGGATACAAAACTCAGAAGCTTTACAAGCACGACACGTATCGAAGCGGATACGAAATTGACTATAAATAAGGTTAAAGGTAGAAAGACCGTACCGAAACGAGCCACTATTCTATCCAGCTCGCGTGCACGCACCATCCCTTGGGGAGTTGATCAAATTGGTGCTCCTGAGATCTGGAGTAAATCTGTCGGTAAAAATATTCACGTCGGCGTCATTGATACGGGTATCGACTATAAGCATCCTGATTTGCAAAACTCAATCTCGCATGGCGTCAACTTATTAAATCGCAGGCTCATGCCCCATGATGATAACGGGCATGGCACACACATTGCGGGCACTATTGCGGCAACGGGCCGTAATTCCGGTATTATTGGTGTAGCTCCCCGATCTATTATTCATCCTGTTAAAGCTTTTGACCAAAATGGAAGTGCCTATGTATCTGATATCATCGCCGGTATTGATTGGTGCGTCCAAAATGACCTCGATATTATTAATATGAGTTTCGGAATGAAGACGTACAATCCTGCACTGGAGCAAGCGGTTTTGAACGCTTACTACCGAGGGAAGGTTATTGTAGCCTCCTCTGGTAATGATGGCCGGAAGAAAACCATTGATTACCCTGCTCGGTTTCCCTACGTTGTCTCCGTAGGCGCCACAACACGAACAGGGCGGATTGCTCCCTTCAGCAATCGCGGAGCACAAATCGACATCTATGCCCCCGGTGAGCGCGTGTATTCGGCTTGGATCGGCGGCAAATATAACGAGCTCAGCGGCACGTCGATGGCAACGGCGCATGTAAGCGGCGTTATCGCCTTAATGCTTTCCATGCGCGCCATGTCACCGCAGCAGATCAAAAACGCGCTGCGCCGCTGCGCGTTCCCGCTGAGCAAGCGCCCGAACGTCCGGTGGCAGCCCGGGCAATTGAACGCCCAGCGCGCGATCCGCGCGGCGGGGCAAGAGTAAGCTGGCGCGGCGCCAGCTTTTAAGCGCAGGGGTACCTCCTGCGCTTAGAAAAAGAAGAAGCTCCCCTTTTGACCAGTGGTCAAGGGGAGCTTCTTCTGGCTGAGCGGGTGTTACATCCGCTCAGGGGCGGACACGCCAACCACGCGAAGCGTGTTGGCTAAGGTCGTGCGCAGCGCACCGAGCAACGCGAGGCGCGCTTGTGTTAAGGCTGCGTCATCTGTGATGACGTAGTGGCCTCTATAGTAGCTATGGAACTGGCTTGCCAGTTCGTATACATAGCGGATCAAGCGGTGCGGCGCGTACTGCTCAGCCGCAATGGCGATCTCTTCCGGAAGCTCGCCGATCTTGCGAAGCAAGTCGAACTCGGCTTCCGAAGACAGCTGGGACAGGTCAACCTGTTCCAGGGGAAGGACTTGAACCCCTTGCTCTTCCGCCTGGCGGAAGATGCTGCAAATCCGTGCATGGGCATATTGCACATAGAACACGGGGTTTTCATTGGACTGGGAAACGGCCAAGTCCATGTCAAAATCCAAATGCGAGTCCATGCTCCGCATCGCGAAGAAATAACGAATCGGGTCTACGCCGACTTCGTCCATCAAGTCTTCCATCGTAACGGCTTTGCCGGTACGTTTGGACATTTTAACTTTTTCACCATTCTGGAATAAGCTCACCATTTGAGCGATCAGCACGACAAGACGGTCTGCTTCGAAGCCAAGAGCGGTCATAGCTGCTTTCATCCGCGGGATGTAGCCATGGTGATCAGCGCCCCAAATATTAATTAAGCGGTCGTAGCCGCGTCCGAATTTATTGCGGTGGTAAGCGATATCTGGCGTAAGGTAGGTGAAGGATCCGTCGTTTTTGATCAAAACACGGTTCTTGTCATCTCCAAGCGGTGTCGTATTCAACCACGTTGCGCCCTCTTCTTCATAGATATGACCATTATCGCGCAGCTCTTGAAGTACAGGCGGGATAAGATTGTCTTCATAGATGGACGTCTCGGAGAACCAGTGGTCAAAATGAACACCGAAGCGGCCTAAATCGCGTTTGATTTTGTCGAGCTCTTTCTCAAGTCCATACGTACGGAAATAAGCACGACGCTCTTCATCCGACAAGCTCAGTAGACGATCGCCTTCTGTAGCTGCGAGTTCCGTTGCAAATCCTTTGATATCTTCACCAAAATAGCCATCCTCTGGCATTTCCGCTTCTTGTCCAAGCGCTTGCAGATAGCGTGCTTCGATGGATTTCGCCAAATTAATGACTTGATTACCCGCATCGTTGATGTAGTATTCACGAGATACGTTGTAGCCGGCAAGATCCAGCACGTTACATAGCACGTCACCTACGGCTGCGCCACGGGCATGTCCAAGATGTAAGGAGCCCGTGGGATTCGCACTAACGAATTCCACTTGCACTTTAAGTCCTTGACCTCCGTTCGATTCTCCATAGCGGTCACCGAGCTTTGCAACATCAGCAATCACTGGGTAGAGGTAAACATTATCCATTTTAAAATTAATAAAGCCTGGACCCGCGATTGCCGCTTCGGATATATTAGCTGCGTCTTTGTTCAAGTTGGCACTGATTTGCTCCGCGATCTGTCTTGGGTTTACCTTCGCAATACGCGTCAGCTGCATCGCTACATTCGTCGCGAAATCGCCATGTGTCTTCTCTTTCGGCACTTCCAGAATGATTTCTGGCAACTGCTCCTCGGAGACGATACCCGCCGCTAGAACAGCCTCTTTAATTGCTTGCTTCACTTTCGCTTTTACTTCGTTAAGAACGTCCATTTGTCTTACTCCTCCTGAATTAACAACTTGATTCGATAGGCTCCTGCATGTGTGCCTGATGCATATAGATCATAGCTCCACCTCGTAATACCGATCCCATGGATGGCCTCCGAAGTCAGCTTGTGCGTCTCAATTTCCAGTTCCATTCGGAGCTGTGGTGTGTGATAAAAGCCCGTCCGCTTCTCTCCAGGAACGAAGGTTTGCTCCGCTTGTACATCCCCTTGGCGAATAATACGGATCTGATTATCTTCGAGCTTAATAACCGTCACGGTCCGTCCAAGCTCGTTCGGCTCTTCCTCATAGCGGATATAGGTATGATCGCCTTTCCGGTACAGATCCCCGCGCGCCTTCTGCACCGTGGTCTCACTCCCGCTTCGACTCTCGATTCGAATCCGCACCCGCTGCTTGTCCGTCATGATTCGATAATCCCCTCTTCTTCTGTTGCTACGAATGACAATTCGTGTCACAACGTAGGCATGTTAGCTAATAGTTTATATGAAAGGATAAGTAAATTCAATGCATGGAAGGGTTTGAGAGGATTGGAGACGAGTTCGTGATTGGAAAAAGATGAAAAAAAGCCTCCTGATCCGTAGAAAACGGACTTGGAGGCTCCTGTGTTATAACGTTGGAACGGGTCTACCGATCGCTGCCCATTGCTCTCTGGCTGGACCGTAGGCGCCGATAACGGGAAGGCCTGCTTGGCGCATTAGAATCGTCAGCTGACCACGATGATGAATTTCATGCTTCAAGAAGCTGTATAGGGTTGTGCTGATCGTCCATGGCATACCGAACATCGTAACTACATCTTGCAGTTTCTCGTCTGTCCATTGCGTGCGAATCGCGCCGAGTATGTTCTGCGTTGTAGTCCGATATGCTTCTGCAATGACTGCTGCCTCTGCAGGTGGCACACTTACAGCAGCCGGCGATTCGAATTCCAGACCTGTTCCGTACAGCATACCGCGCTCCGCGTGAACCAGATGCCACGCAATATAACCAAGTGGACGGTAACCTTCGGCTTGGACTTGGTTAAGGGACGCATCTGTTAATGTATCTAGCAGTTGCTGCGTTGTAGCCGATTCCATTTGGTATTCTTGGATGAAACTCTCAATTGTCGTAAACATATATAAAACCTCCTAGGGATGGCGGTACAGGCTCACTTGATCTTGATGCTCGCACTAGCACGAGCACTCGTGCTCGAAGCTCGCGCTTGGTGCGATTCATGTCCTGTCCTTATGTTTACAGTATAACTAGGTGCTACTGACAGCTGTATGGCAGTGATTAAAATTTGTTTAAAGTAGAATTGTTACTTGAAGGAACGTAAGCGAGTTTAGTTGAGTTTAGTTGAGTTGAGTTGGCGCCGAATGCATGAAGGGGAACGTCAGTGCGTTATTCTGCTCAAAAGCAGCTGAATATGGGATAAAGGGGAACGTGGATACCTTATTTTCCTTAAAAGTGATGCGAACTATGCAAATTAGCTGAATTAGCGTACTGACGTTCCTCTCGAGTCTGAAAATGACAAATACAGCTCAAATAGCGCACCGTAGTTCCGCTTCATTGGTAAGTCGGCGGTCGGCAAGTGGACGGGGATCGGGATGGGTGGAGGAGTTGGATAGAGCTGAGGGTTGGGGGATGCGTTAGTGTGTAACTATGTGGATTTGAGGTTTGGGGGTTGGGGGCGGCTTGCGTGGCCAACACGCAAAAAAGAAGCCGACAAATCGGCTCCCTTTTCTATTCAAATCTTATTTATCCGCGATTCCGCAGCTTATTTAATCAAATCTTCAACAAACTTAGGCAATACGAAAGCTGCTTTGTGCAAGCGTGGTGTGTAGTATTTCGTTGGGAATTCAGGGATTGCTGATTCTTCTACTTGAAGCGGATCGTGCTTTTTGCTGCCCATTGTGAATGTCCATAAACCGCTTGGGTACGTAGGGATATTCGCACTGTACACACGAACGATCGGGAAAATTTCTTTCACGTCGCGATTTACCGTTTGGATCAAATCCGCTTTGAACCATGGGTTATCCGTTTGAGCCACGAAGATTCCGTCTTCTTTTAACGCATCGAAGATGCCTTGGTAGAAACCTTTGGAGAACAGCTCAACAGCTGGACCTACAGGCTCTGTGGAATCGACCATGATGACATCGTAAGTGTTTTTGTGATCGTGGATGTGCATGTAACCATCGTTAACGATAACTTCAACGCGCGGGTTGTCCAATTCGCCAGCGATTGTTGGCAGGTATTTCTTGGAGTACTCGATAACTTTGCCATCGATATCAACAAGAACGGCTTTCTTCACTTTCGGGTGCTTCATGATTTCACGAATAACGCCGCCATCTCCGCCGCCTACTACGAGTACGTACTCTGGGTTCGGGTGAGTAACAAGCGCTGGGTGAGCAACCATTTCATGATAAACGAATTCATCTCTCACTGTTGTCATAACCATGCCGTCTAGTGTAAGCATTGTGCCCCACTCTTCGGTTTCAATCATGGAAAGATCTTGGAAATCTGTTTGCTCTCTGACGTAAGTCTCCGTGACTTTCGCTGTAATACCGAAGCTATCGGTTTGTTTCTCTGTATACCATAATTCCATATGTAACCCTTCTTTCGCTTCTCTATTTGGATGAATAATTCCAGACATTCGTTATCACTAACAGTGTTCCACCAGTTGGAAAAGTCATACGAGTTTGAGTTGTATTTCCCAGTCCTCTCACACGCACAAATTGTATTATAGTTCATTACCCCCAAAATGCAATATTTTCCTCAATCTTTTGGCCAATTAACAAAAAATATTTACAATTCATTGAATACGGACTGCCATGCTTTTCCATACTGGGTAATAGCGCCTTTGGGCAAGGAGAAAGGAGGCAAGCGAAGCATGTCCGATAATGAGAATACGAATGAGAAGCCACGCCAACAAACACMAGAAACAMAATCGGCCAGACGGAAGGATGAGATTCCTGCTTCCATGCGGTGGATGAGGCGAATCAAGAAGACCTTTTCGTTCTTCTTTACCTGCAGCCTATTGATGCTTATCGGGGCCGCTGCCTTTCTAGTTTATTTGCGCTCCCAAACACTTCCCGTCACCAAAACGATGCAAACCTCCCAGATGTATGATGTACACGGCGAGGTCATTGATACCTTTTATTCAGGGGAAAATCGACAGGTGGTTTCATTAAATGACATCTCACCTTACTTAATACATGCAACGCTCGCCGTGGAGGATCAACATTTCTACGATCATTTCGGCGTGGACGTTAAAGCGGTAGCACGCGCAGCCATTGTGAATGTTCAGGCGATGGCCAAGGTGCAAGGAGCTGGCACGATCACGCAGCAGTTAGCTCGTAATTTATACTTAACTCATGATCGTACGTGGACCCGTAAAATCAAAGAAACCGTGTACGCCATTCAAATGGAAATGCAGCTCAGTAAAGATGATATCCTTGCTGATTATTTGAATCAAATCTATTATGGGCATTCGACCTACGGCATTGAGACTGCGTCCGAGCTTTTCTTCGGCAAGCATGCCAGTGAATTAACCCTAGCAGAGAGCGCAATGATCGCTGGGGTGCCGAAAGGACCGCGTTACTATTCCCCTTATTATGATTTGCAAAATGCGATGGATCGGCAAAAGGTCGTTCTCCAGACGATGGTGAACAGCGGCTTTATTACCCAAAGCGCCGCTGACGCTGCTAGCAAGGAAAAGCTAACGATTCTGCCGTTAACGAAAAAGAAGCCTTCCGCTGCCCCTTATTTCAGGGATTATGTACGTAACCTAGCGACGGAAAAGCTCGGCATCTCGGAAGAACAATTCGATGAA
The DNA here is from genome assembly GCF_056398345.1 of Paenibacillus sp. 01T442. NCBI lineage: Bacteria > Bacillati > Bacillota > Bacilli > Caryophanales > Paenibacillaceae > Paenibacillus > Paenibacillus sp. 01T442. Next base: position 22,611 of record NZ_JBFTPF010000046.1, read on the forward strand.
GGCGGCATTCGCATCTATACCACGCTGGATAAAAATGCTCAGCAAATTGCGGAGAATGTCATCACGAAGCAGCTTGAAGGCAAGCCCGAGCTGCAGGCTGCTCTGGTCGCGGTAGACCCGCGCACGGGAGAAATTAAAGCCATGGTTGGCGGACGCGACTACGCAGAAAATCAATTCAACCGTGTGCTGTCGAATACACGACAGCCAGGGTCATCTTTTAAACCATTCGTGTATATGGTCGCACTCATGAATGGCCTCACACCTGTCTCCATGGTCAAGAGTGAACCGACGGTATTTACCTATGATGAAGGGCGCCAGCAATATACGCCAAGAAATTTCAATGACCAGTATACCAATGGGAATATTGATATGCGGCAGGCGATTTCGAAGTCAGATAATATCTATGCGGTGCATACGATTCTCGAGGTGGGTCCACAAAAGGTCATCGACTTCGCGCGTAAGCTCGGGGTTGCTTCGCCAATGAAGCCGCTGCCTTCCTTAGCGCTAGGTTCCTTCCCCGTGAGTCCGCTGGAAATGGCTTCAGCCTTTGCCTCTATTGCGAATCAGGGCGTGCATCATGAAACGACCGCGATTTTGCGAATCGAGGATGCCAATGGGCGTGTCTTATATGAAGCGACACCTAAGGAGGAGCAAGTCATACCACCTGCTGTTGCCTATGTGATGACTAATCTCATGGAAAGTGTGTTCGAAGAGGGTGGAACGGGAAACCGTGTAGCCAGTACGATTAAGCGGCCAATTGCCGGCAAAACGGGTACAACGGATACGGATGCCTGGCTCGTCGGCTTCACGCCGGAGCTTTCCACTGCAGTCTGGGTGGGCTATGACAAGAGCCGCAATATCACAACGGTGGAATCCCATCTCGCCTCACCGATCTTCGCGGATTTCACCGAACAGACTTTGGATGCGATTCCGCCGAAGCTGTTCCCGATCCCTGAAGGTGTGACGACGGTTTACATTGATCCGCTAAGCGGCAAATTGTCTAATGAGGACTGTCCGAATTCCAAAATGGAGGCTTTCCTTACGGGTACTGAACCCACGACATATTGTACAGGCAAACCTGCTAATCCAGATGCGGCAGGYGGTCAAAAATCCGGTTCCAAAGGCGATAACGGCTCTTGGTGGAACGATCTAAAACGTTGGTGGAACGACTAACATTCCACTAAATAAAAACACAAAAAGGCAGTACTAAGCGCGTCTTAGTCCTGCCTTTTTGCTGTCCTAGTATATGAGGTAACATACACTAGGGTATAGTATACCCGCTTCGACATTGCGGAACAATGGATGACACATAATGTTCATATTCTCCATATTCGCCGCTTTATGCTTAGGAGAGAGCGTCCTTGAGGCTTTGATCCGAGCGGTTCCACCAGTCTTCGTTGTGCGCAATCAGGCAGTTTCGAAGGGCTGTTCGCTCACTGTCAGACAAGCCCTCCAGGATGAATTTACGTTTCATCGCGCCGTCCATTTTGTTCACGTGCTCCGCAAGAATCTTCCATCCGCGGCGTGCTTCGGTGTCGACTAGCATTTCGCAAGCGGACATCCCCGCATAGTAGGCGCCCTCTTCTGTACGATCAACCGCTACCCACACGATCCACGCTTTACGACCATTAGGGACATCCTCCTTGTTCGTGGAGAACTTAATGCCTTTCTCGATCTTACTCTTCGCATGAAGAGTACCTTCATCCAAATACGCTTCATCCCCATCAATAATGATGCCGGAGACGTTACTCAGATCAATGGCTCCTGCACCGAAGCCTTTGTGATTCACTTTCGAGCTTACTATATTTAAGGCCAGCTTCTTCTTATCCGCTTCCATAAGGGCACCTTCCACTCTACATTAGGCTAAAATGACGACATGCTTTCATTGTAGCGAAAGTCTCCCAGTAGAACAAGTGGCGGCGGGCTCCCATGGACATTTATCATATTTCTTTCACCTCGCAGAAATATTCCCTAGGTTGTCTACATATACATGCTGTAGATGCTTGTTTAGGCGGGGTGAATCTCATGGATATGAATGCTCTATTCAATAGCCGCAAGGTACAATGGTTTGCTGTCATGCTCCTTGCAGCCGGCGCAGTGTTAATAACGAACACCTTGCTCCCCTCCACACCAAGAGGGACTGTTCCTGTCGTCTCTAAAGATGTTCCCCATGTTCAGACACCGGACATGCAGCCTGCAGATAATGGCAAACCGTTAGAAACCTCAACACCACTTAGTTATCGTATTGCCGAATATCACATGAATGTTGCCTACACACCAGAAACGAGGCAGCTCCAAGGCCAACAAACACTCACGTGGGAAAATCCAGGCTCAGTTCCTGTACAAGAAATGTATTTTCACCTCTATCCGAATGCGTTCGCTTCGAAGAAAACGACATTCATGCGCGAGTCTGGCGGGAAACTGCGTGAAGATGAAGCGAAAGACGAGAGTAGCGGCAGTATGGAACTGCTCTCCGTGAAATCAGATACAGGTGATGATCTGACCAAGCGGATGTCATTCGTTCAGCCGGATGACGGCAATAAGGATGACCACACGCTGCTCAAAATACCGTTATCCAAGCCTGTTGGACCTGGTGAACGTGTAACCATCAATACCGAATTCCTTGTTAAGCTGCCTGCAGCTTTTGCCAGAATGGGGTATGTCGATGACTTCGTTATGGCTGGACAATGGTTCCCGAAGGTTGCCGCTTATGAGCGCAAGGGAACTAGGGGACGGGCTGAACCTGGCTGGGATCTCCATCAATACCACGGAAATTCCGAGTTCTATGCGGATTTCGGCATGTACGATGTGAAAATTCAGGTGCCCGCAAATTATATTGTGGCTGCGACTGGATTTCCTGTTAAACCTGCTGTGACGGACAAGGGCACGAAGACATACCAATTCTATGCTGAGGATGTGCATGACTTCGCTTGGTCAGCCTCTCCTCATTTCATCTATGTGGAAGAGCCTTTCTCAGCCCCACAGGTTCCCGGAGTCAAAATCAAACTGTATCTTGATCCTAATCATCAGGATTTAAAAGATCGTTACATGTATGCGGCCAAAAAAGCACTCTCCCGTTACAGTCAGTGGTACGGAACGTATCCGTACTCTACCCTTTCCATCGTCGTCCCCCCTCCTGGCGGGAATGGTGCTGGCGGCATGGAATATCCAACCTTAGTCACCGCATGGGGAGCTAGCGACAAAGATCCAGACTTGGAACTGGAACGCGTCGTCGTCCATGAGATCGGCCACCAATTCTTCTATGGGCTTGTAGCCAGCAATGAATTCGAGGAAGCATGGCTTGATGAAGGCTTCACCTCTTATGCAGAAGATAAAGTGATGGAAGTCGAATACGGCGAAGCACCTAATTTACCTGTTGAATCCAGTTATATCACCTCACCAAATGGACTGCAGAAGAATGCATGGGCTTACACAGGGCATGATCAATATGCTGAAAATGTGTACACGCGTGGCAAGCTCGTACTCAAAGCCATTGAGCAGCAAGTCGGCACCAAGACGATGGATCGTATCATGAAATCCTATTTCCAAAAGTGGCAGTTCAAACATCCGTCTACGAAGGATTTCCAACAGGTCGTGGAGGAGATCAGCAAAACAGATTGGAACGATTTCTTTAATCAATATGTCTATGGCAATCTGATGATGGATTACTCCGTCGAAAGTGTCCATGTAAAGCCTCAAGGCAACAAGGGATCCGAGACTTATGAAAGCACAGTCCGCATCGTTAAGTTTGGCGGCAACTCACCTGAAGTGCCGATTCAGTTCCACTTCGCAGATGGCACATTGTTAGATAAAACATGGGATGGCAAGGAAGGCAGCATCGATTTCAAATTAACGCATACCTCGCCTGTCGACTGGGTGCGCATCGATCCCAAGTACACGCTCATACTCGAAAATAAGCACATCAACAACTTTTATCAAACGCAATTAAATACGAAGCTTCAAATTCGGTGGAATCTTGGCATTATTCAATTCCTGCAAGCCATTTTTGGCTCAGTCGCCTGGTAAGGACTTGGCTTACGTCTCATGACAAACTCTGAGCGTATGCTTACGATGCTAGTTTCCCAGAATAAACGACTACACCGTCCCTCAAGGACGTATCACAGTGTTTATGGAGAAATATAAGCATTGTATAAACTGCAACTATACTTTCTTATATTTTAAAGAAAACGTTAAGGAGGGACCCTCGTTGGCCACCTATATCAAAGCAGGCTTCAGGGCAGCTATGGCGCAGCCCTTTGCCACGATCTTTTTATTCCTATATCAGATGGGTTGGGGTATTCTCCTGTATAAGCTCGTACAAGGTGTTCTTGTCCCCCTCATGCATCGGTTCCCTGGCGCTGAGCAACCCAAGCAGGCCTTGCAGATTTTCCTAGCAGAGGGCCAGTTTCAGTTAATTAAAACAGATCTCAGCTATTCCTATCTATGGTGGCTTGCTGCACTCTTATGTGCGCGCATGCTGCTGACGCCTCTCTTAAATAGCGGTGTCTACTATTCGCTCACTCACCCTCACCAGAATGCCGGCTATCGCTTCTTTCGCGGGATGAAGCAGCTCATGCTCCCCTTCCTGCTCGTGTATTTGATCCGCATCGCGCTTACACTATTCCCACTCATCTGGCTTATTCCCAAAGCCGCCTATATGCTGGGACATAGCGGCTCTTATGAGCAGATCGTTCTCAAGCTTCTACCTTGGCTGCTCAGTTTAATGGTCTATGGCTTTGTCCTGCAGTTGCTGTTCATGTATGTGCAATTCGCCATCGCGGCCAAACTGGGGATTACATCGACAATCATCTCTTTCTTTCGATATTCGCTGCCGATTATTGGACTTGCCATCATCCTATTACTGTTCACAGGACTTTTGGCAGGGGTCACAGTCACGGCTACTTACCTATGGGCAGGACTGGTAGCCCTCATCATTTATCAATTGTATCCCCTCTTCCACATTTTTTTCCAAATTTGGGGCATTTCTTCCCAATATCAGCTGCTTTCAGCCAAAATACCTAACTAATATCCAGCAAAACAGTGAATAGCTTACGCGCTCTCCCCTTCTCTTTGAGAAAGGGGCTTTTTTTTGTCTATTTCCCGAACTATTTGCCTATTTTTCCGCCTTTTTTTAAACAAAAAAAGAGGAATTTCATTGTTTATGACGAATTAAAAGGACTAGCATCAGAAAACCAAATTTTTCATGCCGAATTCCTCAGTTTATGGGGAAACGGGGGAACCACTCCGGGTGAATTGATCTTGCAAGACAGGGATCATAGGGAACCTTCAACCGAACCCTCCAGCTAACCTCGTAGGCACCGGAAGGAGACAAGCAGTTGAAGAAAGTAGTTGCTCTTGTTTTTAGTCTTGTTTTGTTTTTGAGTGTAAGTGTAGGAAGCGTTTTCGCATCGTCCTCCATGGACAACGCAGTCGAAGATCTCGTAGGAACTCCCTACAAATGGGCAGGAACGACAACCAAAGGCTTTGATTGCTCTGGTTTCACATCCTACTTATTCGATGAGTTCGGCATCGACCTTCCACACAGCTCCAAATCGCAAAACAGCGAAGGCTACTGGGTTGACAAAAAAGATCTTCGTAAGGGCGATCTTGTATTTTTCAACACGGATGGCAGCGGTATCTCTCATGTAGGTATGTACCTCGGAGACGGTGAATTCGTTCACTCCGCTACCAATCAAGGTGTTGTGAAGAATAAGTTGAGCGAATCCTATTATGCGAAGCGATATGTATCCGCCAGACGTGTTCTGTGGGATGATATCTACAATCAACTAACTGCTGAATCCAAGTAATGTTCTCGCTACAGAATGAAGCCCTGCTAAGCTTTGCTCGAAAGAGCAGCTTGCAGGGCTTCATTCATTTGAACGAGGTTATCGGCGTATACTACAATATCAAAATAAACGTCTACAACGTCCTTCGAGGACTTCTCAAAGTGTTTACGGAGAAAACAGCCGAATTTTTATGTTCCGCATATACATGCTGGTATTTTGAACAAAGGCCTCTGGCCTCAGGAAGGAAAAGAACGCATGGACAACACACAAGACAATATTTCACCCCCATTTCCCGGCATCGTTCGATCCATTGATGAAATTAGAGATCATATTGGAGAGCCTCATCCTGCGGTACAAAATAAAGTCATCAATCAAATTGACGAACATGCTCAAGCGTTCATCGCCAAATCACCTTTATTCTTCTTATCTACATCAGGTGCGGATGGATTGTGTGATGTGTCCCCCCGTGGCGATGGCCCAGGTTTCGTTCGCGTTCTCGATAATCACCGCTTGATTTATCCAGAAAGACTCGGAAACCGTCGAATAGATTCTATGCAAAATATAGTAAACAACCCGCAGGTGGGTCTCTTATTCATCATTCCAGGCGTCGACATGGTGCTCCGCGTCAATGGTCGCGCTTGGCTGACGAGAGATGAAGAGCTCCTTGCGACTATGCAGCTTAATGGGAAATCGCCGATCGTCGCTGTTGGCGTCGAGGTGCAGGAATGTTTCGTACACTGCAGTCGTGCACTTAAACTTTCGAAGATATGGGATACCGCTACGTGGGTACCCGAACAGGAGCAGCCAGACGGCATGGATATGTTCCGCGCGCATCTGGCATTGAACAACATAGCGCTAGAGGAATAAGGATAAGCTAACTAGGTCGCAGCCAAAATGGATAACTTGACATGACATGTTAGCCAGACTATAATAACGGCATGTCGTTTTCTAGGGTTCCGCGGCGTTTCACTGCCGGCTGGTCCAAGGGAAAACACACAGCAAATATGCTGTGGTCACGGAGGGAGAAAAGCCCGGGAGTCTATCGCAACAGTGCGATATTCCCGGGCTTTTCTCTGTTTATTTTGTGGCACTGACATCGTAAATCATAAATTCGCACATGAAGGAGTGTTCATTATGGCATGGTTATTTCTAGCTATTGCAGGTGTATTTGAGGTCGTATGGGCCATTTCATTGAAATTTTCCAATGGGTTTACGCGACTAGTCCCGTCGATTGTTACGATTCTAGGCATGATCGTTAGTTTCTATTTCTTAGCTGCAGCAACGAAAACTCTTCCGATCGGAACGGCCTATGCGGCCTGGACTGGCATCGGTGCTGTAGGCGCGATTATCATTGGCACTCTTTTTCTCGATGAACCGATCAGCTTAGTTCGTATCTTGTTTATGGTCTTGATTCTGGTCGGCGTGCTCGGACTGAAATTTACGTCAGGGCACTAGGGAGTATTGGTCGCTTACACGCCACTCATCTGCGTGACAACGTTGGCAAAATTATACTCATGGTTATGGCCACCTTATTTTAGTGAAAAATGAACCCGGTGTTGGGCTACTTGATTGTATAGCTCACATACCAGAAGCTGCCCCCTACAAAGATGCGCAAATGCTGTGACAAGGGTCGAAAAATGTCATTTAACTCTTCGTAAGTAAAATAATTCTTAAGTATTTCATGCTTGGAGCCGTCGGCTAGCTCGCGTCTTTTGTAGGTGTCTTCGCTCTCCTCATGCGTGATAAGCTCGCCGCCTCTGCCAGGCACATACATATTATCTGCAATGAACACCTGCGCTCCGCTGCCCAATCGTTCATGGAAGCCTTGTAAAAAGCTGTCGATCCGATTCCGCGGAATATGCGAGAACCAGAAGTTGGCCAGCCCGTAATCGAACTCCCCACTTATCCCGGAGAGCTCATACGCATCTCCTTCCTTGAAAGACGCATTCCCCTTCGGCCATGACTTCGATTCCGCGATGCGCAGTACCTCTGGGCGAATGTCTACACCTACTAGCTGTGTCGCCGTTTCTGCGGCAATGTGTGACCAATAACCTGTGCCACAGGCAATTTCCAGCACACAGCGTCCCTCCACCTGCTTCTTCAGGATCTCCGACAGAAGGGCCAATTCTTGTTGATACTCCGCATCCTCGCGGTGATAAATCCGTTCATACTCCTCTGCCCGTGCGCCGTAGTAAGCTTGCATGCTCAGCTTCTCCTGGTCCAGAAGCGTCTGCTTCTCCTTCACTTCGTGCAGGATACGATGTCTCGCTGACAGCAGATCCGCAAAAATCGCGCCACCCTGTGCAGCATAATTCGCAAGCAGCCCCTGCGTCGCCATGACGATCAGCTGTGTCATCGATAGGCCCGTGGCATCCGCCATTTGTTCTAACTCGGATTTCACTTTCTCAGGCAAATAAACCGAGAGTCGTTTCGTTTTGTCTTGCTTGTCCTCCATGGTTAGCCGCCTCCTTTTTATTACATTGTAACATATAATATGTACCATATTAACATTAATTATGTTGTATGCATGGAATTGCGAACACTTTTGCTTATGTGTTTTAAGTAGCATCGCCATTCCTTTGGGTATCCTCGGCCTGTCCTCAGCCTCTCCTCAGCTTCCTCTCAGGATCACGTTGGCACGACTATACAACTTTAGATGGATTTCCTACAGCTAATTTTCTCGTTTATGGCCACTTTTTAATCTAGATGGAAAAACTCCATCTAATTCCTCCATATTCCCCGCGTTCGGCGTAAATGTGTGAATTTAGCTGTATTTTTTACAGTTAATCGGCTCAAAGCGGGAAATACAGCAGAATTAGCTGCATGAAATCCATTTACTTTAAATTTCTCTAGGTGCGGGTTGTGATGAGGGTACGGGGCAGGTGCCGATACGCGACGGGGGCGTGTCCTAGCGCGAGGCGAGTGCGGAGGCGGGGGTGGKGGTGGAAGCGAACGGCATGGCTTGAAATGTGTTTTAAAGTAGCATCGCCTTTCCTTTGGGTATCCTCGGCCTGTCCTCAACTTCCACTAACGATCGCATTGGCACGATTACACAACTTTAGATGGATTACCTACAGTTAATTTTCTCGATTATGGCCATTTTTCTAATCTAGATGGAAAAACTCCATCTAATTCCTCCATATTCCCCGCGTTCGGCGTAAATGTGTGAATTTAGTTGTACTTTTACAGTTAATCGCCTCAAGGTGGGAAATACAGCAGAATTAGCTACATGAAATCCATTTATTTTAAATATCTCTAGTGTGCGGGGGCGGATGGGGATGGGGAGCTCCTACAAAACCGACAAAAAAGCCGAGCCCCATCCTAGGATGAAGCTCGACTCTGTTACATCAGCTGACGTTCCTCGCCATAGCGGCGCTTGAGCTGATTCAAGAAAAATTGCAATGAAAGGAATAACAACGCAAAGCTTGTCCCTGCACTGAGTATGATCCACGGGTGCAGCCGAATATAGCGTGCGCCGTAAGCGATCAGTGACAGCCATTCCCCAGAGGTGCTGATCGTGATCTGGAAGCCGGCTTCCTCGTCGCCGATCGTCTCGGTACCACCAAGCACGATGTTGAATACGGCTAGCTGCCCCAGCAGGAATAGCACCTGCATAAACTCGCTTAAGAAGATGAACATCATTTCATTACGCATAGATGGAAAAATGTGCCGAAGCGTCCGATGCCAGAACGAACCGCCCATGAGGCGGGACGCTTCAATGAACATTTTGCCACTATAATAACGTGTCCGATTTGCGATCTGATGTGCCAACKGGAAGATGCCAATCAGTGTAATTAAGATAATAAAGGTGATGCTGAACAACAGCTTGTTGTGCGGATCCGCTTTGGCCCCGAGGTCGAGTCTTAGCCCGTAATACATCCCCGCTAGCGGCGGATAAAGGAAAATAAATGCCGGCACTGCGGCAACTGCCCATTGTAAGGAACGGAGAAGGCCTCTTCCTCTGCTCGTCATTCCACTCCATAATCCCCATGGCAACGCCACCGCAAACCGAAGCAAAGTCAGACCGAGCGCTGTACCTAGTGTGTATTTTAACCCATTCAATAATAAGCTGAGCATGTCGAACCCACGGTGATCGGTTCCAAGCAGGAAGGTGCTATTGGGGGCGTACGGCGGGATAGCGTACCTCGTTCTCCCGTCTTCTTGGTATTGGATCATGTTGATTTTGTCTTCTGGCGAAATCCCATGCGGCTTCAACCAAGACCCGAACACCATCACGATCAGAAATAGCGCCAAGATGGCGATGGATATATAAAAGGCGGTAGAAGGACGTTTCCTCATGGTCTAGCCACCTCCTCCGCACGGACCACGAACCGCTTCCGCAGCAGTGCATACAGGATATGAAAAGCCATGGCAACCACACCAAGCACCACACAGATTGCCGACATGGAAGTAATCCCCTGGTAGATCGGCAGAATGATGAAGCCACCTAAACCTCCAATGCCACAAATCGCCTCCGCAACTGCCATACTAGCAAGGGCTAATGTCGTAGCTCTTGGCAAAATAGCCAACACATCCTCCATCACATTTCGCAGCACATGCGAGAAGAGCACCTCGCGCCGGGTCAGTCCTTTGGCCAGTGCAGTAACAACATAATCCTGCCCTAGCTCACGTGCAATGGCGACACGCAGTGTCCCATAGATCGTCACCGACGGAATCAACGCAATCGTCAGAAACGGAATGAGGAATGGCGTTCGGTCTCCCACTTGAACGATCAGCAGTACATAGTGACCGAGGAGCTTAGTCGCGTAAATCGCCGCCAATTGGATCAGCACGATCAGGAAAAAGTCTGGTAATCCAACAAGCAGCGCATGAATACCATCCAGCACGACGCCAATTCGCCTTGATATGGAAGCCCATAGAGCAACTAGCATACTGAGTAGGATGGCGAGCAGCAAGCCAGGTATGAAATAGGTGCAGGTTTTGAGCAGCATCTTCGGAATCGCTGTTGTCATCGGCACTTCCTTGCGTGTATAGGGATCACGGTATTTCCCAAAATCACCATGCAAGAAGCTTTTCAGCTGATCTTTCACGGTGTAGCCATAATAGCGCCATGAAATAATAGGCTTATCTAGTAGTACGACTGAGGATCTCAGCACACCTTTAATCGTCATAGCCGTGCCTTGGTACTCCCAGAACTTGCCGTAAGGGACTTCAAGCAGACCACTTTTCTCATTCAAAATCTTACTGCCGGGCAGCATTTCACTTACCTTCTGCATGCTAACGCTGGAATTGACCGTCACTTCAATCTGATCGGGCTGGACAGCCAAGAACATCTGCCTAATATTACTCAGCAAAAAAATACCGATCAACGTGATTGCACCTAGCAATAGCCATCGTCCTATTGACTTCACTCCGTGCCACCTCTTTTATAATTTACCTTAGGTAAATTAGTCATTGTATGGTCATAGTTTATCACGAAGGTTTTGAGCAGGACTAGTCTATTCTATTGAAAAAAGAAAAAGCCTCCGCCTCCMCTAACAAACTGGGAGGTGAAAGCTTCTAAGAGCTGAACTGCGCCTGATGCAGGCGGCTGTACACACCGCCGACAGCGATGAGTTCCTCATGCGCGCCTTGCTCGGTGATGCCCTCTTCCGTCACAACGACGATGCGGTCCGCGTTCTTGATCGTCGCGAGTCGATGCGCAATGACGAGCGTCGTGCGGCCCTTCGACAGTTCCGCCAAAGACTGCTGGATCGCCGCTTCGGTCTCGGTATCCAGCGCCGATGTCGCCTCATCTAAGATGAGAATCGGCGGATTCTTCAAGAACATGCGCGCGATCGCGAGGCGCTGCTTCTGCCCGCCGGAGAGCTTGACGCCGCGCTCTCCGATGACCGTATCCAGTCCCTTCGGCTGGGACTGGATATAGCTTTGCAACTGCGCGCGCCGCGCAGCGTCCCAGATCTCCTCATCCGTCGCGCCTAGCTTGCCGTACGCAATGTTCTCCCGCATCGTGCCGGAGAACAGGAACACATCCTGCTGCACGATGCCGATTTGGCGGCGCAGCGATTCCAGCTCGATATGGCGAATATCGAGACCGTCAATGGCGATGCTTCCCTCGCTGACATCGTAGAAACGAGGCAGCAGGGAGCAGATCGTCGTTTTGCCTGCGCCTGAAGGACCGACGAATGCAACGGTCTCCCCTGCACGAATGGACAGGGAGATGTTATTCAAAACACGAGCTTCGTCCCCATACCCGAAGGACACGTTGTTGAATTTGATTTGGCCATCGAGATGATCCACCTTCCGAGCATTCGGATGATTGGCAACCTCCGGCTCGGTGTCGATGACCTCTACATAGCGCTTGAAGCCAGCGATCCCCTTCGGATAGCTCTCGATGACGTTATTAATTTTCTGAATCGGACCTAAGAATACATTCGTTAATAGAACAAAGGCAATGAACTCACCATAGGAAATTTGTTTGTCGATTACAAACCAAGTACCGCAGATAAGCACGAATACCGTCACAGAACGCATTAAAATGTAACTCAAGGAAATGTTCCACGCCATGATTTTATAAGAAGCCAACTTCGTCAATCGGAATCGGCCATTGTTTACCTCGAACAATTTCTTCTCATGAGCTTCGTTCGCGAACGCTTGTACGACACGAATACCGCCGATGTTATCTTCAACTCTAGCATTAATATCCGCGAGATCGCCCATCATGCGACGGAAGGTTTTGGTCATTTTCTGATTAAAATACACGGCAATCCATAGGAGGAACGGCACAATGACGAACGTTAGGAGTGCTAACTTCACATTAATTTGCAGCATCAGCAGAAGTGCACCAATGAGCGTCATAACAGCAATGAACAGATCMTCCGGACCATGATGCGCGACCTCGCCAATTTCCAGCAAATCATTCGACATACGCGACATGAGTTGCCCTGTTTTATTGTTGTCATAGAATCGGAAGCTCAGCTTCTGCAGATGAGTGAACAGCTTTTTCCGCATATCCGTTTCAATGTTAATCCCCAGCATGTGACCCCAATACGTCACGACAAAGTTGAGCAGTGTATTCAGCAGATAGACGGCCAACAACCCCACACATGCCCAAATAATCCAAGCCCAATTTCCTGCAGGAAGCAATTTATCGATAACCTGATTGACGGCCAGCGGGAAACCTAGTTCCAGCAACCCAGCCACCACCGCACAAGTAAAATCCAATATAAATAAGTGCTTATAGGGTCGATAGTATGAAAAAAACCTTCTCAACATGTGTCTAATCCCACCTTTCGTATCGTTGACAACCAACATGACTTCGCGCTTGTAACGGTTGCAACACTGCCTATTATACCTGAAATCCTCCACAAATAGGCAGTTGTCGGAGGACATGTATCCAATATTTTCATATGAATAGGTATATCTTATCCTGGCTGTGGAGGCATGTCATCATGTTCAACAACTCTATGGATACGCGAACTGCTCTTCGCCTCGCAGCGATGTGCGGCCAAAGCTATACCCAACTAGAACAAGGTACGGAAGGCGTTATCTTACCCGCTGCCTATCGAATCGTAACTTCATTCACGGCGAATTCCGCCTTTGGTGGACGTGAGTTATTCGGCTTTATTACAGAGTCCGATAGTCAAATTGTGATTGTATTTCGGGGCACGTCGACGACTTCGGACTGGATCTCGGATGCCATTGCCAGACAGACTGRGTTCCCCTATGCCAAAGAAGGCGGTCTCGTGCACCAGGGATTCCTGGATATTTACGAATCCGCTCGCAAACAAATTGTAACAGCTATGAGCAAACTATCCCCTCACAAACAGCTCTACCTCACAGGGCACAGCCTCGGTGGCTCTCTCGCCACGTTATGCGCTTCAGACTTGGCAACGAACACCAAGTTCAAAGATCCCTCCGTCTATACGTTCGGTTCGCCCAGGGTCGGTAATACGACATTCGCAGGTCAGTTTAACCGCAAAACAGGCCCCCACTATCGCGTATATAATCGTAACGATATGGTTCCTTCACTGCCGCCTCTCGTTTACAAATCGCCTCGTACGGGTGACCTCTATCACTATATTCATGTAAAAAAAGCCGTTGAGCTCGACTTTCCAACCGGATCACTCGCTGGTAATCATGCCGTTAGCAGCTACTTCACGGAGCTGGCTAAGCTCGATCCGAAATATGCGAAGCTCCTCTGCGCCAAGACGCTGGGCTTCTGCCCGAACTGAAAGAGACTATGGGAAGGTCCCCATAGTCTCTTTTTTTCAAACGTAATTCGCTGAATTTCGCTACCTTTCACGGCCTATTGGACTATCTTGCTCTCCTTATTCGAGCTCTGCAAAAAGAGCCGATGACAAATATCGCTCGCCGGTGTCTGGCAGAATGACGACGATTGTCTTCCCTTTATTCTCAGGTCGTTTCGCCAGTTGAACGGCTGCAAAGGCTGCAGCCCCTGACGAAATGCCGACGAGAAGCCCTTCGCTTTTGGCCAATTGGCGCGCCGTTTCCATCGCCTCTTCATTGCTAACGGTGAGGATTTCGTCCACAATGGCCCTGTTGAAGTTATCCGGCACAAAACCTGCGCCGATCCCTTGGATCTGGTGCACACCACGTGTGCCGCCGGACAGCACGGGAGAATCCGCAGGTTCAACGGCCACAATTTGAACATCGGAATGTCGCTGCTTCAGAATCTCTCCTACACCTGTAATGGTACCTCCCGAACCAACACCTGCCACAAAAATATCAACCTTCCCGCCCGTATCTCGCCAAATTTCTTCTGCGGTGGTCGTACGATGAACCTCAGGATTGGCTGGATTGCTGAACTGCTGCGGAATATAGGAATTGGGCAACTCAGCAGCTAGCTCCTTGGCCTTGCGAATGGCACCTTGCATGCCTTCCGCAGCTGGCGTGAGCACAAGCTCTGCGCCTAGAGCTCTTACAATTTTGCGACGCTCTTCACTGAACGAATCCGGCAAGATAATGATCAACCGATAGCCCAAAGCTGCTGCTGCAAAAGCCAGACCTATGCCTGTATTCCCACTCGTCGGCTCGATAATGACGGTGTCCTGATTGATTTTCCCCTTGCGTTCTGCGTCCTTCAGCATGGCATAGCCGATGCGATCCTTCACGCTGCCCGCCGGATTGAAATACTCCAGCTTCGCGACAATGCGTGCTTCAATCCCTTGCCTTTTATTGAAATTCCAGAGCTCCAGCAACGGCGTATTTCCGATGAGTTCTGTTAAATTATTATATATTTTGGTCATAAGGACCCTCGCTTTCGCAGGTGTAATATTAAACCGATACGTTTAGTGGGATATCCTTAAAGTATAACACCTGTTTTGAGGGAAATTAAATCAATAATCCTGATGAAGAGGTATGGTATTTTCTTATATTGGGGGATTTTGCTATACTACAATTCAGAGACGAGGAACGTCCTTTTGCCAATGTGGCGAGAGGGCGTTTTTTTATTTTAGCCAGAAATCGGAGGTCGGAAGGAATGGAATTTGAACTAGCTCATCAAACTTTTATGAAGAAGCATACTGCACTTCGTAGCGGTGAAAGAAAAGGACGTCTCCTGCGGGGACATAACTATGCGGAGAAACTTTTTCTTCAGCAAGTCTGGTATCCGTTGTTTCAGCATTTTGACCATTTGCACCCTGAGTATGAGATCTACGATTGGAATCGAAAATCTCAGTTTATCGATTTTGCCTATTTAACTCCTTTCGGTCGTTTCGGGATTGAATGTGATGGTTATCAAAGTCATGTGAAGGACATGGATCGGGAGAAGTTTAGCTACTCGTTAAATCGTGAAACTTTCTTGACGGGAATGGGCTGGAAGATGATCCATTTCTCATTCGACGATATTCAGCATCGTCCCGATGTTTGTCGGATGCTGCTGCAGATGGTAATCGGCCCACGTATGATTCGCCATGGAGCGACGAACTTCTCTGCCATTATGGAAAAAGAAATGCTTAGACTGGCCTGGCAATTAGGCAGCCGGGTGAGGCCGAAGGATGTCATCGAACAGTTCGATGTCGATTTCCGAACCGCACGCAAACGGCTTCGAAATTTGGTCGACAAGGGCTATTTAACACCCGTTGTCCGCGGGGAGGATGTTCGATATTATGAGCTAAATCAGGTTTCGATGGAGCATTTGTGAGTAGTGTGTGCAATTAATTACCTTTTCTGTTCTTTTTCTGTTCTTTTCCCTCACCTAAGCCCGCCTCTTTCTTCTCTCCTATCCCCTGCATAGCCAATACCTATGCTCTTTGCCCTGCCTTCCCCATTGGATTTATCCAATGTACTTCTAAAATTGAGAGATCAAATGGCTGTTTCAATGGATTTATACAGTAAACAGCTCTGAAATTGTGTTATTTGGGGCTCATTTCAGTTATTAGAGTGGATTTGTCCAATCAAAATTGATTTCTTAGGGGTAAAAACAGTATTGTACTGTATTTATCCAGTGGGGAGATCGATGGGGCTGCTGGGGGGAGCCAGTTGGGTAAGGTATTCTAGTTTGGCAGGCTGGTAGAGGCAGTTTCGAGAGGCATTCTAGAGTGTGGCCTAACCTGTAAGTTGGGAAGATCCGCATATTAGGACGACCCTAGCGCGAACATATGGTACACTGATTTTTAGATGATAACTATCATAAATAGAGTGCAAGGAGAACCGACAATGAAACTGGTATCTTGGAATGTGAATGGCTTGAGAGCCTGCGTGAATAAAGGGTTTACGGATTATTTTAAAGAGGTGGATGCGGATATCTTCTGCTTGCAGGAAACAAAGCTGCAGGAGGGGCAAATCGACCTCGATCTAGGAGAGGGCTATAGGCAATATTGGAACTATGCGGAGAAAAAAGGGTATTCCGGTACGGCTGTTTTCTCGAAAGTGGAGCCACTTTCTGTCCGATACGGTATCGAAGAAGATTCCGAGCCTGAAGGTCGCATCTTGACCTTAGAGTTCGAGAATTTCTACCTCGTGACTGTGTATACGCCCAATGCGAAGCGTGATCTATCCAGATTGCCCTATCGGTTAGAGTGGGAGGATCGGTTCCGTGATTATTTAGTCGGTTTGGACGCGGTTAAACCTGTGCTGGTTTGCGGAGATTTGAATGTCGCCCATCAGGAGATCGATTTGAAAAATGCCAAAGGCAACAACAACAACTCCGGCTTCACTCTCGAAGAGCGCGGTAAAATGACGGATTTGTTAGCAGCAGGCTTTCTCGATACGTTCCGGCACCTATACCCCGAGAGAACCGATGTGTATTCTTGGTGGTCCAATATGCCTGGCGTTCGTGCCCGGAATGTGGGCTGGCGGATTGACTATTTCCTCGCATCAGCGCGATTAGCACCTATGATCACGGAGGCATCCATTGCCTGTGACATTCTAGGGAGCGATCATTGTCCGGTGGTTTTGGAGTTGGATTTAGCCTAGAACACGTGGCTGTTCGCAATCCCCGACTTAAGGAGGAGCACTCGCTCCGACCATGGTCGCTTCTGGAAATAACTCCCTGAATGGTAAAATCGAATCAACAAGAATTCGATGAGAGCTGTGAGGGATGCAAAATGAAGAGAAACCGAAGAAGACGACGAAATTGGGTGTTTGGTATTCTAGCTTTCCTAGCCGTGGGGATCGCGGCTTATGCCCTGTTGCTGTATGGCAACCCAGATGATATTAAGGATCAAGGCTTCGTTACCGCGAAAGGTACCATGCCTGATCTATGGTATACCGTGCTTTGGTTCCATGCGGTTTCTGGCGGCATTGCGCTTGGCATTGGTTGGCTGCAATTCATCAAGAGGATTCGCCTCCGAACACCGAATGTCCATCGCGCGATTGGCTATGTATATGCAACGATGATTACGGTAGCAGGTGTGACTGGTCTTTACATGGCTTATTATACTAGCGGTGGTTTGAGCGCTCAGCTTGGCTTTGGAGCTCTATCTCTCATGTGGTTGTACACACTTTACCAAAGCCTAAAGAGCATTATAGCCGATCGCAATCCGCGCGCGCACGGTCAATGGATGCTGCGAAATTACGCCTTGTCCTGCGCAGCGATCTCGCTCCGTGTTATGACGCCACTTGCAGCTGTGTTCTGGGGTCTCACGGATACGAACGATACGTTCGGCGTCATTGCTTGGATCTGCTGGTTGCCGAATTTGCTCTTAGCGGAGATGATCATTCGCGCTGGGCTTCATAGAGTGGCGCGTCCTTTGAACGTGTAAGCTAGAATTAGCTATACAAGACCCCCCTTTAATTGCAGAGGGGGGTCTTAGCTTGTTTAAGTTGATTCAGGGTTAACCGCGAAAAGTGAATGGATATTCCCATCTGGATCAGCAAAGAAGGCTGTTACGTGCCCCCAGGACTTTACTATTGGCTCCATTATCGCCGTAGCCCCTTTGGAGACATACTCCTTATAAAGAGCGCTCACTTCTTCCGGTGAGTCACATTGAAAATTGAACTCGAAGACTTGCCCTTTGCGCTCCTCTAGGAACGATGGATGATCATTCGTATTATCCGCCATAAGGGGAGTCGAGCAAATGGCTAAACGGACACCGCTATTGTCAAATTCGACATACTGCGCTTCTTCCACAACGATACGAAATCCAAGCACATCCCGATAAAAACGAGCTAGTCGTGCCACATCCTGCGATAGCATTGTGATGCCTTCTAATTGGATTTTCATTTGGCGATCCCACCATTCTTTAGTTTCCTAAAATTGTAACATGCACATCTGAATGGGATCAAGTGTTCTTATTTCGTGCAGATCCTGCGGCGCGCCAGTTCATTAACTGGAAAAGCTCCATCTATTTTGACGTCAAACTGCTAATTATCCGCAATAGATGGAAAACGTACAGTTAATTTTTCGAATTCTTCGTTTTCGAAGGCTAGCCTTGAAATTAACTGCGCTTTTTCCAGTTAATTGAACAAAAGCGCTTATTCGGGCGAAATTAACTGTATGTTATCCAGTTAGTGGCTCCAAGCTCAAGATGATGAGGCTCACGCTTCTTTCTAATAAGGCAACTCATGCCCCTCCAAGTAAGCCTTCAAATTCTCCAAAGACATGGCATAGCCCTCTTCGGTCGGCTTCGCCTGCTCTTCGCTCTCATAACCCGTCTCCGTGATCGTCACACGTGTGCCGTCACCTTCCTCCGCAGTGAGAAATGTCGTGATCATCTCAGAATCTGGCACACTAAACTCCCATCGCAACGCGAAGCGTTCTAGAGACTCCACCGCCTCGATGGTTGCTTGCAAGGTGACAACCTCCGTCCCCTCATGGTACTCGTTCGGTGAATGGTGGAAGTAAACCGCAGCACCTGGCGAAAGCTCCAGTACGTCCCATGGAGAGCCCGGTGAGTACCACATCGTAAGCTGATCCCCTTCCGTCACCGCTTGCCATGCACGTTCAAGTGATACCTGAATCCAAATACTTTGTACAACAGTAAACTCTCCCACACGACCCTCTCCTCACTTATAAATTCTGCTCAGTGACCCCCGTCGCCGGGTCAAACGTCAGCATTTTCGTGCCGATTTTATCAATAAAGAACCGATCATGGCTGACCGTAATGACTGCACCAGGGAAATGAATCAGAGCCTGCTCCATGACTTGAATACTCATGAGATCGAGATGGTTCGTCGGCTCATCCAAGATGATGACCGCGGCGCCAGAGAGAAGGCACTTCGCTAGCGCGACCCGTGCCTTCTGACCACCAGATAGGTTGCCAATAAACTTGCTGAGGTCCATCTCTGAAAATTGCAGCATGGCGAGGAATTTATTCACCTTTTTGCGCGGCGCATCCAGTCCAAGGCCGTACGTATTCACAGCATGGCTAACGGTATCCTTCGGATTAAGTTCCTCCCACATCCGGTTAAAATACGCGTAGCTGACGCCTTTCTCCCAGATCACCTCGCCGGACTCCGGCTTCTCTTGTCCTGTGAGCACCTTAATAAGCGTGGATTTCCCGCTTCCATTCGGGCCAACGATGACTAGGCGGTCTTCCTTTTGAATATCGAAGCTGACGCCTTGGAAAATGGTCCGATCCTCGTAGGTCTGCCCGATCCCTTTCACCTCGCACAGCTTGTCCGGAAACCGCAGCCGCTCGTAAATATCCGTGATCAACACGTTAACAGGGTGTGGTTCGATCCGTTTCTTGTTATCTGCTAGCTGACGCGAGAGACGGTCCTTGGACATTTTCTTGCTGGCGCGGCTGTCGATAGCCTCCGACTCCATGAGGAGCAGCTCTTCTTCCCACTCAAATTGGCGGTCGAGCTCCTTTTTGCGCATCTTCTTTTTGCGGATATAGTCGGTGTAATTTCCCTCATATTCCTGAAAGCGATAGTTCTCGATCTCGATCACTTGCGTGACCACTTTGTCGATAAACTCCCGGTCATGGGAAATCAGAATCATCGCGCCTTTGAACCGATAGAGCCACTGCTCCAACCAAGCGATCCCTTCGATATCCAAGTAGTTGGTCGGCTCGTCCAGCAGGACAACATCAGGTTGCTCTATGAGCATTTTGGCAAGCGCCGCGCGGTTTCTCCAGCCCCCGGACAATTCATCGACAGGTTGGTGACGAGACCGTTCATTAAACCCGAGCTTAGTTAGAACGGTGTTGATCTCAACGGACACATTCCACCCGTCCAAATGTTCCATTTGCTCAAATAGCTCAGCTTGCCTCGTCAGCAGCTTATCCATCTCGCCGTCATCCGTGACGGTACCGAGCCCTTCACCAACTTCCTGCAACTCGCGTTCAATCATCGCAACCTGCTCAAAACACATTTCCAACTCTTGCTGAACGGACAAGCTTCCTGTCATTTCTGAGAATTGTGAGAAGTACCCTATTTTAACCTGAGGATCAACTTCTACTTTGCCTGACGTGGGCTCTTCTTTCCCCATGATCAGTCTAAAAACCGTCGATTTCCCCGCACCGTTCCGACCAATTAAGCCAATTCGCTCACCCTGACTCACCTTAAAATAAATATCGCGAAAAATCATCGCGTCTTCATATTTCTTCGTAACGTTCTCCAAACGAATTACACTCATAGCTATCCCCTTTGACCTGCATCATTCATTCTAGGCTGATTATATCATGTTTGGGGTCACGACATTTTTAATTAAATGGTGTATTGTACAGTTGACTTCATGTATAGTATAAGTTACATTATGTATATAATACTTTACCAAAGGTAAAAATAAACATACAGGAGGCATGAAAGGAATGTCCTATCAGGAGAAAAAGMATATCGTCTCATTTATAAGCACGGTACTGATTTTTGGTTTTTATTGTTGGTATGTCTTTCAAAAGGTTCCCAATACGAATATGGATACGATGGAAACTCTCCGCTTTTGGGCAGCTGCCATTCTCATCCTAATTCCCGTGTCTGTTGTAGCCAAAATCATCATCGCTATTGTCTTCAATATCATCTATCGCATAACAACGAAGGAAATTGAACCTTCTTTCTCCGATGAACTCGACAAACTCATTGATTTGAAAGCGACAAGAAATTCGCATTATGTCTTTACCATTGGTTTTCTTCTAGCCATGGGATCGCTGGTGTTGGATATGACGCCTGCCACGATGTTCATCATTCTTATTTTCTCAGGATTTTTCTCAGAAATGGCCGGTGTATTCACGCAGCTCTACCATTATCGGAAAGGAGTTTAAGATGGGCAAAAGTCTGATCAGCAATCACATACGGAAATTACGATTTAATCAGGATGAAATGACCCAACAGCAGTTGGCAGATAAAGTCGGGGTAACCAGACAAACCATCGTCGCCCTCGAACAGGGCAAATACTCCCCTTCTTTGGAATTAGCTTTTCGTATTGCAGGTGTCTTCAAGTTACCGTTGGAAGATGTTTTCTTTGTTGAGAATAAGCAGGTATGAGAATGACCGTCGACAATCCATCCAGGAGGGATTCGAATGAGAGCGATTGTATGTACGAAGTACGGAACACCTGAGGTTCTTCAGCTCACAGAGGTAGCAAAGCCGACCCCCAAAGACAATGAAGTACGCATTAAACTGCACGCGGCCATTGTCACCCCTTCGGATTGTGCTTTTCGCAAGGCTGACCCTTTCATCATCCGACTGATGTATGGTCTGCGCAGGCCCAAACATACGAATACTAGGTGTGGAATTCGCAGGTGAAATTGATGCTGTGGGTAAAATTGTAACGTCCTTCCGGAGTGGAGACCGTGTTTGTGGTATTAGTCCGACTACTTTCGGCGCCTATGCGGAGTACGTATGTCTGCCTGAAGCTGGCACATTGGCTAAACTTCCAGTTCATGCGAGCTATGAAGAGGCTGCGGGTCTCTGTGACGGAGGCTTAACGGCATTGATATTTCTCCGAGATACGGCACGACTTCAACGGGGACACAAGATCTTGATCAACGGCGCCTCCGGATCCGTGGGGGCTTACGCGGTACAACTGGCGAAGTACTTCGGTGCTGAGGTGACAGGTGTATGCAGTTCCACGAATGCCGCATTGGTGAAATCGCTGGGGGCAGATCAGGTTATAGACTATAACCAAAAGGATTTTGCCAAAAGTGGTCAAACTTACGATGTTATTTTCGATGCGGTAGGTAAGCGGTCATTCTCACAATGTAGAGGCTCGCTATCTGCAAATGGGGTCTATCTCACTACCGTTCCATCGCTGGGCATTATGTTTCAGATGCTATGGACATCCAAGATCGGGAGCAAAAAAGCCAAGTTTACAGCTTCAGGCTTACAGCAGAAGAAAGAGAATCTCGCTTTTCTTGCGGAGCTTTTTGATGCGGGTCAGATGAAAGCCGTGATTGACAGACGTTATCCGTTGGAACAGATGGGTGAGGCTCATAGGTATGTGGAAACTGGGCGTAAGAAGGGGAATGTGGTTATTACCCTCACTCCAAATTCGCATACAAATGCTGCGTATACTCCTTAATGATCGCAGACACTTCAACATCCTTCTTCGTAATCCGCCAGAGATAGTTCGGGTATTTTTTATATTTTCCAATCGGTATCGAAACGACCTCACTCTTGAATTTCTCTGGCATCGTAGTCACGATGTAATCCGTCGCGATGGTGATGGCATTACCGCGGCTAACCATCTGCATGATGGCTTGGGTGTTATTGGTCGTCAATGCAATTCGGTTGCCAGAGTCTCCCGCAATTAATTCCGCTGCAATCCTCTCAATATAAGCATCTTTATAAATAACCAATACTTCATTATGTAATTCAGAGCTTGTTATCGCTGTTAAAAAACGCAAAGGGGATTGCTTATTCACCACAATGACCGCTTCCCCGCGAATCACAGGCTCCCACGTGAAGGAGTCGTCTTGACTCTCGCGCGACAAGGAGACGAACCCCATATCTGCCTCCCCTTTCATCACCTGATTCATAACCGCTGTATTATCGCCCTCCAAAAGTTGAACATTAATATGAGGATAGATCCCCATAAAGGTAATCGTGGTGTCCGTTACCAACGAAACCATGCCAGGTATGGTAGCGATTACGATATTCCCTGTGTTGATTGGATTGGACTTGGAGAGCTCATTTCTCATATTTCGGACGTTAGTCAGTATGGTACGTGCATATTTCATAGCTTTAAACCCATCCTGTGTAAGAGCAATCCCTTTTTTGGAACGGGTAAACAGCGTAGCTTCCAACTCATTCTCTAGTTGACTGATGGATTGACTGACGGCGGGGACGGTAATCCCGTGCTTTTTGGCCGTTTCTGTAAACGAGCCCGACTCTGCCGAATCAACGAAATATTGGAGCTGTATAATATTCAATGTCGCTCATCCTTAACTTTTTGTTTAGATAAATAAATTAAACTTAAATATATTTTATCACCTGTCAGTGGTATTATACAGTAATCCTATTCACTTTGCCGAGTTACTCTAGATGAAACTTACATCTTACATCTTTCGAATAATTGATTGGAAAAAGGGAACATCATTAACGACGATTGTCACAAGTAAAGGAGCATTGCAATTGAAAAAAAACATTTTAAACGTATTTGCCGCTGAATTTCGCCGCTTTATTAGGAACCCTATGATGATCATCACTTTCGTAGCTGTCGCCTTAGTTCCTATTCTGTATAGTGGATTCTTGATCAAAGGAACTTGGGACCCCTACGGGCAACTCGAGAAGCTCCCGATCGCCGTTGTGAACTTGGATCAAGGCGCTGAGTTTGAAGGCGAGTCACGAAATATAGGCAATGAATTCATGGATGAACTGAAGAAAAACAACAGTTTTTCTTGGGGGTTTATGAGTGCAGAAGAAGCTGCACAGGGGATGAGAAATAATCATTATTATGCGACGATTACGGTTCCCCCCACATTTTCAACAGATGCAGCCTCCATTACGAGCACGACTCCGAAACAGGCGGAGATCATTTTCGAATCCAACAGCTATTACAACTTTGTAGCAGGTCAAATCGGAGAAAGCGCAACGAAGGAATTACGAAATAAGTTGTCCAAAACGCTGACAGAAGCCTATTCAACGAGTATTCTCTCGGAATTCGAAACCATTTCAAATGGGCTCAGCGAAGCCGGAAAAGGAGCCTCCGATCTTCAGGCTGGCGCAAAGACTTTAAGTGACGGGATTCATGAGGTAAAAACCAATTTGGTTATTCTTGCGGACGGTACCAAGCAGTTAGATGACAGTGCTGGCTTGTTGCAAAAAGGGGCAGCTGGACTAAGCACAGGCGCATTGGAAGTTAGTAAAGGCGCCGCTACACTTGCTGGCGGAGTGAGCCAATTGCAAACCGCAGGCGCTCAGCTGGAACAAGGCGCTCAAAAATCAGCAGCAGGCGCATCTTCCTTGGTTACGGGATTACAAGCCTCTCAAACGGGAGCCGATCAATTGGCTTCTGGCCTTGCCTCAACTTCAAAAGGAAGTACACAATTAGTAGAGGGCCTTACGTCAGCCCTAAGCGCTAGTGATAAATTGGAAGACGGCTCCGCACAGCTTGCCTCAGGTCTTGAGGCATTCGTCGCAGCACATCCCGATCTCGCCTCGAATGCGACTGTAACCAAGCTGCTTGCAGCCAGCAAGGATGTCGCAGATGGAAACAAGAAGCTGCATGACGCGGAGATAAAGCTCCTCACAGGAGGGCAGGCTGTCGCTTCAGGCACGGAAAAGCTAGTCGCTGGAGCTGAGAAGCTACGTGACGGCAACAAACAACTCGTTGCTGGCGCAACGCAGCTCCAAACGGGTGGGCAGCAGCTGGCTGATGGCTTGCACACCTTCAATGCGAACTTGCCGCAGCTTGCCACTGGCGGCAACAAGCTGCAAAGCGGCGCGGCGCAAGTCAGCACCGGCGCTGGAGATCTGGCCAGCGGCATGACGCAAATGTCCGCGGGTATTCACAAGGCAGCCAGCGGCGCGGCGCAGCTGAATGAAGGTGCGACTGCGCTTGACGCTGGTGCACCGAAGTTGGTGGATGGCAGCGGACAACTCGCCACGAAATTGAATGATGCCGCGAAGCAAACTGCAGCTGTCAAAGCGGATGACAATACGATCAAAATGCTGGCGGAGCCCGTAAAGATTACAGCCAATGATGATCGCAAGGTTGCGATCTACGCGAACGGTATTGCTCCTTATTTCATATCCATGGCGTTATTTGCAGGCTCGCTTGTGTTCACGACCATCTATGCAGCCAGAAGCACATCCACGCCAGGGGCACGGGGGCTTCGATTACTGGTAAGCAAGCTGCTTACTTTTAGTCTAATGAGTACTTTCCAAGCATTGATTGCAACGACCGTCCTCACCTATGTGCTAGATTTGAAGGTCCAGAGTGTTCCGTTGTTCTATGTCTTTACCTTCGTCGTCGGCTTAACCTTCATGCTGATTATCCAAATGTTCGTCACATGGTTGGATCAACCAGGTCGATTCGTTGTTCTGCTGCTGATGATCCTTCAGTTAGCTTCAAGTGCTGGGACCTACCCGCTAGAGTTGCTGCCGAATTGGGCTCAAGCCCTTCACCCTTGGCTGCCAATGACCTATGCGATTCAAGGATTCCGGTATGTGATTTCCAGTGGTCAATACGCGGAGATGTGGCACCAAGTGGGCTACTTGAGTATCTACCTGGTAGCTTCCCTGATCTTAACAAGTGTTTACTTCCTTTCTCGTAAAAAGACGGAGAGTAATGATGATGAACATGAGCAGTTGATGCCTGTCACGGTGTGAGTAAATTTAAAGGGCTAAGAGTCCCCATTTGGGTGATTCTTAGCCCTTTTTGTTGTTATAGGTACTCATAATCTATTGAGAAGCAACTTTCCATTAGTTTCTAATAAAAATCGCCAAAAACCAACAAAAAACTCCCGACATATGATACGATTTGTGTATCTAATGAACTATCAATAGGTCTGGAATAGCTTTTTGTAGGAGAGATGAATATATGAAAAAGTTAAAGATTTTTTTAAGTATTTGTTTACTGTCTAGCACTTTGCCGACATCGGTACTTGCCAGCTATACACTCGATCAAGACGCTAATGGCGTTGATATTGCGGACGTGGTGAAAGCCATTCAAGATCCACAAGCAATGCGTACGATTACAGGGAAAAATATATTTGATCAAGCTGATATACGAAATCTCTTAAGACAAATCCAGTCCAGTAATCAGGAGGCAAGTCTTGGGACAATTACAGGCTTCGTCACGGATGAGACCGGTGCCGCGGTTAAAAAGGCTGAGATCAAAATTGAAGGAACCAGTTTGCAAATGCAGACGAATGAATTGGGTTATTTTCAATTCAACGATGTCCCTATTACTTATCAGACGAAAGTTGAAGTTACAAAGGAAGGTTATGCCACGGCATCTTCAGAACTATTTAATATATGGAGTGGGGACACTCGCAACTTGAGCAATTTGATTTTGAGAAAAATCCCCACCTACGGTTCCGTTTCTGGTTATGTGTATGGACCTGATCAACACGCATTGGCGTCAGCACTTGTTTCAGTCGATGATCTCACCACACCTAAGACTGTGCTTACAAATTCTAGCGGCTATTTCTTCTTGAGCGAAGTGCCGACTGGCAATCAAAGCCTCACGGTAACGAAGGACACCTACACATCAATTACGCAAGCCTTCAACGTAACAAAGGACAACTTAACGACGATACCTACCCTTCAGCTTGCAAAAGTAGTTAGTCCACAACTGACAGGTAGTATTCGTGGTGTAGTGACGTCTTCCAATAATCAGCCGCTAAGTGAAGCTTTGGTTAGTGTCACTGGCACTACCTATTCGATCCCGACTGATAATAATGGGTCATTCACCCTCTCCAACATACCTGTGGGAATAGCTGAATTACATATATTGAAAGAAGGTTTCCAACCCCTACATATCCCTGGCATTACCGTTTCAGAAATTGTATTTGATACAGGAACAATCCGGTTATCTCCTGCTGTCGTGCTCAAAGGCAGTATTTCAGGCAAGGTGACTTCTGTGTATGGCGGTAATTTGCCAGCGATACACATCACAATCATAGAGACCAACACTGTGCTAGAAACCGATGCAAATGGCGATTTTACTATCAACAATTTGCCGGTCGGCAGCTATACCCTGCAGTTTTCTTCTCCTGACTACGTCGGTGATGTCCGAACGGTAACAGTCTCACACAATGAAGTTAGTTCCGTTCCAGTAAGTCTCACTCCTGTTAAAGGCATTGTAAAAGGAACGGTTATTGATGAGGATGGCCATTTCGTTGTTGGCGCAAATGTTTCGCTTGATGGGGTT
>NZ_JBFTPF010000047.1:0-50434 GCF_056398345.1 Paenibacillus sp. 01T442
GCAAGATAGTTTCTCGTGCACAACGTCAATTGGAAATTACACTTTTCCCTGTATAGCACGTATAGAAAGTCCATACTGATAGGAGGATTTAGGAAATGAATATCCATGAGTATCAAGGCAAAGAAGTCCTGAGACAGTACGGAGTCAGCGTTCCTAACGGAAAGGTTGCATTTACTGTTGATGAGGCAGTTGAAGCAGCAAAAGAACTTGGAACATCCGTTGTCGTTGTTAAGGCACAAATTCATGCCGGCGGTCGCGGTAAAGCAGGCGGCGTTAAGGTAGCCAAAAGCCTCGATGAAGTTCGTACATATGCTAGCGAAATTCTAGGTAAAGTGCTTGTCACTCACCAAACAGGTCCAGAAGGAAAAGAAGTTAAACGCCTTTTGATCGAAGAGGGCTGTGACATTAAGAAAGAATATTACGTAGGTGTTGTTGTTGACCGTGCAACGGGCAGTGTCGTTTTGATGGCTTCCGAAGAAGGCGGTACGGAAATTGAAGAAGTAGCTGAGCACTCTCCTGAGAAAATTTTCAAAGAAGTGGTTGACCCAGCAATCGGTCTTCAATCTTTCCAAGCACGTAGACTTGCTTATGCAATCAACATCCCGAATGAGCTTGTAAACAAAGCAGTTAAGTTCATGCTTGCTCTTTACAAAGCATTCGTTGAGAAAGACGCTTCCATTGCTGAAATCAACCCTTTGGTTGTAACTGGTTCTGGCGACGTTATGGCACTTGATGCGAAATTAAACTTTGATTCTAACGCTCTTTTCCGTCACAAAGACATCGTTGAACTTCGTGACCTTGAAGAAGAAGATGCGAAAGAAATCCAAGCTTCCAAATATGACCTGAGCTACATCGCGCTTGATGGTAACATCGGTTGTATGGTTAACGGTGCAGGACTTGCTATGGCCACTATGGACATTATCAAGCACTACGGCGGAGACCCTGCTAACTTCCTAGACGTAGGGGGCGGTGCTACGAAAGAGAAAGTTACTGAAGCTTTCAAAATCATCCTTTCTGATGAGCAAGTTAAAGGGATTTTCGTTAACATTTTCGGTGGTATCATGCGTTGTGACGTTATCGCTGAAGGTGTTGTAGCTGCTGCAAGAGAGCTAGGACTTTCGCGTCCACTCGTAGTTCGTCTTGAAGGAACTAACGTGGAGCTTGGTAAAAAGCTACTTAACGAATCCGGCTTGAACATTGTTGCTGCTGATTCCATGGCGGATGGCGCACAAAAAATCGTTGCACTAGTCAAATAATCAAACCTGAACGGTTTGAAAAATAGATAAGGGATGTGAACAATCGATCATGAGTATTTTGGTCAATAAACATACAAAAGTCATTACTCAAGGGATTACCGGCGCTACGGGTTTGTTTCATACCAAAGGCGGTCTGGACTACGGCACGCAAATGGTGGGTGGCGTAACTCCTGGTAAAGGCGGCACTACAGTAGATA
Source organism: Paenibacillus sp. 01T442 (assembly GCF_056398345.1). Lineage (NCBI taxonomy): Bacteria > Bacillati > Bacillota > Bacilli > Caryophanales > Paenibacillaceae > Paenibacillus > Paenibacillus sp. 01T442. The sequence goes on from NZ_JBFTPF010000047.1 coordinate 1,454, forward strand.
TCACGTTGGAAAATGGTGAGCTTGTTAAGTTGCCAGTTTTCAACACTGTTGTTGAAGCGAAAAAAGTAACAGGTGCAACAGCATCTGTTATCTATGTACCTCCTGCATTTGCTGCAGAATCCATCATCGAAGCGATTGAAGCTGAGCTTGAATTGGTTATCTGTATCACGGAAGGTATTCCTGTTCTTGACATGGTACGTGTTAAGCGTTACCTAGAAGGCAAGAATACTGTTCTTATCGGACCGAACTGCCCAGGTGTTATTACACCAGGTGAGTGCAAGATCGGTATCATGCCAGGATACATTCATACACCAGGACACGTAGGTGTTGTTTCTCGTTCTGGAACATTGACTTATGAGGCAGTTCACCAGTTGACTACTCGCGGAATTGGACAATCTTCCGCAGTTGGTATCGGTGGAGACCCTGTTAAAGGATCCGAGTTCATCGACATCCTTAAACGTTTTAACGAAGATCCAGATACGTACGCTGTAATCATGATCGGTGAAATCGGCGGAACGGCTGAAGAAGAAGCAGCGGAGTGGGTTGCGGCAAACATGACGAAACCTGTCGTTGGCTTCATCGGCGGTAAAACAGCACCTCCAGGAAAACGTATGGGCCACGCTGGTGCCATCATTTCCGGTGGTAAAGGTACGGCAGCAGAGAAAGTTGCAACTATGGAAAGATGTGGTATTCGCGTAGCGGCTACACCATCCGAAATGGGTTCAACACTTGTTAGCGTACTTGAAGAAAAAGGTATGCTTGATAAAGTTATCACAAAAAAATAAGCTTCGTTTCACGAAGGTAAGCAACCTTCCATTTCCCTTAATTGGGAATTGGGAGGTTTTTTTATTTTCAGCAAGATGCATAGATTTGTCATTCACGGAAGGAGTGTATATACTAATGGATAATCGCAACTGTTTAATTGGCTTGCACGAGCTTGAGGGGATAGGGTGGAAAACGATTTACCAACTCTTAAGCCGTTTCCCTGAATTAAGTGTTTTAATCGGGCTGACAGCAAGTGAGATCGCCTCGAGTGGAATCCGGAGGACAATAGCAGAAACCATTGCGACACGATTAACCCCTGCATTTGTTGAACAAAAGATACACCAATATAAAAGTCAAGCCATACGGATCATGACACGATTCGATGAGGATTATCCGTCAATCCTGCAAGAAATTGCTCAGCCACCATGGGTCTTATATGTGAAAGGTGATCCTTCAATCTTACATGGTCGCCTGCTTGGTATTGTGGGTACCCGAACACCAACGCTATATGGGAAGAAAATTGCTGAGGAGTGGGCAGCTTCACTTTCGAGAGCAGGATTTGGGATTGTAAGCGGGTTAGCAAGAGGAATAGATAGTAAGGCGCATATTGGAGCGCTGCAAGGAAAAGCGAAGACGGTGGCTGTGCTTGGTTGTGCGATCAATGCGATCTATCCACGAGAGAATGCTCTGTTATTCCGCAACATTGAGCAGGAAGGTGTGATTATTTCGGAATACCCAATAGGTACGGGGATGAGGCCAGGCATGTTTCCGCAGAGGAATCGAATTATCGCTGGATTATCTTTGGGTGTTACGGTTGTAGAGGCAGCAGAAGATAGTGGATCATTGATCACAGTTGAATGTGCATTGGATGCTTCACGTGATGTTTTCGCGGTTCCGGGTCCAATTAACTCACGACAAAGCAGCGGTGTTCACAAGCTTTTGAAGGATGGTGCGAAATTAGTCACCTGTGTGGAAGAAATTGTCGAAGAGTATAAACACATTGTAAATATAGATGAAATAAATGTTGCTCTACAGCAAAAAACGACTTTTATTTTCACTGAAGATGAGGTCGAAATTGTCCGAAAACTGTCAGATGATCCGGTCTCAATAGACACTCTATTAGAAGAGACGCAATTTACGTTTGGACATTTGCATGGAGTTCTGTTATCTTTGGTATTGAAAAAGGCGATTAAACAGCTTCCGGGTTCAACATACATTCGAGCATAGGCTAATCACGAAGTTTTGCTTCTCGCCAAGTAAACTTACCTTGAAACCAAGAGGGGAGGAAGGACGAACCATGGCAGATTCGTTAGTCATTGTAGAGTCACCAGCAAAAGCCAAAACCATCGGCAAATATCTAGGCAGTAAGTTCATCGTAAAAGCATCGATGGGTCATATTCGCGACCTTCCGAAAAGCCAAATTGGCGTAGAAGTCGATCGTAACTTTGAGCCTAAATACATAACGATTCGTGGAAAGGGTTCTATCCTTAAAGAACTCAAAGACGCAAGCAAAAAAGTGAAAAAAATATATCTAGCGGCGGATCCGGATCGCGAAGGTGAAGCGATTGCTTGGCATTTAGCCCATTATCTCGACGTGGGTCCAGATGAACTTTGTCGTGTTGTGTTTAATGAGATTACGAAAGAAGCTGTCAAGGATGCGTTTAAAACGCCTCGCAAGATTAATCAAGATTTGGTGAATGCTCAGCAAGCACGTCGGATTTTGGATCGACTTGTTGGTTACAAAATCAGTCCTTTGCTTTGGAAAAAAGTGAAGAAAGGACTGTCAGCTGGCCGTGTGCAATCGGTAGCGGTTAAGTTAATTCAAGACCGTGAAAATGAAATCAAAGCATTTGAGCCAGAAGAGTACTGGTCGATTACAGCAGTTCTTGATGCAGGCAAAACTGTATTTGAAGCTAAGTATCATAGTCATAATGGTGAGAAGAAAGAACTGCACTCACAAGAAGATGTCGATTTGATTCTTGCTGCTATGGGTAATGAAGCGTTTATTGTGAAAGAAGTGAAAGAGAAAGAACGTCAACGTAACCCTTCTCCGCCTTTCATTACAAGCTCTATGCAACAAGAAGCAGCGCGTAAATTGAATTTCCGTGCTTCCAAAACGATGTCTGTCGCGCAGCAATTATATGAAGGTATCGATTTAGGAAAAGAAGGTACCGTCGGTTTAATTACCTATATGCGTACGGATTCTACAAGGATTTCTCCTATTGCCMAAGAAGAAGCCAAAGACTTTATTATGACGAAATATGGTCCAACTTTTTACCCTGAGACGCCTCGTCAGTATTTGAAGAAAAATGCAAATGCACAAGATGCGCATGAAGGGATTCGACCAACTTCCGTACTTCGTGAACCTGATCAGATGAAAGCGTTCTTGAGTAAAGATCAGTACCGATTGTACAAGCTCGTGTGGGATCGGTTTGTTGCAAGCCAAATGGCGTCTGCGATCTTGGATACGATGACGATTGATTTAAACGCAGGAGAGACCGTATTTAGAGCGAACGGATCCAAAATGAAATTCGCTGGGTTCATGAAAGTATACGTAGAAAGCAATGATGACGGAACGACAGAAGAAGATAAATTGCTGCCTCCTCTGTCCAAAGGCGATTCATTGCCGAAACAAAGTGTAGAACCGAAGCAGCACTTTACGCAACCACCTCCAAGGTATACAGAAGCGCGTTTAGTTCGTGCTCTTGAGGAAATGGGGATTGGGCGACCGAGTACTTACGCACCTACACTAGAAACGATTCAGAAACGTGGCTACGTAGCGATCGAAGAGAAGAAATTCGTACCGACGGAGCTAGGCGAGCTCGTGATCCAATTAATGCAAGAGTTTTTCCCGGAAATTCTAGACATTGAGTTCACTGCTCATATGGAAGAAGAGTTGGACTTTGTCGAGGAAGGGAAAGAGGATTGGGTCAGAGTACTGGATACTTTCTATACTTCCTTTGAAAAGCGTTTAGAGTTTGCAGAAGAAGAAATGAAAGAAATTGAGATTCAAGATGAAGTTTCGGATGAAATATGCGAGAAATGTGGAAAGCATCTTGTCTACAAAATGGGAAGATTCGGTAAATTCCTTGCATGTTCAGGTTTCCCTGACTGCCGGAATACGAAGCCGATCATTAAAGATATCKGCGTTACTTGCCCAACTTGTCACGCTGGTAAAATAGTTGAGCGCAGAAGCAAGAAGGGGCGCGTATTCTACGGCTGTGATCAGTATCCAACCTGTGATTTCGTTTCCTGGGATAAACCAGTTAATCGGCCATGTCCAGCATGCAGCTCTATGATGATTGAGAAGCGAAGCAAGAACGGGATTATGATTCAATGTACACAATGTGATCATAAGGAAGAAGCTGTTGACGAATCCGATCACACAGATGATATGAAAGATTAGAGGTGTCTGATTTTGCCAGAAAATCAAAGAGTAACAGTCATCGGCGCAGGATTGGCAGGTAGTGAAGCCGCATGGCAAATTGCCCGTCAAGGTGTACCTGTTACTTTATATGAAATGCGTAATGTAAGGAAAACTCCTGCTCATATAACGGATCAGTTCGCTGAACTTGTATGCAGCAACTCTCTACGCTCCAATGGTCTAACGAATGCAGTAGGTGTTCTAAAAGAAGAAATGAGACGAATGGACTCTCTCATTCTTGCTTGTGCTGACGAGCATGCGGTGCCAGCTGGAGGCGCTTTGGCGGTTGACCGTGATGGGTTCTCCCAAGCAGTAACCAACACATTGCGTAATCACCCACTGATTGAGGTTCGTAATGAAGAACTTCAAACACTCCCTGAGGGAATCACGGTAGTTGCAACGGGGCCACTCACATCCCCAGATCTAGCTGCAGAACTCAAAGCATTAATGGGTGAGGAGTATTTATASTTTTATGATGCTGCAGCACCTATTGTTGAGAAGGATTCAATCGATATGAATAAGGTGTATTTGGCTTCTCGTTATGATAAAGGGGAAGCAGCATACTTGAACTGTCCGATGACGGAAGAAGAGTTCAATGTGTTCTACGAGGCTCTTATTACAGCTGAAGTCGCAGAATTAAAGGAATTCGAGAAAGAAATCTATTTTGAAGGCTGTATGCCACTAGAAGTAATGGCGAAACGCGGTAAACAAACTGTGTTATTCGGACCTATGAAGCCTGTTGGTTTAATCAATCCGCATACGGGTAAAATGCCACACGCAGTTGTGCAGCTTCGTCAAGATAATGCAGCAGGTACCCTATACAACTTGGTAGGTTTCCAAACGCATTTGAAATGGGGAGAGCAGAAACGTGTCTTGCAGCTTATCCCAGGACTAGAACAAGCTGAGTTCGTCCGTTATGGCGTTATGCATCGTAATACGTTCATTAACTCACCTAAGCTGTTAGAGCCTACCTATCAATACAAGCGTCGTGAGAATTTATTCTTCGCAGGTCAAATGACTGGTGTTGAGGGGTATGTGGAATCGGCTGCTTCTGGCTTGATAGCTGGACTAAATGCAGGTCGAATGGCGAAAGGACAAGACTGTGTAGTCTTGCCAGCTGAAACGACACTAGGGAGCATGGCACAGTATATTACTACTGCAGACTTTAAACATTTCCAACCGATGAATGCAAATTTCGGTTTACTACCTGCTCTGCCAGAACGTATTCGAAACAAAAAAGAGAAATACGAAAAGCTGGCTAACCGCGCATTAGAGAGTATTCAGAATTTTGAGAAAACAATTGTTGGATAAGTTGTCATGAGATGATCCACTGTGTTACTATAAATTAATGTTTTATTGCATTTTTCATTTGTTTGATCATACATTTACCTCTAGATGCGGTCTACTCAACCTTTAGACCTCGCTAGAGGTTTCTCTCATTTTTGCGACCCATAGGCATGGGAGATCTCTTAACGGAATTGAATCTTATAGAGGGGTGAATTGAAATGGAACCCAATCAAGCCACGTTTCATGCGACAACGATATTTGCAATTCGTCATGAAGGTAAGGGAGCTATAGCCGGCGATGGGCAAGTGACATTTGGCAATAGTATGATCATGAAGAGTACGGCCAAAAAAGTGCGGCGTTTACATAGAGGAAAAGTCATTGCTGGTTTCGCCGGTTCCGTTGCTGATGCGATAACGCTCTTCGAGAAGTTTGAAGGCAAGCTGGAAGAACACCATGGTAATCTTCAACGTGCTGCAGTTGAGCTAACGAAGGATTGGCGTCAAGATCGTGTGTTGCGGAGACTGGAAGCCATGATGATTGTTATGGATGCTTCGGGACTTTTGCTGCTGTCCGGTAATGGAGAAGTCATTGAACCAGATGATGGCATGTTGGCTATTGGTTCTGGCGGGAGCTTTGCACTATCGGCAGGTAGAGCGCTGCACCGACATGCACCTCAGCTTAGTGCGAAGGAAATTGCCCACGCGGCGTTGACGACTGCAGCTGAAATTTGTGTGTTTACCAACCATAATATTATTGTTGAAGAGATTGAATAGACTAGAACGTATGTTTCTTTAGAGTAATTAGCACACGCTCTCAATTGATCAATTAACTTTAGCCTACATTTAAGGAGGGTATCATATATGGCAAACAGCTCTCTTACCCCTAAGCAAATTGTCCAAGAACTGGACCGGTACATTGTGGGGCAGAAAAAAGCAAAGAAATCCGTTGCGATCGCACTGCGAAACCGTTATCGGAGAAACCTGGTTGACGAAAGCATGAGAGATGAAATTGTACCGAAAAACATCCTCATGATTGGGCCTACTGGTGTTGGGAAAACAGAAATTGCACGAAGACTTGCGAAGCTGGTTGGCGCACCTTTTATTAAAGTTGAAGCGACGAAATTCACAGAAGTGGGCTACGTAGGTCGTGATGTAGAATCGATGGTACGTGACTTGGTTGAGACATCAGTACGTATGGTTAAAGCCGAACGTATGGAAAAGGTCAAGGATCGTGCAGAGAAGCTCGCTAATGAGCGCCTAGTTACTTTACTTGCTCCGAGTCCTACCCGTGCTAAAACACAGCGTAACCCGCTTGAGATGTTGTTTGGCGGGCAAAATAAAGATGAGCAAGAAGAGACGCCGCCTGATTCTAATCTGGCATCTAAAAGAGCTCAAGTCGCCGAACAATTATCCAATGGTAAATTAGAAAACGATCATGTAGAAATTGAAGTGGAAGACGCTACACCTTCCATGCTTGATATGCTTGGTGGTCAAGGCAATGAACAAGCAGGGATGAATATGCAAGAAATGTTCGGGAGTTTGCTGCCCAAAAAGATGAAAAAGAGGAAATTGCTTGTGAAAGAAGCTAGAAAAGTTCTAACACAAGAAGAAGCACAGAAATTAATTGATATGGACGATGTGATCCAGGAATCAATCAACCGTGCAGAGCAAAGTGGTATTATTTTTATAGATGAGATTGATAAAATAGCAAGCAGCAGCCGCGGTGGAAGTGGTCCTGATATTTCGCGTGAGGGTGTTCAAAGAGATATCTTACCTATTGTGGAGGGTTCCACAGTTGTAACTAAATACGGTTCTGTTAAAACAGATTATGTGTTATTTATTGGGGCAGGAGCTTTTCATATTGCCAAGCCATCTGATCTCATTCCGGAACTTCAGGGTAGATTCCCAATCCGAGTCGAGCTAAGCGATTTGACATTAGAAGACTTCGTTTCGATTTTAACGGAGCCTAAGAATGCTTTGACTAAACAATATACAGCTTTGTTGCAAACGGAAGGTATAACGGTTGAGTTTGCGGAGGAAGCTATTCATGAAATTRCTCGGATTGCGGTTGAAGTAAATCAACAAACAGAAAATATTGGAGCTCGTCGTTTACATACAATTTTAGAAAAATTGCTGGAAGATTTATCTTTTGAAGCACYGGAAATCACATTAGAGTCACTTGTGATTAATCCAGCTTATGTACGCGAGAAACTAAGTAGTATTGTGCAAAATAGAGATTTAAGTCAGTATATCTTATAAGAAATAAGCAGGTTGCAGTTAGTAGGAGGCAGTTACATGAGTTTATTAAATAAAACAAGAAGGCTGAATCGTTTGCTCCAAAAAGAAGCGGGTAATGCGGTTAGCTTTATGGATATGGCAGAAGTACTGCGAGATGTCGTCATCGCAAATATTTATGTGGTTAGCCGTAAAGGAAAAATTTTAGGCTACGCGGTTACGAATGATCCAGTGTCTCCTGAAATGAATCAAACGATTCTAATCGAACGCAGATTCCCGATTGAATCTAACAATTTATTGCTAAAAATCGAAGAGACTTCATCTACATCGGAGCCAGACAGTCCGTATTTTTATTATACAGACCAGATGAAGGATATGTTTCCAGCGACGCATACAACTTTAGTGCCAATTATTGGTGGTGGCGACCGTTTGGGCACTTTGATTCTAAGTCGAAGCGAAGGTCACTTTATTGATGATGATCTAGTTTTAGCAGAATATGGTTCGACAGTAATCGCAATGGAAATATTGCGTGAGCGCGCGGAAGAGATTGAAGAGGAAGCTCGCAGCAAAGCAGTTGTTCAAGTTGCAATTGGCTCATTGTCTTTCAGTGAAATGGAAGCTGTTGAACATATATTCGAGGAGCTGGACGGCAAAGAAGGATTGTTGGTGGCGAGTAAAATTGCAGATCGTGTGGGTATAACTCGTTCTGTTATTGTAAATGCCCTGCGTAAACTGGAAAGTGCTGGCGTGATTGAAACGCGATCACTAGGTATGAAAGGCACTTATATCCGTATTCTAAATGAACAACTGATGCAGAGTATTGAACAGATGAAGTCAAAATTATAAAAATAGATGTTGAAGTCCTATCTGATAAAAAGATAGGGCTTTTTTCTTATTGTAACTTAACGTAATATCTTAGATGATAAAGAGTATAAGTCAAAGGTTTACAAAATTCTACATATAGAACTATTTTGTATCGGAAATCGAGAATTATGTCGAAACAAGAAGGAATCAATTCTCCCGATGTTGAAATAGTAACTGAATATTATTTAGAGTGAAGGGGAATCGTTTATGTCTTTATTAGACAAGCCTAGTTGGAATATGATGGAGCGTTCGCTGGATGCATCGACGCTAAGGCAAAAAGTGGCGGCGAATAACATTGCCAATGTAGATACTCCTAACTTTAAACGTTCCGATGTTGCATTTGAAGAGCTCTTACAAGGACAAATGAATGCGAATACACCTTCAATAGATGGCTTTCGTACAGATCCAAGGCATTTTGTAATTGGGAAAACGACGACATTGCCAAACACTGAAATTAAATCAGATAATTCGACAGCAATAAACAACAACTTAAACAATGTGGACATGGATTACGAAATGTCATTGATGGCCAAAAATCAACTTAAATACAATACGATGATTCAACAGATGAATAGCGATTTCAAAAAACTTCGTACGGTCATTGGGGGCAGGTAATAAACGATGAGACTTACAAACGGATTTGATATTAGTGCATCAGCTTTAACTGCGCAACGCCTGCGTATGGATGTTGTTTCGTCCAATATTGCCAATGCGGATACGACAAGAGCAAGGTTTGTTGATGGAAAATGGATGCCTTACACGAGAAAGTTAGTTTCATTCGAGACGAAATCTCAGCCAAGTTTCGCCCAGTCACTGAAATCAGCGATGGCCGATGGAACTGGTGAGGGAGTTCGAGTGAATAAGATATTTGAAGATACATCACCATTAAAACAAGTGTATAATCCTTCACATCCTGATGCAGATACCAATGGATTCGTCTATATGCCAAACGTTGATATTACCAAAGAAATGGTGGATATGATTTCAGCAACGAGATCATATGAAGCCAATGTGACAGCATTAAATGCAAGTAAAGCGATGATAACCAAAGCATTGGAAATTGGTAGATAGGAGGTTGCGCCATGATTGACAAAATTAGTTACAGTCCGATAAATATAATGAGTTCTATTACTCCAAAGGATAATGCAGGTGAGGGGGCAGATGATTTAGGTAAGAAATTTGGTTCATTTCTGAACGAGGCGATGACCAATTTGAGTGCTCAGCAAAAACAAGTCGATCAGTTGAACGAAAGCTTCATTAAAGGGGAACTTTCAGATGTACATCAATTGACAATTGCCTCGGAGAAAGCTTCATTAGGACTCGAACTAACTGTTCAGGTCAGAAATAAAGTGATCGAGGCGTACCAAGAAATYATGAGAATGCAGCTGTAACTATAGAGATGCTGCTAAATTTGGGTCAATGAGGTGACAGAGTGAACGAGAACCTGCTCCAGTACTGGGAAAAGGTGAAGCAATACTGGAATCGTTATAATCGAACGACGAAAATTATTTTTATAGCTACTGTGTTCTTATTAATTCTAACAGCTGCCATTATAAGTGTTAATTTGTCGAAAACAGATTATTCGTTGGCATATACAGAATTGCAGCCCAGTGATGCAGCCAATATCAAATCATATCTAGATACTGCCAAAATACCTTATCATCTGAGTGCCGATGGAAAAAGCATAGAAGTGCCAACAAGTGAAGTAGCTAATGTCAAACTTGCAGTAGAGTCTCAAGGATTGAATAAGAACGGTTCCTTGGGCTTTGAAGTTTTTAGCGGAAGCAGCTCATTCGGTATCACGGATAATGAATTCAAAGTGAAATACTTGAGCGCGATTCAAGGAGAACTTCAACAACTTATTAATGCGAATCAAGCTATTTCAAGCTCTAAAGTAAACATTTCTCTGCCAGAGGAAGGTCMATTCCTACAGCAGCAGGCGGAGAAAGCAACAGCATCAGTTGTTTTACAAATTAAACAGGGTTATTCCTTAGATCAACCTAAAGTAGATACGATTTACAATTTAGTATCTCATAGTATTAAGAATCTACCGATTGAGAATATTTCCATTTCGGATCAAAATTTACTCTCGTATAAGTTCAGTGGCGAAGCTAATAGCACACCGAGAGATACAGATATTAATACTCAGTTCCGAAATGATTTACAGAAGAACATCAACTCGATGTTGGGTACGATGTTTGGACGTGATAAAGTGAGTGTCAGTGTATTTACAACGATGAATTTTGATCAGAAGAAAACCAAAGAACAACTCGTAAGGGCACCGAACCAAGTTGATCAAAAAGGAATTGAAATCTCCCTCCAAGAAGCAAATGAGTCTTATCAAAATAAAGGCACGGAAACAGGCGGTGTTCCTGGTACCGGCGCAACGGATGTACCTGGTTATCCAGGGACAGCAAACAATGGGAACTCAACATCAGAGAAAAACAGTAAGACAGTTAATTATGAAGTGGATCGTATTACAAATGACATTATCTCTACACCGTATGTAGTGAAGGATGTAAGTATTAATGTTGGCATCGAGCCTCCAGTAAGAGATGATCCGAACTCTTTAACTGCTGAAACGAAAACAGCCATTCAGAATGCGCTAGTGAATATCGTGAGAACAGCACTAGCTGATAATAAGACTACTTATACAGACGATGAATTGCAGAAAAAAGTTACAGTTTTTGCTCATTCATTTGTAAGATCTTCCGATGCAAGCGCAACGAAGACATCTACTTACTTGACTTATGGTGCATTAGCGTTAGCGGCACTAGCTATTGGAGCATTTATTGGGTTTGCAATTAGAAAACGCAAGAAAGCAGCACAACAACTTCTGATTGATCAGGAGATGGATGTTGCTTCTCAAAAGGCAGAGCTTCCAACGATTGATATTGAAAATGTAACGAATGACAATCAAGTGCGTAAGCAGCTCGAAACGCTTGCAAGAAAGCGGCCGGAAGAATTTGTTAACTTGCTGCGTACTTGGTTAGTAGACGAATAGAGGTGCACTTGTATGGCCAGAGCCGCTTTACAAGGGTTGACCGGACGACAAAAGGCAGCTATTCTTTTGATCAGTTTAGGCCCTGAGGTTTCAGCACAAATTTTCAAACATTTGCGTGAAGAAGAAATTGAACAATTAACGCTTGAGATAGCGAATGTGCGTAAAGTAGATACCTTAGAAAAGGATTCAATTCTTGCCGAGTTTCACCAAATTTGTTTGGCGCAAGAGTTTATTTCTCAAGGTGGTATCGCTTATGCCAAAGATATTTTGGAGAAGGCACTAGGTTCTCAAAAAGCGCTTGATATCATCAATCGCTTGACAGCTACACTTCAAGTAAGACCGTTTGACTTTGCACGGAAAGCAGACCCTGCGCAAATTCTCAATTTTATTCAAAATGAGAATTCGCAGACCATTGCACTTGTTTTATCTTATTTGCAAGCTGAACAGGCATCGATCATTTTGTCGTCACTCCCACAGGAGAAACAAGCCGATGTTGCTAAACGGATTGCACTCATGGATAGTACATCACCAGAAGTTATTTCACAGGTTGAGCGCGTATTAGAACAGAAGCTTTCCTCGACGGTTACGCAGGATTACACAAATGCTGGTGGTATCGCATCCATCGTTCAAATATTGAATGGTGTTGATCGAGGCACAGAACGTACGATTCTCGACTCATTAGAAATTCAAGATCCAGAGCTTGCTGAAGAAATCAAGAAACGGATGTTCGTATTCGAAGATATCGTCAATATCGACAATCGTTCCATTCAACGTATTATCCGCGACATTGAAAATGCTGATTTGCAACTTGCGCTTAAAGTTGCGAGTGAAGAGGTTCGCGATGTGTTATTCAAAAACATGTCCAAACGTATGGCGGAGACTTTCAAAGAGGAAATGGAATTTATGGGGCCTGTTCGATTACGTGATGTGGAAGAAGCACAAACCCGTATCGTGGCTACGATTCGTCGTTTAGAAGAGTCGGGTGAAATCATCATCGCACGTGGTGGAGGAGATGATATTATTGTCTAATGTCATTAAATCATTCGCATATTATCCGATGGAAAGTAAAAAGATTTTTGAATCGCATGCCACTCAAACAGAAGCTGTTCCAGAAGCTCCCGCTGTTGAAAATAGCATGTCAGCTGAAATGCAAATTGAGATTAACGATGCAACCTCGTTGAAAAAACAAATTTTGGATGATGCTGAAGCTTTTGCTAGTGATCAAATTGAACAGGCCAAGCGAGAATGTGCATYAATCCGCCAAGAAACAGAATCTGACATTGCTAGCTGGTGGGAAAGCAAGCGAGCTGAAGATGTAGAGCTAGCGAACGCATCGAAACAAGTAGGATTTGATGAAGGTTATCGTCAAGGTGTTGCTCAAGCGGAGAATGTTCTTCGAAAAGAATATGATGAAATGTTGGCTGAAGCTAGATCCATCCTTGAGTTATCTTATAAGCTGAAGCAACAAATTATCCAAGAGTCAGAACCTTTTCTAATAGAATTAAGCACATCCATCGCAGAAAAAATTATTGTTCGACAGCTTTCTCTCGAACCCGGTTGGGTCATTGAGTTCATTCAGAAAATACTTTCTCGCCGACGTGAAAAGGGAATTATTACTTTATGTGTAGCTCCTTCGCAATTCGCGTATATCCAGGATGCTAGAGAAGAATTGATCACTTCCATTGATTCACAAGCCGAACTCGAAATTATTCCGGATTCTTCTGTGCAAGATCAAGGTTGCGTAATTCGCTCATCGTACGGAAGCATAGACGCGAGAATTGATACTCAGTTGAAAGAAATTAAGTCAACACTTCAGCAACTGGCCTTACAAAGTGAGGAATCATAATGACACAGACATCGCTCCCGAAGGTGGATAAATACAAAGAAGTTTTACAAACGATTGATCCAATTAGGGTAAACGGTAAAGTGACGCAAGTTATTGGACTTACAGTTGAATCTGAGGGTCCTGACGTCAGTATTGGTGATCTATGTTATATCTATCCGCATAAATCCAATAAACCATTAAAAGCGGAAGTGGTCGGTTTTCGAAGCAACAAAGTTATTCTAATGCCGCTTGGTGATCTCGATGCCATTGGACCTGGTTGCGATGTTGTTGGCACAGGTAAACCTTTAACAGTCCAGGTTGGACATGAGCTATTGGGAAAAGTTTTAGATGGTCTAGGTCAACCATTAGATGGTTCCTATCTGCCTTCAAGGATGGCGCAGTATTCGACGAATAATTTACCCAGTAATCCATTAACACGCCCACGTGTGCTTAATCCAATATCTGTTGGTGTTCGTTGTATTGATGGATTATTAACAATTGGTAAAGGTCAACGTGTTGGTATTTTTGCAGGGTCTGGTGTTGGGAAAAGTACTTTAATGGGAATGATAGCCCGCAACACTTCAGCCGATGTCAATGTTATTGCTCTCATTGGAGAACGAGGCAGAGAAGTGTTGGATTTCATTGAGCGAGATCTAGGTCCAGAAGGTTTGGCAAGATCGGTTGTGATCGTGGCGACATCCGACCAACCCGCATTAATTCGGATTAAAGGCGCTATGATTGCGACAAGTATTGCTGAGTATTTTAGAGATCGCGGCTTAAATGTCATGATGATGATGGATTCCGTAACACGATTTGCTATGGCACAACGTGAGGTGGGATTAGCCGTTGGTGAACCTCCAGCCACACGTGGATACACTCCATCTGTGTTCGCTATGCTTCCTAGGCTTCTAGAACGGTCAGGTACAGGTGCGAAGGGCTCCATTACTGCATTTTACACGGTGCTTGTCGACGGTGATGATATGAACGAGCCTATTGCAGATGCGGTCCGAGGAATCTTGGATGGTCATGTCGTCCTAAATCGTAGTATTGCGAACAAGGGTCATTATCCTGCGATCGATGTCTTATCAAGTGTAAGTCGAGTTATGAAAGAGATTGTACCGTCAGAACACATGGAAGCTGCTGATCAACTTAAGCGTCTTCTCTCTATTTATAAAGATTCGGAAGATCTTATCAATATCGGGGCGTACCAGAAAGGTTCTAATCCAAATATTGATATAGCGATGGATAATATTGAAGCTATTTGGGATTTCACGAAACAGCGAACAAGTGAAAAGTTAACATACGAAGAAGCTCAAGAACGATTAATCCAAGAATTTTATAAGGGATGAGGGTCCTAGATGAGTTTTCGCTACTCTTTCCAGCAAATTGTCGATTTGAAGAATAATGAACGAACGCAAGCAGAATGGATTTTATCTGAAGCAATGGGGCAGTTAAGGAATGAAGAAACAAGCTTAAACGGATTGTTCGAGCAGAAGGAAAACTTGCACAATGAAATGATTCAAGCAACTAGCCATTCTGTGTCGATATCGAACATGCTTCTCATGCAGAGCTATATGAATCATGTGGACAAACAAATTGTTCGCAAGCATCAGGATGTTAAACAAGCTAAACATATCGTAACTGAGAAGCAAGAACATTTGTCTGTGAAAATGATAGATGAAAAAGTATGGACCAAAGCAAGAGAAAAAGCTCATACCCAATTCCAATTCATGATCGCTAAAAAAGAGCAGGATGCTCTTGATGAAATGGCTACGAATCGTTTTAGGCGTTTATCGTATTAAGCTAGAAAAGGAGGGACGAAGAGATGGCCGATACAAGCGTAGAGGGTGCATCTTATAGTGCACTGGAGCGATTTTTGATATGGTTTGTCATCCCCTTTGTGTTTACGGCGGTTTTACTCTTCGTGCTGCTTTCAATTTTTGATTATGATATCAAAAGTAGTATTCAAAAAGCATTGCACAACACGCCTGTCGTTGGATTAGTAGTCCCAGCACCAAAAGAAACTGCACCAGTGACAGCTGAAGGTAAAGCAGTATCATCTGAGCAAAGTGTAAAACTTAAGGAAGATGAGATAGCGAAGCTGAATGCTCGCGTTAATGAATTGACAGCAGCCTTGCAAAAAGCGGATTCGACGACTGAGAATAAAGACGTTTCCCTAAAAGCAGCAGTTGCGAAGGTTGCCGAACTTGAGGAAAAGTTAAAAGATAAAACGCAATCAGAAGAAGAGTACACGAATCAAATCACACAGCTTGCCAATATGTACGCCAAAATGACGCCGAGTAAAGTTGCACCTATCATTGAGGCATTGACACCAAATGAAATGGTACTGGTGTTCTCTATGATGAAAGCAGATAATCGTGGAGCGATTCTTGAGAAAATGGATGCTGCAAAAGCAGCTGCTGCTTCCATCGGCTTGAAAGATATCGTGCCAGTTCGTGACAAAGAAATAGCTGCTTTACAAGAAAGACTTGCCACGAATAACACGAAGGATGCGAAGGCAGCGACAAGCACGGTGAGCACTTCGGATCTTGGACAAACTTTTGCCAATATGACACCAAAAAGCGCTTCAAACGTCCTGCTAGAGATGAATAAATCAAACCCAGCAAAAGTTGTATCCATTTTAAGTGGGATGGATAATTCATCACGTTCTAAAGTGATGTCAGCCCTCTCAGATGCTAATAAGGAGATTGCAGCAACAATTGCAGCAAAGCTTGTACCGTAACTTGCAGGTAAATTAGGAAGGGAGGTGAAAAAAATGGACGTACAGATGACTTCAGCACCGGTAACTCAAACAGGAGCAACAGCTTCAACAACTACAGGTAAAGCGACTTCTAAAGGAAATGGAACGACAGATAGCTYTTCAGCACTTCTTTCTGACCAAACCGCACAAGAGAAGGTACCAATGGTTGAAGGGCAACCATCAGAAACTGAGCTTTCAATGAGTATGATGTTGCAAATGCTTCAAAGCTTGGTCATGCCAATTCAAACTGATGTGGCTCAAGAATCAAAAGTGACTTCGTCCGATGGTACTTTGCCAGAATTGCTTTTAGAAGCCATGAATAGTAATCCTGAACTTGCTGACAAATTATTGCAAGATCCTAAAGTGAAAAAGTGGTTTGTTGATGCAGAAGATTTGTTAGCTGCACTTAGCAACACGCCAAACCCACTTGCGGCTGGAAATCTTGCAATGTGGCAACAGCCAACAACTAATTCGCTGAGCCTGAAAGCACAGAATACTTTGTTAACACTGTCAGCTTTATCCAAGCAGCAGCCAGACAATCCGATTCTAAACTTCTTGAATACAGAACTCGCGAGTACGATTCAACCGTTACTTCCAGAGGTTATAGCAGAAGTTGGAAGAGCACAGAAGATAATAACTGTCGATGATGTATCCTCTAGTTCTATTGAGTCTAATGTTCCCGTCACTGGAGCTAAAGAACACACTTCACCAAATGGGAGAATTGCTTCCAACAAGTACATAAGCAAACGTGATAATGACTCGTCGCTAGATAACAGTCTTTCCGTAAATCTTCAATCGCTTCAGCCAAAACAAGAGAAATTTGCAATTAAGCATATCCCATTCGTTGTAACTAAACAGTCAAATGACGTTTCGGAATCGACAATTCTCCCACTCGTTGATCTACCAATTGAGACAACTACGGGAACAAATTCAATCGTAACGATTGGTGATTTACAGAAATCTCAGCAAGTGACGATAGTAGCTGATAAAACGCCAGTACCGGTGTTAACAACCGCTAATTTCACAGAAGAGATGACAACACATGTATTAAAAAACATGAGAATTACGATGTCCGAAGGATTCTCTGAGGCTAAACTATCTTTGTTTCCTAAGAATTTAGGACATGTAGATGTGAAAATTTCCATGCATGATGGACAACTATTTGCTCAGTTTGCGGCTGATACTTTAGCTGGCAAACAAATGTTAGAAAGCCAGTTGCCTCAATTACGTCAAGCGCTTCTGACGCAGGGATTACAAGTTGAGAAATTAGAAGTTACGCAAAGTCAAAACATGTCTTCTAACATGTTCCAAGAACAACGTCAACCGCAAAGCTTTAATCAATCACAACGACAACCCAAAAATCGCTCGAGTGAAATTGAAGTGGATGCTACCCAGTTTAAAGAAGATATGGAGCAAATTGCACAGCTTCGCATTCATACAAACGGTAATTCCTTCGATGTCATTGCCTAATTGAAGTAGAATGAATTGTTGGAGGTGAACGTATGGCTACAAATCCAATCGTTGGTAATGTCACTGACCTGATTAATAAAGGGACTAACGCGAAAACCAAAGAGAAGGACAGTACAACCCTGGGTAAGGATGATTTCCTGAAAATTTTAATTACACAGCTTCAGAATCAGGATCCTACACAGCCTTTACAGGACAAAGAGTTTATCGCTCAAATGGCTCAATTTACTTCTGTTGAGCAATTAACGAATATGGCTAGTGAAATGAAACTAATGAGACAATCATTAGGCTTCGTGTCTGGATTAATTGGTAAGTCAATATCATGGACAGGAACAGATGCATCAGGTGTTACAACTGAGATGTCTGGCGTAGTAGATTCGATAACTTTTAAAGATGGAAATCAATTTGCCACTGTGAATGGTGTGGAAGTTTCCTTGGATAAGTTAAAGAAAATTGAAAACGCTGGAGAAACAGAATGACAGAGCGAATATCCATAGGTCAACTTTATCCTAGCGCGGTTTCTCCTACTTCAACGAGAAGAACACCAACGCAGCAAGTAATACCTAACGGGAATAACGTAAATCCTACTTTTCAGAAGATTTTCCAAGATCAATTTGTAAGGTTTAGTCATCATGCTGAGGTCAGGTTAAAAGAACGCGGCATTCAACTCAAACCAGAGCAAATTGAGAAAATGAACAATGCCATTGATAAAGCTGCATCCAAAGGTGCCAAAGACGCACTACTGATCTTAGCAGGGAATGGATATATCGTAAATGTACCCAATCGAACCGTAGTGACTGCGTTAGATGGCCAAGCAATGAATGATCATGTGTTTACACAGATCGATAGTGCAATGATAATTTCATAGGTTTGCAGGGCTCGACCTTTTAGGAAGCCTGGAGTTGTGGATCGAAAGAAGCAACTCAAATTTATATACTTACATCCGATTTAGGAGGCCTATTTCATGTTAAGATCTTTGTACTCAGGCGTTTCAGGTATGCGTGGCTTTCAGACGAAGTTAGACGTTATTGGAAATAATATCGCTAACGTAAATACCATCGGATTTAAAGGTAGTCGTGTTATGTTTAAAGACATTCTTAGTCAGACGGTTTCAGGCGTTAGCGCGCCTGATGAAAACCGAGGTGGTGTGAATGCACAGCAAGTTGGTTTGGGTGTTAGTTTGGCTGCTATTGATACTGTGCACACAGCTGGTAGTGCAATGACGACAAATGTTGTAACAGATTTACGTGTGAATGGCGATGGCTTCTTCGCAGTTGGGACTGTCGATCAAGTAGATGTTCCTTTTTTGACAAGAGCTGGTAACTTCACAGTGGATCCGGATAGGAACCTTGTAAATTCTGAGGGACTTCATGTTATGGGCGCTGATGGAGCAGGTCCCGTTATCATTCCAGAGGAAATTGTATCGTTCTCGATTGCTCAAAATGGTGACATTATTGGCGTAAATGCGGATGGTGAAACGATCAATACAGGGCAACGAGTTGGCGTTGTTAAAGTAACCAACCCAGCTGGACTTGAGAAAATCGGTGGAAATTTGTATCAAATGACCGCAAACGCTAATCCAGGGGGTGAGATTGTAGTTGGCTCTGCTGGTGATCCAGCAACGGGAACGGGTACACTCATCTCTGGGCAACTAGAAATGTCCAATGTAGACTTAACTGGTGAATTTACAGAAATGATCATTGCTCAGCGTGGATTCCAAGCGAACTCCAGAATTATTACAACGTCAGATGAAGTGCTTCAAGAAGTTGTTAATCTGAAGCATTAATCAGTAGTTGAATGAAAGAAGGGGGAGCTCTGCTCCCCTTACCCTGATTCAGGAGGAGAACGATGATCTCACTCACTCGTTTAAATGGTAAACCGCTTATCTTGAATGCAATTCTAATTGAGCTTATCGAAGAAACTCCGGATACGATGATTACGTTGACGACAGGCAAGAAAATCACAGTTCTCGAAAAGGCAGAGGTTGTGGTAAGCTTAGTGCGGACCTACATGCAAGATATTGGTTCCGTCCGAGCGACAATACAGTCCAGGGATACGGAGGGTTCATAAGTGTTTAAGAACAAAATATTTATACTCATTGTTTCCATCCTTATTGCTATCACACTAATTCTGACTGCAGCGTTCGTGTTGTGGAACTTTATGGAGAAGAATAATGAATCCACAGATCCTGCAGTGAAGGCTCAGGATGCTGTTGCGAGTGTGAAACCAACAAAAGCGCCATCAGCGGAGACGGTTAAGGCGAATACTTCTATCATTAAGGATATTTTAACGAATTTATCAGGCAGTCAAAATTTTATCAAAATTAGCTTTGCGTTTGAAATGGAAAATTCAAAGGCCAAAGCTGAGTTCGATAGTTTGCTCGATTCAGCCGTTAAGGGAACGATTGTCCAGATTCTTGGCGATATGACGAAAGAGCAAATTGAAGGAAGCAAAGGTTCAGATAGTTTAACTTCTACAATAATGAACAAACTAAACCCATTATTGCATGAAGGTAAAATCAAACAAATTTGGATAACTGATAAAGTGCTGCAGTAACTCATAAATGATTTTGCTTAAAGGAGGTGACTCGAATGGTTGATGTTTTATCGCAAAATGAGATCGATGCCTTGCTAGCTGCGCTGTCCTCCGGGGAAATGGATGCAGATGAACTTAAGAAGGAGGATACTCAGAAGAAGGTAAGGGCTTATGATTTTAAGAGAGCAGTACGCTTCTCTAAAGACCATATTCGTAGCTTAACTCGGATTCATGAAAATTTCGCGCGTTTTTTAACGACATATTTTTCAGCTCAACTGCGTACTTTCGTGCAAATCAGTGTAGTTCAGGTTGAACAATTGCCCTATGATGAATTTATTCGTTCGATCCCGAAAATGACCATTTTGAACATCTTTGAAGCAGAGCCTTTAGAGGGTCGAATGGTACTTGAGGTACATCCCAATGTTGCCTTTGCTATGTTGGATCGATTACTAGGCGGAGCAGGTACGACGCCAACTAAAATTAATGCATTAACCGAGATTGAAACGATCGTTATGGAGCGCATTTTCAGTCGAGCATTTGATAGTTTGCAAGAAGCATGGAAAACTGTTATTGATATTCAACCTCGTTTAGAGGCACTAGAAACGAATCCGCAGTTTATGCAAATTGTTTCTCCCAATGAAACGATTGCATTAATATCGCTGAGCACCAAAATCGGGGACACAACAGGTATGATCAACTTATGTATTCCTCATGTTGTTATTGAACCTATCATGCCTCGGCTTTCTGTACATCACTGGTTTGTTTCCCAGAAGAAAACGAGAGCACCTGAAGAAGTGGAAGCACTTCAATMACGCTTGGAGAAAACCAAGCTACCTCTCATTGCAGAATTGGGATCGTCTGAAATTTCTATCCAAGAGTTCTTAGGTTTAACAATAGGCGATGTAATCCCTCTGCATAAATCCGTCGAAGATTCGCTTCAAGTCAAAGTGGGCGAGAAGCTGAAATATCTCGGAAGCCCTGGTACCGTAAAAGGGAAGATGGCTGTACAAATTACAGAAATCGTGAATG
This sequence comes from Paenibacillus sp. 01T442, assembly GCF_056398345.1. NCBI lineage: Bacteria > Bacillati > Bacillota > Bacilli > Caryophanales > Paenibacillaceae > Paenibacillus > Paenibacillus sp. 01T442. Next base: position 22,649 of record NZ_JBFTPF010000047.1, read on the forward strand.
AAGGAGAAGAAGAATATGATGAATAACAGAGATTATTTGTCGCAGGAAGAGATCGACGCTTTATTGAGACAATCATCTGAAGAAAGTTCTGTCTCTTCATTTCATGGGCCTCCGCAAGTAGAAGATTTTTTATCCCCGCTCGAGCAGGATGCACTTGGGGAAATTGGTAACATTACTTTCGGCAGCGCGGCGACAGCGTTATCGACGTTACTGGGCAAAAAAGTAGATATTACGACACCTAAGGTGTCTGTTATCGGTAAAGAAGAATTGGAAGAACAGTTTCCAAGACCTCATGTAGCCGTACATGTGAACTATGTTGATGGTTTCCATGGAATTAACTTACTTGTTATTCAAACCAAAGATGCTCAAGTTATCGCCGATCTTATGATGGGTGGAGATGGCACCGGCGGTGATGAAAATCTAAGCGAAATTCATATCAGCGCGGTACAGGAAGCCATGAATCAGATGATGGGTTCATCAGCTACCTCCATGTCTACCATATTTAATAGATTTGTCAATATCTCTCCACCAGGAATCGACATATTAAATTTGTCGAAAGGAGAAGGAAAACTGCCTGATGAGGACGTATTTATAAAGATATCGTTCCGACTTGCCATTGGCGATCTTATTGATTCCAATATTATGCAGTTATTGCCTGTTCCTTTCGCCAAAGAAATGGTATCGATCTTAATGGGTGGTGGTGATACTGATTCAGAAATGGAAGCTGCACCGGCGGCGCAAGCACCACCAGTAGTAGCTCCACCTGTGCAAGAAGCTCCTAAATCGCAACCAGCACCAATGTATGAGCAACCTGTATACCAACAACCGATGTATGAGCAGCCGATGTATCAGCAACCTCCTATGGGTCAGCCGATGTATCCACCACAACAACCGATGTATCCACCGCAGCAGCCAATGTATCAACAACAACCTCCAGCTGCATATGGTGGTATGCCGAATCGTAATGTGAATGTTCAACCWGTTCAGTTTGGTAATTTGCAATCAGGCTCTTACGCGCAAGCGGATGATACAAACCTGAATTTACTTCTCGATATACCACTTAAGGTAACCGTAGAGTTGGGCAGAACGAATAAGGTGATTAAAGACATCTTAGAACTGTCTCAAGGGTCTATCATTGAATTGGACAAGCTTGCTGGTGAACCGGTAGACATTTTGGTCAATAATAAGTTGATTGCTAAAGGTGAAGTTGTAGTTATCGATGAGAATTTTGGGGTTCGTGTAACTGACATTGTTAATCAATGGGAACGAATTCAAAAATTACAATAATTTAATTTTAGGGGGATATTTTCAATGGCTAACCGTATTCTAATTGTGGATGATGCAGCTTTTATGAGAATGATGATTCGTGATATTTTATCTAAAAATGGGTATGAAGTATGTGGCGAGGCGAATGATGGTGCACAAGCTATCGAAAAATATAAAGAGTTGAAACCAGATCTAATTACGATGGATATCACGATGCCTGAAATGGATGGTATTCAAGCTTTAAAAGAAATCAAAAAAATTGAACCAAATGCGAAAGTAATTATGTGTTCTGCGATGGGTCAACAAGCCATGGTTATTGATGCCATTCAAGCTGGGGCGAAAGACTTCATTGTTAAACCATTCCAAGCTGACCGCGTAATCGAAGCTATTAAAAAGACTCTAGGTTAAACCGTCCGGATTCGGTTGAGTCTTACATAAACCGAAAGGGTTGTTCTTATGAAAAGACTTCAATCGAATAAAGCATACTTAACGATTCTCAGTTTTATGGCTATGTTCTACACAAGTACAGTCGTACATGCGGAAACTGAACCGAATAAAGTTGATCCAATTTCTGACTACCCAGGTTCATTGGGCTCAGGTGACTCACTTTTGATGGTAGTTAAGGTGATTTTAGTTCTTGCCTTTATAATTATTCTTTTTTATGTACTGATGAGATATGTGGCAAAGAAAAATAAAGGTACAATGTTTGGGAACTCGATACGTTCTTTAGGTGGAGTTCCCCTTGGCCAAAACAAATCCATACAAATTGTGGAGATCGGTCATTCCCTCTTCGTTGTTGGCGTCGGTGAGAACATTCAGTTATTGGATAAAATCATTGACGCTGATGAAGTGGCTTATATCTCAGAGCTCTTACAATCCTCACAGGATGATCGAATGGGTTTTGGCACTATAAGCAAGTGGATTAACAAGATACCACGAAAGAAGAACGATATAGAAGAGGAAGTAGAGATTACTTCTTCGTTCCAACAAGTATTTCATGATAAATTAAAGCGTGTAACAGATCGAAATAAGCATGTAGAAGAATGGTTGTCTGATCAAAAACAAACAGATCGGTTGAATGAAGAATGAAAAGAAATAAATTAATCGGCTTAGTACTGCTCACTGTGATATCCATGTTCCTATTGTCATTAACTGCTTCTGCTGCCGAAACTGATCTTACGAATCCGATTCCCGGATTAAACGTCAATATTGGGACGAGCACGGCAACGGGGGGTTCTTCGAATACGGTAACGCTCCTTTTGTTGCTTACGGTATTAAGTCTAGCTCCTTCTATTCTTATTTTAATGACGAGTTTTACACGCATTGTTATTGTATTGGGTTTTGTTCGAACGTCATTAGGAACTCAACAAATGCCACCTAATCAGGTTTTAATCGGACTCGCTCTGTTTTTAACCTTTTTTATTATGTCTCCAACTTTAGGGGAAGTTAATCAAACAGCACTTCAACCGTACTTAAAAGGTGAAATCAATCAAACGCAGGCTTTTCAGACGGCATCACTGCCCATGAAGAAGTTTATGTTTAAACATACGCGCCAGAAGGATTTGAAGCTGTTTCTCGACTATTCTAAAGCCAAAGCGCCAACTGGTGTTGAAGACATACCTCTCACTTCACTAGTACCTGCCTATGCCATAAGTGAATTAAAATCTGCTTTCCAAATGGGATTCATGATATTTATTCCGTTTTTGGTGATAGATATGGTTGTATCCAGTACATTAATGGCGATGGGGATGATGATGCTCCCGCCCGTGATGATTTCACTTCCATTCAAAATCCTTCTTTTTATTCTTGTAGATGGTTGGTATCTTGTGGTGAGATCGTTACTCTTAAGCTACGGTTAAAGACCAAGATATCGGAGGTAATCTAGATGGGTTCGGAGTTTGTAATACGAATTGCTGGCGAGGCTGTATATACCGTTCTTAAGGCTAGTGCGCCAATGCTGCTTATTGGATTAATCGTTGGTTTGGCTATTAGTATTTTTCAAGCGACGACACAGATTCAAGAGCAAACACTTGCCTTTGTTCCGAAAATTGTTGCAGTATTGCTTTCCATCCTTATCTTCGGATCATGGATTATGAATACATTAGTTGATTTTACCTTTAATCTACTCAACAATCTTTACAAATTCGTTGGTTAGGTTGTGAGTGAAATGCCAACAATTATTCAAGCGATCCCTATTTTTCTGCTTATTTTTTGTCGAATTACATCATTTTTTGTCGTGGTTCCAATTCTTTCTTCCAGAAATATTCCAATGATGTTCAAAGTGGGGCTCTCTGTATTTATATCATTGATTATTTTGGCAACATTGGGGATGGAGAAGTCCATGCCAATTGATGGTGTATATGTACTGTTGATTATTCGTGAGATGCTAATTGGTATCATTTTAGGTTTCCTCGCTTATCTGTTTTTCACCGTAGTCCAAACGGCGGGTTCATTTATGGATATGCAAATTGGATTCAGTATGGCGAGCGTCATTGATCCTTTATCAGGTGCTTCAACACCGATGCTAGGTAATCTGAAATATATGATTGCAGTCTTGTTGTTTTTGTCCTTTGACGGTCATCATTACTTGATCAGAGCAATCATTGACAGTTACAAATGGGTGCCAATTGATAACGCATTATTTAGTCGCATCTATGATGGACAAATCTCAGATTTTTTATTTAAATCACTTTCCAAGATGTTTTACCTGTCATTCCAACTCGCTGCTCCCATAGTAGCTGCTTTATTTCTAACTGATTTAGGTTTAGGACTCCTGACAAGAGTTGCACCGCAATTCAATATTTTTGTAATCGGCGCACCTCTTAAAATGATTCTTGGATTTTTCCTGCTTGTTATTGTATTCCCAGAGTTAATTTCACAATTTCAGCAATTGTTTGGAACTATGTTTGACTATATGGAGCAAATGCTTCATATTATGGGCGGTTCGCCGCAGACAACACTTAAGTAGGAGGAGAGCCGTGTCCCAACAACTTCGTTTACAGCTTGATTTACAATGGTTTGCTGGGGAAAAAACGGAGCCTGCTACTGCAAAGAAAAGACAGGATGCCAGAAAAAAGGGCCAAGTTGCAAAAAGTATGGACTTGCCCGCGGCTTCCATTTTACTTTTTTCATTCGTGGCTTTTCTAATGTTTGGTTCTTTTATGAAAGGAAGGATTATTCATATCTTCCGGGATGTATATGCGAATCAATTAGGCATGAATGTAACAGTAGGGAACGTACAAGTGTTATTCACGGATTTAACGATACAAGGATTGATCATTCTGGCCCCAATTTTTCTACTGGTAGTTCTGATCGCTTTTATAGCGAACTATGCGCAAATTGGTTTTATGTTTATCGGTGAGCCCTTGATGATGAAGTTTGACAAGATTAATCCAATCAGTGGTTTTAAACGGATTTTTTCGATGCGAACAGTGGTGGATTTTTTAAAGTCGACTTTGAAAATGTTAATCATCGGTTATGCGGTTTATACCACGTTGATGGGGCAAAAAGCTAGATTATTGGGGTTAGGCCACACGCCTTTGGAAAGTACATTTTCATTTATTGCTTCKGTTACGTTAAGCTTAGGAATAAAAATCGGGGCTATTCTGATTGTACTAGCTATTTTTGATTTTATTTATCAGAAATACGAACATGAGAAAAGTCTCAAAATGTCCAAACAGGATATTAAGGATGAGTATAAGAAAAGTGAAGRCGATCCTCTTATCAAAGGGAAGATCCGTGCCAAACAACGTCAAATGGCCATGCAACGCATGATGCAGGAAGTTCCTAAGGCCGATGTTATCATTACCAACCCAACTCACTTCGCAGTTGCCTTGAAATATGATGCCAAAAATATGCAGGCTCCTACAGTAATTGCAAAAGGGGCAGATTATGTTGCATTAAAAATTAAAGAAGTCGGCAAACAAAATGGCGTTATGACGATGGAAAATAAGCCGCTTGCTCGAGCGATTTTTGCACAGGTGGAAATTGGTGATGCCATTCCAGCAGATCTATTCCAAGCTGTGGCAGAAGTACTAGCGTATGTATATAAGATGAAGGGTAAGACGAATTAACGTAGAGGGAGGTGCAATCTGATGAAAATCAAGGATTTATTAGTTTTAGTCGGTATTATTGGCATCGTGTTGATGATGATTGTACCTGTTCCGATCCCTTTGCTGGACTTTTTACTTATTATTAATATTTCCATAGCATTAATGATTATTTTGGTTGCTATGAATACACAAGAAGCGCTTCAGTTCTCTATTTTCCCTTCTTTGCTACTGATTACAACACTCTTTCGATTAGCATTAAACGTGTCAACAACACGTAATATTTTGGCGCATGCTGAAGCAGGCGACGTGGTCAGAACTTTTGGTTCATTTGTTGCGCAGGGCAATATCGTCGTGGGATTCGTTGTGTTTCTCATCCTTGTCTTAGTGCAATTTATCGTTATTACCAAAGGTTCTGAGCGCGTGGCCGAGGTAGCGGCAAGGTTTACCTTAGACGCAATGCCCGGCAAGCAAATGAGTATTGATGCCGATTTGAATGCTGGTTTAATCAATGAGGTTCAAGCAAGAGAAAGACGACAAAAGATTGAGCGTGAGGCAGATTTTTATGGAGCCATGGATGGTGCCAGTAAATTTGTCAAAGGCGATGCGATAGCCGGGATTATTATCCTTGTTATCAATCTAATTGGTGGATTTATCATTGGGATGACCATGAAGGGGATGGATTTTCAAGAGGCACTGCAAACTTTCTCGATCCTAACAATTGGTGACGGGTTGGTCAGCCAAATCCCTGCACTATTAATTTCAACTGCAGCAGGTATCATTGTTACTCGCGCATCATCTGAGGGTAATTTAGGTCATGATATTACAAAACAATTAACGGCTCAACCTAAATTGTTGTATATCGTTGCCGGCACTTTAGTTGTTTTAGGTACTTTTACTCCGATCCATTGGTTTACAACGTATCCGATAGCTGGCTTATTGGTGTATGCCGCATTTAAAATGCAAAAGAATTTGGATCGTGAAGCGATTAAAGAAGAGCAATTGGTGGAAGAGCAGCAGATTGAGGAAGTTCGAAGTCCAGAAAGTGTTATTTMCTTACTACAAGTTGATCCGATCGAGTTTGAGTTTGGCTATGGACTAATCCCTCTTGCAGATACGCAGCAGGGCGGTGACTTATTAGATCGGATTATTCTCATACGTCGTCAATGTGCATTGGAGCTTGGAGTCGTAGTTCCTGTTATTCGAATTCGCGATAATATCCAATTAAGACCCAATGAGTATATCATCAAAATTAAAGGCAATACAGTTGCACGCGGCGAACTACTTTTAAATCACTATCTGGCCATGAGTCCAGGTTTTGATGATGATTCGATATCAGGTATTGAAACTACAGAACCAGCATTCGGTTTACCAGCAATTTGGATTGATGAAGTAAACAAAGAACGAGCAGAACTATCTGGCTATACTGTCGTAGATCCACCGTCCGTTGTGGCCACGCATTTAACTGAAATTATCAAGAAACATATTCATGAGCTACTGGGTCGTCAGGAAACGAAGGCGCTTATCGAAAATGTAAGAGAGTCATATCCTGCGCTTGTTGATGATCTAATCCCTTCCGTACTAGCTGTTGGAGATATTCAGAAAGTTCTATCCAAACTATTACGTGAGAAAATATCAGTTCGTGACTTGGTCACAATCTTAGAAACTCTTGCGGATTATGGTACGTACACGAAAGATCCTGAGATTTTAACTGAGTATGTGAGGCAGTCACTATCAAGACAAATCACGCAACAGTTTACTTCACATGGAGATTCACTCAAAGTAATTACGGTAGGTCCTTCGGTGGAGAAAAAAATTGCAGATTCTGTGCAACAATCAGATCAAGGCAGCTATTTGGCGTTAGATCCTTCATCATCACAAATTATTTTTCATCGTGTAACGGAGCAAGTTACGAAATTAATCCAATCAGGGCAGCAACCAGTCATTTTAACTTCACCAACAATTCGGATGTATGTTAGACAGCTTTTAGAACGAACACTGCAAGATATACCCGTACTTTCGTATAGCGAATTAGAGCCTAGCGTTGAAATCCAAAGCATGGGGGTAGTCAATTTATGAGAGTAAAAAGATATGTTGTTGATTCCATGCCAGATGCTTTGCAAAAAATTCGGACGGATCTTGGCAAGGATGCGGTGATTCTGAATACGAAAGAAATTCGGACCGGCGGTTTTCTTGGTATGTTTGGAAAGAAGAAAATAGAAGTCATTGCCGCAATTGACGCTGCTAATGCGAAACCTGCGCCTGCTCCCCAACGAGTAGCGCCACAGATGCCACCGCAGCCTAAGGTGAATAGTCAGGTAGCTCCACTTAAAACTAGTTTTCAATCAGATTTTCCAGATGTACCTGATGTAATAGCACCTGTGGCAATGATGAGCGAGCCAGTAACAGTAAGTGCCATTCCTCAACCAGAGAGAGTTGTGAATCCTGCAGCGCATCAAGCCTATTCACCTTCTTCTGTTCAATCRGCAGCGAGGGCGTCGGTAAAAGATGACCAAGTAATGGATGAGCTCAAACAAATGAAAGAAATGATGAAGAAGCTTACACAAGTGAACGACGGGGATAAGCTTCCTGAAGCGTTACAAACGCTTGAGCAAAGACTCTATGACCAAGAAGTGAACCCAACACTTGTACGACAGATTATGGATGAAGTTATGGCGGATTTTCAACTTGCGGATGAACCTGTTACAGAAGAAACAGCTCATCAACTTGTTCGTTCGAAATTAGGAGAGATTCTACAAACGGATCATAGTAAGCATATATCTACACAAACTCGCGTTGTTCATTTCGTTGGCCCTACTGGTGTTGGTAAAACAACCACGATAGCCAAGTTGGCCGCGGAGCAAGTATTGAAATACCATCGTAAAGTTGGATTCATTACTTCAGACACTTATCGGATTGCTGCGATTGAGCAGCTGAAAACATATGCAACCATTTTAAATGTGCCACTTGAAGTTGTATTTTCACCGCAGGATTTGACGAAAGCCTTTCAAAATCTAGCAGAATGCGACATCATTTTCATGGATACGGCAGGACGTAATTTCCGTAACGAAATGTATGTTTCAGAATTGAATTCATTACTGAAGACACAAGGGAATAGTGAAACGATACTAGTATTAAGTTTAACGACCAAATATCGTGATTTACGAGCGATTACGAATAATTTTAGTAAATTCAAATTGGACAAAGTGCTCTTTACCAAAATGGATGAAACGGATTMCTATGGCGCCATTTTGAATGTTGTTCATGAGTTTTCTCTCAAGCTTTCGTATGTGACAACTGGGCAAAGTGTACCCGATGATATTACGGAAATGAATGAGTGGCAAATCATTGATTTGTTATTGGAGGAGCCTAGAACATGAAGGATCAAGCAGAAGGGTTGCGGAATCTGGTTCAAACACAAGGGGATAAAGGCACAAGAACAACCAGGATTATTACCGTAACCAGTGGAAAAGGTGGTGTAGGTAAATCCAATTTTACGCTAAACTTCGCTTTATCACTGCAGTCTTTGGGTTACAAGGTGCTTGTATTCGATGCAGATATTGGACTCGCGAACATTGATGTATTAATGGGTGTATCTTCAACGTATAGTCTATATCACTTGCTAAAGAAGGATAAGACGATTTGGGAAATCATCCAAAAGGGATCAAATGATTTGGAGTTCATCGCGGGTGGATCTGGTTTTAATGACCTACTGCGATTAACGGAAGAAGAGTTAGATTATTTTGCGGAACAAGTTATGCAATTGAATGGCTATGTGGATTTTATTATTTTCGATACAGGGGCAGGCCTGTCCAAAGAAACGCTAAAATTCATACTTGCGGCTGAAGAAGCCATCGTAGTTACGACTCCTGAACCGACATCCATTACAGATGCCTATGCCATTATTAAAATGGTGAATTCAATGGGCCACGATGTTGCATTTAAACTAGTTATTAATCGTGTTACAGATGCGCGAGAAGGCAAGCAGACAGCGGACAAAATTTCTTTAGTAGCTAAACAATTTCTGAATATTCATATTCCAACCTTAGGGTTTGTTGATGATGATCCAGTTGTTTCTAAAGCAGTGAAAAGACAAATTCCTTTCTCAATTGCATTTCCTTATTCAACGGCAACTAAGAGCATCAAAACGCTTACCGACAATTATATTAAGGGATATCGCGTTATTGAAACGCCATCAACGGGTGTCAAGAGCTTTTTAAATAAAATGTTGAAACTTTTGAAATAGGAATTTTGAAAAACGTGTCGAATAAGCAGATAGAGGAGGGAAGCAGCTTGGCAATATATAACATTCTTGTCGTAGATGACTCCGTCTTTATGCGAAAAATAGTAAGTGATTTAATTTCAGAGAATCCGCAATTTAAAGTCATTGGTACTGCTAAGAATGGTCAAGAAGCAATTGAACAAGTTAAGCTGCTTCGACCAGATGCTGTCACAATGGATATCGAAATGCCTGTTATGAATGGATTGGATGCGCTTAAACACATCATGGAAGAGCAGCCAACTCCCGTTATCATGCTGAGCTCCTTAACGCAAGAGGGCGCTTCTGAGACGATTMGAGCTTTGGAGTTGGGGGCAGTAGACTTTATTCGAAAGCCATCGGGTTCCATCTCTCTGGATTTGTATAAAGTTAAGCTATTGCTGCATGAGAAATTGCTTATGGCAGTACGTTCAAAAATGAGTGTCAACCAACCAGCAAGCGTGCAATCACCTGTAGTAAAAGTTAATCCCTTGTCATTGAGATCTAAGATGATGAAAGACAATTTGAAACAAGCCGATTCGGTTGCTCAGACTATCACAACTACGACACATTTTAGTCATTTAGTAGCCATAGGGACTTCAACCGGTGGTCCGAGAGCCTTACATCAAGTTATTTCCAATATTCCTGCAGGATTTCCAGCACCAATTTTAATTGTTCAACATATGCCGCCTAACTTTACCAAATCACTAGCTCAACGTTTGAATGATATTTCTCAAATTAGGGTTGTTGAAGCTGCTGATGGAGAAGTCCTTCAAACGGCGACTGCTTATGTGGCCCCGGGTGGATGGCATATGGTTATTCACAAAGATCCGAACCGAACGTACAAAATTCGATTAACCAAAGATGAACCTGTTTCAGGTCATCGACCCTCAGTAGATGTGATGTTTGAATCCTTACTAAATATGAATGAGTTAAAACGACATGTCGTTTTGATGACAGGAATGGGAAGTGATGGAGCCAAAGGGATGCTTTCTTTGAAACAATCGGGGGCAACCACAACGATTGCTGAAGCAGAAGAAACTTGTGTCGTATATGGGATGCCAAGAGCCGCTGTTGAAATTCAAGCTGCAATGCATGTATTACCTCAGCAAGAAATTGCGGTTCGTTTATCTAGATGTGTACAGAATGAAATGAATTGAAGCAAACAAGGGGTACTGATGATTCTATTGGAGGTGTGTGGTAGTGGAACTTAGTCAATATTTATCGATGTTTATCGATGAATCCAAAGAGCATTTGCAATCATTGAATGAAAATCTTCTTAATTTAGAAAGTAATCCGAAAGATATAAGTATAGTACATAACATTTTTCGTTCAGCACATACGTTAAAAGGGATGTCTGCAACAATGGGGTTCGAGGACATCGCAGCTCTTACACATGACATGGAAAATGTGCTTGACMTTGTCCGTAATAGCAAACTAGATATGGATCCTTACATATTTGATTGTATTTTCAAAAGTTTAGATTCCTTGGAATCCATGGTTGAAGATATCATTCAAGGAGGGACAGGTAAAGCGGATGTCAGTCCAATTGTTACCTCTCTTAGATCCATCGTGACAGGGGACTACAAAAAAGCCCCAGCTGTTACAACTACAGTTGCAGTAAAAGAACCAGCMAAAGGCATTGAAGTGGATGAGTTTCAATACTCAATTCTTCAACAATCGATCGATTCAGGCTTTCTAGTTTTCTATATCGAAGTTAGCGTCAATGAAAACTGTGTCTTAAAAGCTGCACGTGCTTACATGGTATTCGATGCTATGGAAAGAATGGGCGAAATTATTAAGTCGACGCCTTCCGTGCAAGAAATTGAGCAAGAGAAGTTTGATCGCTCGTTCTCATTGTACTTTATCTCCAAAGTTGATCAAGCAACGTTAGAGAAAGAAATTTTAAATGTTTCTGAAATTGCTTCTGCTGTTATTATAACCGTGGATACAGAATCTCTTGCAGAATTATCCCGACCGATTGCAGAGATTGAAACAGCTCGTCAAGAAATCGCTGCTGCTGTTGCGACTACAGTGCCTACAATTGATGTAGCTGCACCCAAAGCTTCAGAACCAGCTGTGAATCCAGGTGCTGCTAAACCAGCCGCAGGTGGGGCTCCAGTTGCAAGCCGCACGATTCGTGTAGATATTGAGCGTTTAGATACACTGATGAATTTATTCAGTGAACTGTTGATCGATCGTGTTCGACTCGAGCAATTAGCGAGTGAAGTGAAACGGAATGATTTGACCGAGACCGTAGAACATATGTCCCGTGTCAGCAGTGATTTGCAAAATATCGTTCTGAAGCTTCGCATGGTTCCTGTAGATTCAGTATTTAATCGATTCCCTCGTATGATCAGAGATCTTGCTAAATCGTTAGACAAGAAAGTAGATCTAGTGATAACAGGTGCTGATACTGAATTAGATCGTACCGTTATCGATGAAATCGGTGATCCTTTAGTCCATTTATTGCGAAATGCAGTTGATCACGGAATTGAATCGATCAGTGAGCGTTTAGCCGTTGGTAAACCAGAACAAGGCACGATTCAACTTCGCGCATTCCACAGCGGGAATCATGTTTTTATTGAAATCGAAGAAGACGGTAAAGGGATTTATCGAGATAGAGTTTTGAAAACTGCTTTGAAAAATGGTCTCGTTACAGCAGAACAAGCAGCTAAATTAACAGATCATGAAGTGTATAATTTGCTCTTCGCATCAGGATTTAGTACGGCGGAGAAAATTTCAGATATATCTGGTCGTGGTGTAGGCTTAGATGTCGTGAAGACAAAAATTCAGATGCTTGGCGGACATGTTCAAGTAGATTCTAAACCAGGCTTTGGAAGTAAGTTTTCCGTTCAGTTGCCACTGACACTCTCCATCATCTCGGCGATGTTAGTACGTTTGGGCAGTGAGAAATATGCGATTCCATTATCCTCCATTGTGGAAACGTCAGCCATTCAGAAGTCGCAAATCCGCAACATCCAAGGTACTAAGATGATTGATTACCGCAAAACGGTTATCCCATTATTGTCCCTGAGCACATTATTTCAAGTTCCTGATTTTAACGAGGAATTGGAAGAAGAAACAGAAATCGTTGTTGTTCGCAAAGGCGATAAGCAAGTAGCACTTATGGTGGACGAATTTATTGGTCAACAAGAAATCGTGTTAAAAACACTAGGTAAATATTTAACAGGGATTTTCGCAATTTCTGGAGCAACCATTCTGGGGGATGGACAAGTTGCTTTGATCATTGATCCTAATGCATTGATTAAATAAACCATATTCGATTAAAGCTGATGCTTACGAAGTCAGTTTTCTAACGAAAACTTTAAGGAGGATTTGACAATGGGAGAAGAAAAGAAAGTTATTGTCTTCGCACTTGGATCGGAAGAGTATGGTGTAGAAGTAGAAAAAGTTAGAACGATTGAAAGAATGCAACCAATGACTCGCGTACCTAAAGCACCAGAATTTATTAAAGGTGTTATTAATTTGCGTGGTATTGTAATTCCAATTATTGATCTACGCGCTAGATTTGGACTTGAAGAAGTAGCAAGTACGGATGCAACTCGTATTATTATCGTTTCTGCGGCAGAATTTGAAGTAGGTTTGATTGTTGACTCGGCTAATGATGTTATTGATGTCGATACAGATAATATTAATACACCGCCAGAAGTAGTTGGTGGCATTAAAGCGAAATACTTGGATGGAATCGCTCGTGTAGGCGAGAGTCGATTATTAGTTCTTCTAAACCTAGAGCAAGTTTTGAATCGTAGTGAAATTCAGCAGCTTGAAAGATTTGAGGAATAGCTTGTGGACGTTTTTAGCCAATTACAGGATTTTCAATTAGATKTGCTTAAGGAAGTAGGTAATATTGGCGCAGGGCACGCAGCGACTGCGCTTTCTACCTTACTAGATAAGCCGATTGATATGTTGGTTCCAAAAGTAAGAATGTTGCCTTTCGAAGAAATTTGCGAAAGCGTCGGCGGGGCTGAGACAGTCGTACTAGCCATCTTCTTACGTGTTGAAGGGGATGCCCCGGGAAATATGTTTTTCATTCTTGACTTGGATGCTGCCAAAAACATGCTTCATGATTTGGTTGGTTTATCCTTAACGGATCATGAAGAGTATTCAGAGTTAGAATTATCAGCACTGAATGAAATTGGAAACATACTTGCCGGTTCTTATTTATCCTCGCTTGCTGATTTTACGAATTTAAATATGCAGCCGACGGTTCCAGCGCTGGCGATCGACATGGCTGGTGCAATTTTAAGCTATGGTTTATTGCAATTTGGTCAAATGGGAGACCAGGCTCTTCTCATTGATACTAAATTTTTGGAAGGGGAGAATGAAGTGCAAGGGCACTTTTTCTTAATCCCTGATCCTGAATCGTTTGGTAAAATCTTTTCGGCATTAGGGGTAGTCTCTCCATGACGCTAGAAAACTTAATTAAAGTAGGTATGGCTGACTTGAATGTTGCTCATCAAATTGGCGTTTTGAAGACAACAGGATTAGGTTCATGTGTAGGCGTTACCCTATACGACAGCCGATCAAAAGTAGCAGGAATGGCTCATGTCATGCTGCCTTCATCTGAAATAGCGCGAGAAGGTTCATTGAATATAGCGAAGTACGCAGATACGGCTATTCCAGAGCTAATTTCAAGAATGGAAAAGCTAGGAGCCAATATAAGTAAGCTTGAAGCCAAGTTGGCTGGTGGTGCTCAAATGTTTGCTTTTGCCGGAAATAATGATACGATGAGAATTGGACCGAGGAATGTAGAATCTTGTAAAGAAATGTTGAATCGTTACAAGATTCCTATTCTGGCAGAGGATACAGGAGCTAATTATGGCCGCACGATTGAGTTCTTTAGTGCGACAGGGATCCTCCAGATCCGTAGTGTTCAATTAGGAGTAAAGGAAATTTAATGATGATTGGTACTATTCGAATTAATCTCATTGTAGCTTTGTTAGCTGGAATTTTTACGTTTGCCTTATCGATAGGCAATAATTTATTCTTGTCATCCTGTATCAAAGCAGGATACAGCTTTCTCATTTTATTCGTTGTCACATTTGGATTTAGATGGGTCTTAGGGTTATTAATTGGACCTGTTTCTTCATTAGAGGATTCATTACTCGAGAACTCCTCATCCGGGGTTGGTCAGAACTTAGATCTAAGTACACCCGATGAGGATGAAGAAACACGCCAATTACTGAAATCTAACCACACGAATCAGACGAAAGATGCACAATCTAATGATATGCAGTTTTCACCATTGAATCCACCTAAGCTAGTCACCAAGAATAATTTGGACCCTGAACAACTGGCGGGTGCCTTGAGGCGAATGTCTGAAGATTAAGGATGGTGTATCATTAATCATGATTGATCAAAAGCAAGTTCAGCTTGCAAATATTGATTTATGGAAACAGTGGAAAGAACAAGGTGTTATTGCGGCTAGACAAGCTCTAATAGAGAACTACTTACCATTAGTGGAGTATGTCTCAGGCAGGTTAGCCATTGGTCTTCCCAAAAGTGTCTCCAAAGATGACTTATCTAGCTTTGGAGTTATGGGATTAATTGATGCTATTGAGAAGTTTGATTATGCAAGAGGCTTACAATTTGAAACTTATGCTTCTTGGAGAATACGCGGGTCTATCATTGATGGCTTACGTCAAGGGGATTGGGTTCCAAGGTCAGTTAGAGAAAAAGCTAAAAAAGTAGAAGACGCTTATCAAAAGCTCGAACAACAATATCTTCGATCAGTTACAGATTCGGAGATAAGTACTTTTTTACAAATTAGCGAGCAAGATTTTCAACAAATGTTACAGGATATCTCTGTTACGACCATATGTTCGATAGATGACCCCATACGCGAAGAAGAGTCAGAGACCAGATTATCCCTTATCGTGGATGAGAAAGCCAAGAACCCAGAATCTCAAGTAAACGAGTTTTATTTGAAAGAATCCTTGGCAAAAGCGATAGATCGCTTGACAGAAAAAGAAAGAACTGTTGTTTCACTATTTTATTTTGAAGAGTTATCATTAAGTGAAATTGCAGAGGTCATGTGTTTATCACCATCGCGTATTTCTCAATTGCACTCTAAAGCGATCTTAAGACTTAAAGGTGTACTCGGACGATTTAAAAATCAACTTTTTCAAGATAATTAAACTTATTCTGAAAGTATGGAAAGGTGGTATGTCCGTGAGTGAAGGGAACATGCCTTTGGATTTCTTCATAAGTATTACAGTGTCAGATGACAAGTTATCTGCTCATTTACTTAYCAGTAATACTGAAGATACGTTTAAAGTCTCAATTGGGCAATTATTAGATCTGGTTCAAAAAAATCGCATTATTCATGGAGTAAATCAAGTAGTGCTTGCAGAAATTGCAGCAAATCCTAAATCTTTTTCTCATAAAAAGACTCTAATTGCAACGGGAACTAAACAGGTAGATGGTCAAAATGGATATATTAAATTATCTTTTGACTTCGATGACAACGAAAAAAAACCCTTGGAGCTGGAAGACGGCCGGGTCAATTATAAAGAAGTCGTATCCATTCATAATGTTAGAAAAGGGCAATTGATTGGTCAACGCTTTTTAGCTACAGGCGGCACACCTGGTCGTGCTGTTACTGGTGAAACGCTTTTTTCAAAAACAGGTAAAGAAGCTAGATTCAAAGTAGGTAAAAATGTTGTAACTGATGCTGATCAGATGGGGCTATACGCAACGATTGATGGCATGGTAGTCCGTACGGATCGAGATAAAATAAACGTATTCCCTGTGTACGAGATTAATGGGGATGTCGATTATAATATTGGTAACATTGACTTTATCGGTACAGTTGTTGTTAGAGGGAATGTTCTACCTGGGTTCAAAATTCGAGCAGCTGGAGACATTCGTGTGACTGGTGGAGTTGAAGCCGCGGAGCTTGAAGCAGAAGGATCGATTGAAATTTCGGCAGGTATTGTAGGGCAAAATAAAGCTTTGATCAAAGCTGGTAAGAATGTGAAGAGCTCATTCATCCAGGATGCCACGATTGAAGTTTCTGGTGATCTAAACGTTTCCCAAAGTATCATGCATTCGACGGTTAGAGCGGGTAGAAGTGTCAATTGTGTGGGTGCAAAAGGTTTAATCGTAGGCGGGACCATTCAAGCTGGAGAACGCGTTACGGCTAGAACAATTGGGAATTCAATGTCAACAGCAACTGTAATTGAAGTAGGGGTTCTGCCTGAATTGCGGAATGAAATGATTCAACTTCGTAATCAACTAAGATCACTGAGTGAGAATATGGAAAAAACGAGTAAAGCGCTTACTTTGTTGGATCAATTAGCTGCTGCGGGCCAGCTCAGTCCTGATAAACTTGCCATGCGTATTAAACTTAATAATACGAAGAAGCAGTCTGTGGACGAACAAGTATCGATCAAGGAACGGATTTTGGAAATCGAGAAATCTCTTGAGGATTCTGAGAATGCTAAGGTTCAAGTTATTTCGACGATTTATGGTGGTACCAAAATTGTCATTGGTCGTTACACAAAATTTATTAAAGATCCAACGAACCGAATGACATTCCGATTAAGTGAAGGCGATATTGTCATGAGTGCAAATGTGTAAGTGAGGAGGGAGTAGACGATGAGTTTCAAAGCCATCGATTTACAATTCGCTGTACACAAGAATGATGAGGCTGGTATAAAGCAGAATCAATTGATGCAGAAGCCGCGGCAAGATGGAACGATTTTAGAAAATCAAGCTGTACAAACAACGGAACGTGACCGAGGACGGGCAAGCAAACTTGAAGAGAGTGGGCGCGCTGATATCTTGGATCGACGTGAACAGAAAAAAACGCAAATGGGTAAAGGTAAGACAAGAGGGCAATTAAATAATCTTACTAAGGATCCGGAACACCAACCGGACCATCCCTATAAAGGTCATCATATTGACTTCTCCCTCTAACTTGCTATAGGAAAAGGTGAACTTTATGGTTATGCAGCCGGTGCTCTATGTCATCCTTCTCGGTCTTGTGATGATTGTTTATGCGAGATTTATACCGAAGGAACCAACGACGGCTTCATCCGCAAATGCTACGGTAGTGCAGGAAATCGAAGATACAATAGAACATTTCGCCGCTGAGATGGATGAACAGAATCAAGCGATGCTTGATCTATTTTCAAAGACAAAGCAAGATTATGAAGTAGAGCTTGCTAAGTTAGCTGGCCGTTTGGAAACCTTGGAGCGACAAAAACACGAGCTGTCCAAAGAACTTACGACTCTTCATGTGAGTCAGCCACCAGTTCTTTCTCCGGCGGAGATGCTGAGTGCTCTGAACGCTCCTAATCATGGTATTCCTGCATCTGTACATGTAATCGAAACTGCTCCTGATCCTCTACCTGAGGAGCCAGTCTATGTGGGTTTAAGTATGAAGAGCAGATATTCTGAACTATTTACTTTACATGATCAAGGGAAAAGCGTGGAGGCAATAGCCAAAAAGCTTAGTATGAATAAAGGCGAGGTCAGTTTGATCCTTCAACTTTCGAGACAGGAGGAACGGACCCGTGTTTAAAAATAGAGCCTTAGTTACTGGTATTGGGGTAGGTATTATTATTGGCGCTATGCTTCTTCAAGTGATGCTGATTCGTCCAAGTAGCCCGAGCAAGTCAGGAATATCTTTGGAGGAGATGGATCCTCAGAAGCTCAAGGAAGAGGCCTCTAAATACTATTTGGTACTTGAGAAAAATGTGAAAATGTACACCCAAGCCGAATTGGATGCTGCTGTGCAGAAAAAAGTCAAAGACGAAGCCGATAAGCTAGCTTCGACGAAGCCGCAAGAAACGCCTAAATCGACTGCTCCCGCGGCAGTTACATCTTCAAAGATCGTCATCTATGTCCAACCCAATTTAGATGCAACGGCGGTTGCTGAGCTTCTTGTGAAGTCCGGTGTAATTACAGATCGCAAGGCGTTTGTAACCGAACTCGATAAGCAAGGCGGAAACACGAAGATTCAAGTTGGCTATCATGTATTTGAAGGTTTTATGGACACGCAGACAGTGGTGACGAACCTTATTACTTCGCAATAGAATTTCAGACTAAAGGATCTTCTTAGAGAGATCTTTTTTTGTTTGCTTATACATAAACTATCMAATTCAAGGGAAAAATGACATTCAGCATAAAAGGTTGCACCTTGTTTTCAGTTGTGGTATATTTATTCACGGTGTTAAAAACTCACGCCCGTCAATTTGCATAACGGTGCTTACTTCGGTAGGTTTTATGCAAAGATGCGAGGGGCGGCGGATACCAAATAAACCATTTAGAGGAGGGATTGGGGATGGCAGTTATCTCCATGAAACAGCTTTTAGAAGCTGGCGTACATTTCGGTCACCAAACACGTCGTTGGAACCCGAAAATGGACAAGTATATCTTTACTGAAAGAAACGGTATTTACATCATCGATCTTCAAAAAACGGTTAAAAAAGTTGAGGAAGCTTACAACTTTGTTAAATCCGTATCCGAAGACAATGGTACAATCCTTTTCGTAGGAACTAAGAAACAAGCCCAAGATTCCGTTGCTGAAGAAGCAGAACGTTGTGGCATGTACTTCATCAACCAACGTTGGTTGGGTGGTACATTGACTAACTTCCAAACAATTCAAAAACGTATTGATCGTTTGAAAACTCTTGAAAGATGGGAAGAGGATGGCACTTTCGAAGTTCTTCCTAAGAAAGAAGTTATCATTCTTCGCAAAGAGAAAGAGCGTCTTGAGAAATTCCTAGGCGGAATCAAGAACATGAAAGGTTTGCCAAGTGCACTTTTCATTATCGATCCTCGCAAAGAGCGTATTGCTGTAGCAGAAGCTCGTAAATTGGGTATCCCAATCGTTGGTATCGTTGATACAAACTGCGATCCAGACGAAATTGATTACGTGATTCCAGGTAACGATGATGCGATTCGCGCAGTTAAATTGTTAACAGCGAAAATTGCTGATGCAGTTATCGAAGCACACCAAGGCGAGCAAACAACAGCTTAAATTATAGCAATGTGAAAAGGGTGGTTGGAAGGTGTAACAGCCTGTCACCACCCTTTTTTTAAAGAATAAACTAGTGTTACATATAAAAATAAACATTTAACAGGAGGTTTCTTCTAATGGCAGTTACAGCAGCACAAGTAAAAGAGTTACGTGAAAAAACAGGTGCAGGTATGTTAGATTGCAAAAAAGCACTTGAAGAAGCAAACGGCGATATCACAAAAGCGGGTGAACTTCTTCGTGAGAAAGGTCTTTCTGCAGCAGCTAACAAAGCTGGACGTATTGCTACAGAAGGCGCTGTAGAATCTTATATCCACGCTGGTGGTAAAGTTGGCGTTCTTGTTGAGATCAACTGTGAAACTGACTTCGTTGGTAAAACAGAGCAATTCAGAACGTTCTGCAGAGACATTGCTATGCATATCGCAGCAGCAAACCCATCGTATGTTCGTCGTGAAGAAGTTCCAACAGAAGCTTTGGAAAAAGAAAAAGAAATTCTTCGTAACCAAGCTTTGAACGAAGGCAAACCAGAGAAAATCATCGACAAAATGGTTGAAGGTCGTATTGGTAAATACTACGAAGAGTTCTGCTTAATGGAGCAAGCATTCATTAAAGACCCAGACAAAACAATCGACCAATTGTTGAACGAGAAAATCGCTGCAATCGGCGAGAACATCTCCATTCGTCGTTTCGTTCGTTTCGGACTTGGTGAAGGTCTTGAGAAAAAACAAGAAAACTTTGCGGAAGAAGTTATGTCCCAAGTTAAACTATAATAGGCATTTAAAAAGTTGGAACACTTGGTGTTCCTTCTTTTTTAGCCCTTAAAGACATGGAGTTATGCATGGAAACGGAGGTCATACAAGTTKGGTCAACCTTTTTATAAAAGAATAGTGCTTAAATTGAGCGGCGAAGCTTTAGCCGGACAGCAGGGATATGGTATTGATTCAGAAGTGATTACCTCCATTGCTCAACAAGTGAAGGATGTTGTAGAGTTAAATGTGGAAGTTGCTATTGTTGTTGGCGGTGGGAATATCTGGCGCGGAATCGCAGGTAGTGAGAAAGGAATGGATCGTGCAACAGCGGATTACATGGGGATGCTTGCTACTGTCATGAATTCACTTGCTTTGCAGGATGCATTGGAAAACCTAGAGGTACCAACAAGAGTCCAGTCCTCCATTACTATGCAACAAGTTGCTGAACCTTACATACGTAGGAGAGCTATGCGCCATCTTGAAAAGGGTAGAGTAGTTATTTTCGCTGCGGGAACAGGTAATCCTTATTTCTCGACGGATACGACGGCTGCATTGAGAGCTGCAGAGATTGAAGCAGAAGTTATTCTTATGGCCAAAAATAAAGTGGATGGCGTCTATTCAGCTGATCCATTCAAAGATCCAACAGCTAAGAAATTCGAAACGTTAACCTATATGGAAGTTATAAGCAATAACCTTGGTGTCATGGACTCCACTGCATCTTCCCTTTGTATGGATAACAACATTCCGTTGGTTGTATTTAATATCACGGAAAAAGGGAATATCAAACGAGTGGTCCTTGGCGATAAAATTGGGACTACAGTTAAAGGGAGCGTATAAACCATGCCTCAATCAGTGAAGAAGAACGCAGAAGATCGGATGGACAAAGCAATTGGAGCACTAAGAAGAGATTTGACTTCTCTTCGTGCGGGGCGTGCAACGCCATCGTTATTAGATCGCATTCAAGTGGAATACTATGGTGCAATGACACCTGTTAATCAATTAGCTAATTTGACAACACCAGATTCACGTACCCTTCTCATTCAACCATGGGATAAGAGCTCTATGTCTTCTATTGAGAAGGCAATTATGAAGTCCGATTTAGGTTTAACACCTTCGAATGACGGGATTGTTATTCGTATTGTTATTCCTGCATTAACAGAAGAGCGTCGTAGTGATTTGGTGAAAATGACGAAGAAATTTGGCGAAGAAGCCAAAATTGCTATTCGTAATATTCGCCGTGATGCGAATGACGAAATTAAAAAGCTTGAGAAAGCAGGTATTTCTGAGGATGAGTCCCGCAAGCATCAAGAGGACATTCAGAAATTTACTGATAAATTCGTAGCTGAAGTTGAGAAAGTTTTGGCTGCTAAAGAAAAAGAAATCATGGAAGTATAAGATAGATATGCCCCCGGGTATTCATTTGCTGGGGGTTTTTCATCTTTCCCTAGTTGGGAGGAACAACTGTGCTCAAGCTATTTAAGAAATGGTTTAATCCAACACGTAAGCCAGTGAACGAAAAAGCAGCGGATATAGAGTTGGACAAAGTACCTGCGCACGTTGCGATAATTATGGATGGAAATGGTCGATGGGCCAAACAGCGAGGCTTGCCTCGTGTAGCAGGTCATCATTCGGGTATGAAAAATGTAAAGAAGATTACAATGGCAGCCAATGATATTGGTGTCAAAGTACTTACCATGTATGCTTTTTCAACTGAAAATTGGAAACGCCCCAAAGAAGAAGTCGAGTTTCTAATGAAGCTTCCTCAAGAGTTTTTCCCTTTGGAAATTGAAGAATTAATTCAGAACAATGTGCGTATTCGAATGACCGGTTGGAAAGATGGTCTACCTGACTATACGCTGAAAGCTATAGAAGGTGCGATCGAGCGAACGAAAGATAACACGGGTCTTATTTTGAATTTTGCTTTAAATTATGGCGGACGTAAGGAAATCATTGCAGGTGTTCAGGATATGATGAAGGACTTGCAGAACGGGAACTTGAACCCGGATGAGTTGAACGAACAACTCTTTTCATCCTATATGTTAACGTCAGATTTGCCTGACCCTGATTTGTTGATTCGTACGAGTGGAGAATTGCGATTAAGCAACTTTTTACTATGGCAATTAGCGTATTCGGAATTATGGTTCACAGATGCCTATTGGCCAGAATTCACAGAGGACTTATTTATGCAAGCCATTGCTGAATATCAGCGCCGCGGAAGAAGATACGGTGGTATTTAACATCTGATTGTGTAATCGTTTTTCACTAAAAAGGATGACTTAGAGATAAACGTTGTTCATCTAGGGGGATTCAACTTGAAACAAAGGATCATAACAGGCGTTATTGCCGGTCTTGCATTTATTACTCTACTTGTACTTGGTGATTTGTGGTATGCAGGATTAATCGTACTCTGTTCAATTATTGGATACCGCGAGTACTTACAAATGAATGGGTATATGCCATTTAAACTAACAGCTGTTGCTGGACTTATAGCACTTTTATGTTTAACGATCCCTTGGGGGTTGTTAGGTATAACATGGACAATTTCGTTTACAACCGTTATTTGGTTTGCCATGTTTTTGTTGCTTTTCATAACAGTAGCTTCCAAGAATAAAATAACGATTGATCAAGTATCTGTGATTTTACTAGGCGTTGTTTATATTGGATTTGGCTTCAACTATATGATCCAGGCTCGCTTGGCGGATAATGGATTGTTTTGGTCGATCATGGTGTTTGTTTGTATTTKGGGCTCTGATGCAGGTGCTTATTTTGTCGGTTCGAAGTTAGGCAAGCACCCACTATGGCCACAAATAAGTCCTAAAAAGTCGATTGAAGGAGCGCTAGGCGGAGTAGTTATTGCGATGATTTTGGCAGTATGCTTTGCTTTGTACGCACCAGATCTCTTAAGTGTARGGAAATCACTCCTGTTAGGATTTGTTATTGCTGTAGTAGGACAAATTGGTGATTTAATTCAATCCGCTTATAAGCGTGTTAAAGGAATTAAAGACACGGGAACTTTGCTGCCAGGTCATGGTGGTGTACTCGATCGGATGGATAGTTGGTTAATTGTTTTCCCCTTTATCTATTTGCTCAATTTGATTCCTAACTAATTTTCATAAGCGGGGTTGAACATATGAAGAAAATTGCCATCTTGGGATCGACAGGTTCCATTGGAACTCAAACCTTGGATCTTGTACAGCATTCGCCAGAAAAGTTTCAGGTCGAGGCAATATCAGCAGGGTATAACAGTGATCTTGTCATTGAGCAAGCTAATCAATTTCGACCCAAGCTCGTTTCTGTTGCTACGAAGGAATTAGCTGAAATTGTTGCAAGGCAAATACCATCAAACATTAAGGTTCTTTATGGTGAAGCTGGTTTGTTGGAGGTCGCTGCTGCGACAGATGCGGATTTGCTTGTAAGTGCATTGGTGGGGAGTCAAGGATTAAGACCAACTTTGGCCGCGATTGAAGCAGGTAAAGATATTGGACTAGCCAACAAGGAGACCTTAGTAAGTGCGGGTCACATTGTAACTGAAGCCGCTTCTCGAAAAGGTGTTGCCTTATTACCTATAGATAGCGAGCATTCTGCGATTTTTCAATGTTTGAATGGTGAGAATCGTTCTCAAATTGCTCGAATCACGATTACGGCTTCAGGTGGCTCATTCCGCGATCGAACGCGTGAACAATTAGTAGGTGTTACCGTGGAGGATGCACTAAAGCATCCGAATTGGTCGATGGGTKCCAAAATTACGATTGACTCTGCAACAATGGTGAATAAAGGTCTTGAAGTAATGGAAGCACACTGGCTTTTCGGGTTAGCTTATGAGGATATCAAGGTGTTGCTTCATCCGGAAAGTGTCATTCACTCTTACGTTGAATTTGTTGATCATAGTGTTATCGCTCAGTTAGGTAATCCAGATATGAGGGTTCCCATCCAGTATGCGTTAACGTATCCAGATCGCTTTCCAACACCAACAACAAGACTAGACCTAGCCGCAATCGGTAAACTTCATTTCCGTGAGATGGATTATACACGATTCCCATGCTTGCGCATGGCGTTTGAAAGTGGTAAACAAGGTGGAATTACGCCTACTGTGTATAATGCTGCTAATGAAATTGCGGTGGCTCGTTTTCTTAAGAGTGACATTTCATTTCTACAAATTGAGGATATTATCGAAGCTTCTTTGCAAAAACATGAATCATATGCTAATCCTACAATTGAAGTTATTCACGAACAAGATCAATGGGCTAGATCGTTTGCAGCGTCTATCCGTTTCTAAATGTCAGGAAGAGATGAGGTCAGCTTGCATGGCTCAGCTCTTCTTTTCAATTTCCGACACCGAGGTTGTAAAGCAAAGTCTATATATTTCACTTAGTTCGTATAATGACCTGTACGGGCATAGCTTGTATTCAGCCGTTCAATAGTGGTAATCTAAGAACAAGAACAGCTGATCTGAAGTAGATGCTTAGAAGGTAGACTCATTTACCGAAAGCGTCGGGTCATTGCTACATAAGGTAGTTTTCTGAAAGAAAACCCGAAGGAGGAAATACGACTTGTCGGCTATTGAAGTTGGGTTAAAGGTTATTCTGCTGTTTTTCGTTCTTGTTACGATTCATGAATGGGGTCATTTTTACTTTGCAAAACGTGCAGGTATTTTAGTTCGTGAATTTGCGATTGGCTTCGGTCCCAAAATATTTTCATATAAAAAAGGGGAGACCCGATATACGTTACGGATTTTACCGATTGGTGGATTCGTTCGCATGGCAGGAGAAGACCCGGAAATCGTTCAAGTTAATCCAGGACAAACGGTTGCAATTAAATTAAACAAACAGAATGAAGTTACATTCTTATATCTAGATCAATTAGATCGCCGTTCTAACGTCATCATCGGTGTCGTAGAACAAATTGATTTAGAGCGAGCACTTCGCTTATCCCTGGATGTCGACGGTGAGAAAGTGACGTATCCGATTGATCCGCAAGCCATGATGGTGACGAAGGGAATAGAAACCCAAATAGCGCCATATGATCGTCAATTCGGCTCGAAATCCGTAGGGAAACGTGCCATTGCTATCGTTATGGGACCCGTTATGAATTTTATTTTGGCGATTGTTTTGTTTTTCATCGTGGTGATTATGTCTGGTGTGTTCACGAATGTGAAGCTGGATTCTGTTCTTGCAGGTAAAGCAGGTGAKAAGTCAGGCCTTCAGAAAGGCGACATCATCATGTCCATTGATAAGCAGCCTATTGGTGATGATCGAGAGAAACTAGTTACCTCGATACAATCTTCTGCTGGTAAGCCAATGACATGGGTGATCGATCGCGCTGGGAATCCAATTACACTTCAAGTAACACCAGAAATGGAAGCAGGAGCTGGGAAGCTTGGTGTTGTCATTAGCGGTGACCGGAGAAGTGCAACTTTGGGTGAAGTATTTACAGGGACCTATGATCAAGTAGTAGGTACTACCATTGGAATCGTAACAGGTTTGCAAAAACTCGTTATGCTTCAATTCAAATTAGATGATCTCGGTGGGCCTGTGAGAACTGCTCAAGTGTCTGCTGAGTTTGCTAAAATGGGACTGACTTACTTAATCTCTTGGGCTGCCACTTTAAGTTTATATCTAGGTATTTTTAATTTATTGCCAATCCCTGCGCTAGACGGAAGTCGTCTGCTTTTCATGGGCTTAGAAGCATTGAGAGGTAAGCCGATAGACCCGAACCGTGAGAGTATGGTTCATTTTGTTGGTTTTGCACTCCTGATGCTGTTGATGGTAGCTGTTACATACAATGATATTTTACGATTGATTAAGGGTTAGTCCTAATCTGTGGGAGGGTTTATGTCAAACGATAAGCAATTTGTTAAAGAAATAACACCACAAGGAGAAGATTTCTCCCGATGGTATATAGATGTTATTAAGAAAGCAGATTTAATGAGCTACTCCCCGGTTCGTGGGTGTATCGTGTTCAAACCGGATGGTTATGAAATTTGGGAAAATATTCAACGTGAGTTGGATAGCAAATTTAAAGAAACGGGTCATCGCAACGCGTACTTCCCGTTATTTATCCCAGAGAGCTTTTTCCAAAAGGAAAAAGAACATGTCGAGGGCTTTAATCCAGAACTTCCTTGGGTCACTGAGGCAGGTGGGGAGAAGTTAGAAGAGCGTTTGGCTATCCGTCCAACCTCAGAAACGATGATCGGACACATGTACGCCGAATGGATTAACTCCTATCGTGATCTACCTTTATTAATCAATCAATGGGCAAACGTAGTTCGTTGGGAGAAGCGCACGTTGCCGTTCCTACGTACAACTGAGTTTTTGTGGCAAGAGGGTCATACTGCGCATGAAGACGAGCAAGATGCTCGACGCGAAACGATGCAAATGCTTGATGTGTATCGTCAGTTTGCAGAAGATTTCCTAGCGATCCCAGTTATCGTAGGCCAAAAGACGCCATCGGAGAAATTCGCAGGTGCCATTGATACTTTCTCCATTGAAGCTATGATGAAGGATGGCAAAGCTGTTCAAGCCGGGACTTCTCATTACCTTGGAACGAATTTCGCAGTTGCCTTTGATATCAAATTCCTAGACCGTGAGAATCAACACCAATTTGCACATACAACTTCATGGGGAGTTAGCACGCGATTAATTGGCGCGCTTATCATGGTTGATGTGTTCGCGGACCTGAAGAAAGCTGGCGTTCGTGTTAAAGTGGATGATCGTGCAGATCAAAGTCCAGGTTGGAAATTTAATGAGTACGAAATGCGCGGCGTTCCAATTCGCGTAGAGTTAGGTCCTCGCGACATGGAAAATGGCGTAGTCGTTCTTGTTTCTCGCGTAAGTGGAGAAAAGAAAATTGTTCAACAGGCTGACTTCGTGCAAGAAGTTCAAAATTTACTTGCTGAGATTCATCAGCAGATGTATGATAAAGCGAAGCAATTCCGTGACGAGCATTATATTGCGGTAGATACGATCGATGAGTTTAAGACATTCTTGGAGACGAAACGCGGATTTGCCTTGGCTGGCTGGTGTGGATCTAACGCTTGTGAATCGCAAGTGAAGGAAGAAACAGGAGCAACAAGTCGTAATATCCCGTTCACACCATCCGAAACCAAATCGACTTGTCTTGTGTGCGGCGATCCTGCCAAGCATACAGTTGTCTTTGGTCGAAGCTATTAATTACAATCAAGGGCATATGGAGGTCTCACTCCATTGCCCTTGGTATGTTTTATGGGGAGGCTGTTCATGAGTAATTTGGCTGATAAACGGAATCGCTTTGAGCTTTTGATGCAGCAAGCCGAGATTCCAGCCGATGTTGTACGTTCATATTTTGCAGAAGGGTACATTGATCAAGTAGAAATTAGCCGAAAAAATCGCGACTGGACATTCTATTTGGTGAAAAATGACCTTGTGCCTCTGAATATTTATCGTTCATTTTGTAAAATGATTCAAGAGAAGTTTGCAC